>JAHEJX010000017.1:0-30016 GCA_024638645.1 Actinomycetes bacterium
GATCTCATCATCGAGGCTGTATTCGAGGATCTCGACCTCAAGCGCAAGATGCTGGCCGAAGTAGAAAGCGTCGTCGGAACGGAAACGATATTCGCCTCCAACACCTCGTCGCTACCAATCGCCGACATCGCCGCCAAGGCAGCTCACCCAGAGCGGGTCATCGGGATGCACTACTTCTCGCCGGTTGAGAAGATGCCGCTCCTCGAGATCATCACCACCGACGAGACCGCAGACTGGGTAACCGCAACTTGTGTCGAATTCGGCAAGCAGCAAGGCAAGACGGTGATCGTCGTCAACGACGGCACCGGCTTCTATACCAGCCGGGTGATCGCGGCATACATGAACGAGGTCGGATACCTACTCGCCGAAGGTGTGGCCATCGAGGCCATCGACAAAGCCATGGTGGACTGGGGATTTCCGGTTGGCCCGATAACGCTCACCGACGAAGTAGGAATCGACGTTGGCGTCAAGGTCGGCAAGATCATGCAGAGCGCTTTCGGCTCGCGACTCGAACCTGCGGGCGGTCTCGACAGACTCGTGGACGACGATCGCAAGGGCCGCAAGAATGGGCGCGGCTTCTATATGTACGAGGATGGCAAGAAGGGCGATGTGGACGAATCGGTCTACGCAGTCCTCGGCGTCACCCAGCGCCGGGAGATTGCACCCGAGGTGATTCAGGAGCGCCTCGGCCTCCAGTTCGTGAATGAAGCGGCGATGTGCCTCGAGGAAGGCGTCCTTCGCAACGCTCGTGACGGTGATATCGGTGCCATATTTGGCCTCGGATTTCCACCATTCACAGGGGGACCTTTCAGTTATGTCGACCGTGAAGGCGCCGACACGGTGGTCGCCAAACTCGAAGCCCTCGCCGCGGCACACGGCGACAGGTTCGCCCCCGCCGGCATCCTGGTAGACCACGCCAATGCCGAAATGAAGTTCCGCGGGTAGCTCAGGGGCAAGGGCCGGGGACAAAGAGCAGCGGTTTGCTCCGCAAACCGCACCGGGACCGTTTACGGTCCCGCCATGCCTGTTTTGTTGGCTCTTGGAGCGGCCTTCTCATGGGGTACCGGCGACTTCCTTGGCGGTCTGGCAGCGCGGCGTGGGGGTCAAGTCAATGCGGTAGCACTCGGCGCCCAGGTAGCCGGCTTCGTCAGCTTCATTCCGATTGCTTTGCTGATTGGAGGTTCACTGACGCTTGCCGATTTCTGGTGGGCGCTGGCGGCAGGGGGAAGTGCCGGCCTTGCGATATTCCTCCTGTACTACGGGTTCACCAAGACGCACACCGGAGTCGTGGCTCCAACAGCGGCGATCTTGACGGCGGGCATTCCGGCGTTGTTTGGGTTGCTGACAGGCGAGCAGCTGGCTGAGGTCCAACTCGTGGGGATAGCGGTGGCGCTAGTGGCGATCTGGCTCATCAGCCGACCTGGAACCAGGGCCACGACGTTCGACTCCAACGTCCGACTCGGCATGCTTTTCGGCCTGGGAGCGGGCGTCGGGTTCGGCCTGATGTTCATTGGGCTCGACCAACTCACGGACGACAGCACTGCCATTGCCGTGCTGCCGCTGCGGCTTGGCGGAGCGCTGGCAATGTTGACCGTGTCTGCGATTCGCAGACTCCCAATCGTCCCGGCCAGGCCCATGGTGGCGTTGATCATCGGGTCTGGCTTCATGGGCAGCATCGGTAACCTCTCTTTCATTGCGTCCACGACCGAGGGCAACCTGGCGATTGTTTCCGTCGTCGCAAGTCTCTTTCCTGCAGCAACAGTGGGACTCGCCTACTTGTTTGCCGGCGAGCGGCTCCGTAGGTACCAGCTAGCGGGAGTGGCGGCCGCGCTGACGGCCGTCGCGCTTGTCTCGTCCGGCTGATCGTCCCTCGCCCATTCAGCTCAGCACCGAACCCAGCTGCCGCGCGCACATCGCCGCTTCTCCGTCGACGGCCCTCCCACTCGTCTTTGCCACAGAGAGTGGCTACGAGTGGTCCTATGCGGAATCCTCAAAGGGAATCCGACTATCCAACAGCGGCTACGCCATGCCGGATGGTGCTGACAAATAGACCATCTATTGAGCAAACAAAACGGCATTGGCCCCACAACCGGAGCAATTTCGACCGCTAAGAGTATTCAAGAGAAACCCGGTTTTTGCCGATAAATGCACGATGAAGTGGCTAAGAAGGAAGAAAGACGACCATTTGCGCGCCAAGCGCGACGATGACTCGATGACCTACGAGGACAAGCTTGCCTCGCGGATGCGAGCGCTTCCCTCAGCCGAGTTCGACGACGCACAGGAAGTCGAGGCTCGGATTCGACGCATGAACTACGGCGCCAAGATCGAGCATCGCCCGGCGTGGATGGAAGTCGACGAGTGGGAGACCCGGGATACGGCCTAGATCCAATCCCGTTCAGCGCGCTACCACTGCATCAGATCTCGCGCGGCCGCCACGATGTCAGCCGGGCCAACCCGATATGCGTCCTCGAGCGGGGGGCTGAATGGCACCGGGACATCGAGACCTCCAAGCCGGCGAACAGGCGCATCCAGAAAGCCGAACCCTTCCTCGCCGATGCGGGACGCTACTTCGGCTCCGACTCCGGTCATTCGATTGGCCGCATGCACGACGAGCGCTCTACCGGTCTTCTCCACGGACGTGAGGACGGTATCCATGTCGAGAGGTTTCAGGCTACGCAGATCAACGATCTCGACCATGATGCCTTCCCTGGCGAGTTCGGTGGCGGCCTGGAGCGAGTCATGAACCGTCGATCCATAGCTCACGATCGTCAGGTCGTCGCCTGACAGGGCGACAGCCGCCACACCGATCGGCACCGCAGCGTCGCCCTCGCTCACCGGACCTTTGAGCGATCGGTACAGCGGCTTCGATTCGAAGTAGATGACAGGGTTGTTGTCGCGGATCGCGGCGATGAGCAGACCCTTGGCGTCCGCAGGGGTGGCAGGCGCCACGACTTTGAGTCCGGGTGTATGAACGAACCACGCCTCAGGGTTCTGGCTATGGAAGGGTCCCGATCGAATTCCCCCGTCGCTCGGAGCGCGCACCACCCAGGGAACGGCTGCGCCCCAGCGGTAGTGAGTGGTCGCGGCGTACTGCACGATGCTGTCGAATGCCGTCGAGATGAAGTCTGCGAACTGAACCTCGATGACAGGGCGCAGGCCCATGAGCGCCATGCCGTTGGCAGCACCGACAAATCCGAGCTCAGTCATCGGCATATTGCGCACACGGCGATCCCCAAACTTCTCTGCCACTCGCTTCGTGACCTTGAACGCGCCGCCAAACGAGCCGCCCACATCGTTGCCGATCACAAGTACGTCGGGGTCACGCTCCATTTCGACCATGAGGCCCTCGGCTATCGCATCAAGGTAGGTGAGCTGCCGTTCAGTCACGGGGCATACACCCCCGCGCCGACTGTGTCCGGATCAGGCAGCGGCGCTTTCTCCGCCTGCTCGATCGCCATCTCCACCTCTTCCCTGCATTCCGCGTGGAGCCGGGACAGCATCTCTTCGCTGATCAATCCCTCTCCGACGAGCTTGGTCTCCCATGAGACGACTGGATCACGAGCCTCCCATTCAGCGAGCAGTTCCCGAGGCACGTACTCGGCGCCGTCGTGAATAGCATGACCGAGCATGCGCATGGTCTTGGCCTCGATGAGCGATGGACCCTCTCCGCGGCGCGCCCTGGCGGCTGCGGCAGCAACCGCCCGATAGACCGCGGCCACGTCGTTGCCATCGATGATCTCACCATGCACGCCATGCGCATCGGCTCGCACGACGATGTCTTCAATAGCCATCTGCTGGCCCAGCGGGGTCGAATACGCGTACTGGTTGTTTTCCACCACAACCACAAAGGGGGCTTTTTGCACCGCGGCCAGATTCAGCGTCTCATGGAATAGGCCGGTGTTCGAAGAACCGTCGCCTACGAAGGTCAGCGCGATCCTCGGCTCATCTCTGTATTGAAACGCCATAGCGGCTCCGAGCGCGGCCGGCATCGACTGCGGCAGATGGCTCACGAATCCCAGGATGTTGAGCGAGAGGTCGCCAAGACCGTGGAGGTTGGCGTCTCGCCCTGAAGTGACTCCCATTGCTTTGCCAAGCTGATTGGCGACGATTCGCTCCGGAGCCATACCGCGCACCAAATAGCAGCCGAGATCTCGGTGCATAGGAGCAACAACGTCATCCTCGCCGAGGGCATATCCGGCACCGACCGCGATTGCCTCATGTCCCTTGCCGGAGAACGTCCCGCCAACACCGCGGCCCTGCTTCCACATAGCCACGATGGCATCGTCGAGCGTTCGCGTTAGGCGCATCCAGTACGCAAGATCGAGCTTGGCAGCCGGCTCGAGTGCCTCAGTCATATGCGACCCTCACGACACGTGGTACTGCACACGTACAACGTTCCCGACGGCCGGCTCGAGGTGGCGCTCAACGAATTCCCGGTGAAAGGGATGCCTGGCGTAGGCCCGATAGTCCTCAACGGTCTCAAAGTCAGCCACCAGTACATAGTCGGCCGTGCCGGGCCCGAGCTGGAGGTCATCTCCATGTTCGTAGCGGAGAATTCCGGGGACATTCGACGGCATCGCAGCAAGCCCGGCTGCAACGGCCCTGATGTCGCCATCCTCCGCAGCCTCCGACCAGGTGAACATTGCGACGTGGCGGATCAAACTTCCTCCTCGTCTCCAGTCTCGCGAGCCGTGACTATGCCAACAACCCGACTCATCTTGGCCGACGCCTGACCCGTTGACTCGACCCTACTTATCACTATATAACAGTATTTAGGGAGACTCATGACGGAAGTCCGTTGGAATCTGAAGTCGATGGCAGAGCTTGCCAACAACGTTGAGGCGAAGTCGGAAAGGCTGCTGGCGCTTCGCCGAGAAGCCCTCCATGCCGGAGAGCTCTGTGGCCGTGCTCTCGAGATGCGGCTGACGGTTGTTGCTGCTGCGTGGTGTCGACAGTCCGCTGAGGCCGTTCGAAGTCGACGGGTACTCCTCACGATCGCCGAGAAAAGCCTCGCAAACGACCTTCTTGATGCTGGGCGCGACGTGCCGATCGAACGGGATCTCGGATTACGTCCCCGAGCGCAAGAGGACATCGAAAATGATCTCAACGCGGCGCTCAGTGCAGGTCGTGAATTCGAAGCGGCCCAACTCACACTCGAGATCGCGATCGCAGAGCGCAACAGTCTGCTGATGCAAGCCATCCCCGAAGTGCGATTGATTGGGCAGCTGCAGCGACTCATCGATTACCTGTCATACGAGTTGGCCAAGGAGCGTCCGGACAACGCACCGGACTGGCAGTTGGCGACACAAGTAGCTGATCACATCAAGGATCTGCTCGATGAGTCGTGGATGCGAGACGTACGCCGAACCGACCTTCTAGCCGTCAGCCGAGTGCTATCGAGTTTGGAGCCAGCCGAGCTCGATGCGGTGATCTCGCAACTCGAGGATGCTCACCTGTATCGGTGGCTGCGCGAGATGGACGGCATGGCAGGGGGCAATCTCGACAAAGCCGAAGAGACTGAGATGTTCCACACAATCGCAGCAAGGGCGAGCGCGGCGATCATCTTTCGTGTCGCCAACGCCGAGCACGGGGGGAAGTTCTCCGAGATCGCTCAGGCCGTGAGTGACTCGGCGCCGGCGGACGTGGCAATCGAATTCATAGAGATATGCGCTGCTCGGGCCGGCGACAGTCAACTTGCCCTCACTGCCGCGCTGAGCACACTCGCCGCTCTCAACCCGGACGAGAGGGTTGTTGCCTACACGGCGCTGATCCGTACGGGCGCACTCGAAACGTTGGCTGGCGCGACGCACAGCTTTCTCGCGACACAAATCATCGAACGCGACGATCCGCTGCTCGTGGAGTTCTTGGAGGGAGTGGCCGCCGCGCTAGCCGGCACAGCGAGCGCAATGTGGGATTTGAGCGGTGCATTGTTGATCGACAGCCACCACTTTCGGGAGTCCTGGGCCAGCTTGGGGCGCACGCTCGCCATGGTCAGGCAAGATCCCGTCGCCTTCGCGGCTGTGGTTCTCGACATCGACACACTCGCCAAGAACCCGGCCCGTTGGGCCGGAATGACGATGACCGATATCGCCGCCCTCGGCGTGGGCAAACTGGCCCGGCTGGGGAGACTGGGCTCTGCCGCCAAGGCGGTCGCGGACTGGTTGCGGAGATTCAGCTCACGAAGTCTGGGCGTTGGCACGATCGAGGTCGAAGCCGGACATCTCGTCACCACCCTCGAGCGGCTGCACGGAGCAGCGGACGCATTGACCGTTCGAGAGGTCATCGAGCAAATCGGGCGGGTAGAAGACCTCACTGCGGCACTGCAGGGATTTCCGAACGAGGTTTCCGACCTCGAGATGTCTGCGGCGCTTCACCTCATGCGGGAGCTGGGGCAGGCGACCGAATCCGTCGTCGACGACATTGCGACGGCCCTGGCCGCTTAGGACACCTTGTCGCCGGCTCCGGCAACCTGGCGCAGGATTTCGGTCTGGCCTGCGTGATAAGTGTCGTGGAAATAGTTGAAGTGAACGACGGAGGCGACCTTGCGGGTCCGATCCCCTTCGGTTCGCTCCGCGGCAAAGTCCTTTGCCGTCATATCGCCAAGCACCTTTGCCAGTCGGTCTTGGCTCACTCGGGCGAAACCGAGGAGCTCGGCGAACGGGATCACGTCAGGACCGTCGGCGAGGATCGGCGCGGACTCCTGCGCATAGCGCTCCGCCCGCTCAGCCGGAATGGTGCGCTCGGACTGACCTAGGTACTCGAGAAGGACGTCCCGGTACCAAACGATGTGACCAACGGTCCAATTCATGCAATTGATGTTGAAATCCGTTTGGGCGAGGCTTTCCTCGTGGGACAGCCCCGCGCCGTGGGTTTCGACGATTCGCGTGTTTCGCTCGTATGCCTGGATCAGCTCTTGCGGTTCCAGCATCTGTTCCGGCCTCCTCGCTATCCCGTTGGTAGATAACGCTCGAAAGCTCCGGTTGTGCAGTGATGCTGAAGCCAGGACCACAACCCATCGTCCTTCTGCTCTTAGGACTACTTCCGCTGATGCCGACATAGACAGTATGCGTCCCGTCACGCTTGCCATCACCGTGCTGCTGTTCTTGCCGGTCCTGCCGCACGCAGGATCGAGTGAATGCGATCCGACACCCTCGCTAGAGGTGGCGTCTCAGAAAGCCGGCGTCGTCTTCATTGGTCGCACCCGCACAGTCAGCCCAACGTCCAATGACGTGACATTCGACGTCGACTGGCAGTGGAAGGGCCACCCGATTCCTGCTGTTGTCACGGTCGGAGTATCGGGACCAACTGAACTCGCCACCTCGGCGGCAAGTCGAACGTTCGCGACCGACCGCAAGTACATGGTCTTCACGACCAATAGTTTCGAGCCTTTTGTGGTCGATGCCTGCGGAGCACACCAACCGTTCGCTGCAGATGGGTCAGTAATCCCACCGAATCTCTGGGAGGCTCTGGGCAATTCCGAACCGATCCAACCGGGACCGATCGGCGTCGTAACCGTAACGGGGCCGCCGCCTTCCTGGACATCGATGGGAGCAGTGGCGATCGGCGCCGTGATCCTTATGATGCTGGTCCGCAGCTTGTTCAAGCGGCGAGAGCAGCGTAAGAACGCCGGGCCGAAGCCGTTCAAGATGGGCCGGGCCACCAAGGAGTGGCTCGCTGAGCAGGAAAAGCTCGAGCATGCCAAGCCGACATTCGGCGACAGGAAGCTCGAGAAGCAGCGCAAGGTTTGGGCCAGACAGCGCAAGAAGCGGTTGAAGCCGGCAACCGCGGCCACACCTGCCGTGAAGCGACGCGCTTCGGCGGACTCCTAGGCGCTACCAGCGACGCGAATCGGCCGTCAGATCCTGGGGATCGAGCAGGATGTTGAACCTGGCGCGAATGGCGACGTCGCGGTCCGGCTCGATATAAGTCGGGTAGTGGGTGGACAGAAGTTCCCGGACTCTGATCTTGGCCCTCTCCCACATATCGGTGCTGCCGGCATCCTTCCAGTCGTCTGGACTCGAGCGGTCGCCGACAGAGGGATAGATGTACTCGGACTCCATGACAGCGAGGGTCTGCTCGGAGCCGAGGTAATGGCCGGGACCGTTGACTGCGTCCTCGATCACTTGCACCGACAGCGTTTCGTCATTTACTTCGATTCCTCGCACAGTGCGCAAGGCCGCGCCGAGAATCTCGTCGTCTATGACCATCATCTCATTGGAACAAGCGAGCAGGCTGGCAAGCATCCCGAATGACTCGTACACGAGGTTGGCGCCGCCGAGTCCGGCGAGAACGGTGGTCATCGCCTTCTCGTAGCCGGCCTGGGCGTCGGGCACCTTGCTGTCGGCCATACCTGCGGCAACCCCACTCGGCAGGTTGTAGTGATTGGCGATCTGGGCGGAAGCCGCGTTGAGAATGCCCGCCTCGGCGCTTCCCCCTGACATTGCGCCGGTGCGTAGGTCCGAAACGAAGGGCCAGTTCGAGAAGATGAACGGATGTCCCGGCGATAGCAACTGGACGAATACCAAGGCGCCGAGGGTTTCGGCTGTTGATTGGACAAGGGTGCCGGCGAGGGTGGCCGGTGCGGTAGCACCTGCCTGGGCCGCGGTGATCGCATTGATCGGCATGCCATGTTTGAGCGCCTCAGCCATTACGTATGCAGTGTCGATGGAAAAGCGCAGCGGCGGGACCATGGTCGTAGCGTGAAGCTGGCAAAACGGCCGCTCCCTGAAACGGCCCTCACCGCCGAGCGCCATGTCGAACATCGCAACGGTCGGGTCCACGTTGTAGTACTGCATGAACGATGTGCCGATGTGCTTGAGCGTTCCGGCCATCGATGCATACGCAGTGTTGATGTCGAGCTCAGTGGGGTCGGTGAGCTCGGTCGCGACGACTGTGCGGCTAAACCAGTGGATGTTTGCCAGTTGATCGGCCAGTCGCGCGAAGTCGTACAAATCGACCAACGTTGACGGTCGATGTGTTCCGGTCTTCGAATCGAGGACGCTGATGGCGGCACCGGCTGTCCCGTAGTGCACTCGGCTTCCGGACAACTCGAGGTCGTATCGCGGATCGCGGCCGTAGAGACTGATCGAGCTCGGCGACATTGCAATGCACTCTTCGACGAGTCCCTTCGGCAACAGAACGCGCCCGCGGTCCGTGACCTTGCAGCCGGCGGCTTCCGCCGCTTCGATGAACTGTGGAATCCCGTCGCCTATGCCGACCCGCTCGAGAATGTCGAGGGCGGCATCGTTGATCCTCTTGACGTCGGAGGGAGACAGTGGCGCATACTGCCCGCCACTCATCCCGGGGCGCACGGTATCGACCCCGGCGGTGGCACGCTGCGCTCGCTTGGCTTGTCTGGCGCTGCTGCGCCGTCTCGATTCAGCCAAACTGGCCACCTCCGCTCATGGGCAAATGCCCATCCGGGCGGGAATCGTAGCCTGCGGATTACGCTCAGCCCATGAGCGAACCAATCATCTTCACCCTTGCCGATGCTTCAGCCGCGGTGACTGAAATCCGTAACTCAGGCAAACGGCCATTCACGATCCAGCACACAAGAGGAACCATGGTTCTCGAACTGTATGCGCCACGAGGGATAGATGATCAGCAGCCCCACCTTCAGGATGAGCTCTATTTCATCGCCAAAGGCTCAGGAACCTTTTCATGCGGCGGCGAAACGGTGCAGTTCGGCCCGGGCGACGCGTTATTTGCGGCGGCGGGAGTCGAGCACCGTTTCGAGGAGTTCACGGACGACTTCGAGACCTGGGTCGTCTTCTACGGCCCGGACGGCGGCGAGCTACCCCACTAGGACTCGGCAGGCTCTTGCGGTTCTGCGACCCTCGGGTAGCTGTGGAACTTGGCCTCACGGTGGCTCAAGTCGCAGAAGGGATGCCGGTTGCTCTGCCCACAACGACACAGAGTGGCGCGGGGCCCGGTATCGAAGACTTCCCCGTGCCGGTCTTCTACGAGAAAAGACCCTCTGACGTGATACGGGCCGTTCGGCCAAGGGACGATCGTCGCCGGTTCGGAATGTACTTCTTGGGGCCCGCCATCGAGACGGGTATAGGTCAGAGCCCCACTAGGGCATCCTTCAACAACCGCGACGATGGCGTCTAGTTCGCCTTGGTCGAGCTGAATCCAAGGATGTTGCTCCGGGTTGAAGACAGAAAGCAGGTTCTTGGAACACCATCCAGTGTGGATACACCTGTCCGAATCCCAGTGCACTTCGATCGCTGCAGTGGAGTAACTTCGCTGTGCCATAGCTCGAAACTACTCCGCGACAACCGCCAGGTCCACGACAGCCACATTGTCCTCGACGTCCATGACCGTGACGACGCCGGCCGTGAGAGCCATCCGATCGACGAGCACCCGGGCCTTGCCTTGCGCGACGAGCCCACCGTTCTCATCGAACACGTAGACATCGGAGCTCGGACCGCCGAGCGATCGCCAGCGATTCCAGGAAGCAACGAGGAGGCGACCGCGGATCGGGTCGTGATCGATCGCCGCAGGGCGCCACGTTCTTTCGATTGCAACCGACCTCGCGATGTCTTGCCTTGCTACGACCACGATTCCACCCGGAGTGGCGAAGAAGGCGGTGGTGTCACGGCCGACACCGATCCCAGCCACCACGGCGCCGTTGCCGGCGGTCCAGGCACCATCGATAGTCGCCGGGACGGTTTCGGTGAATACTCCCGGCACAAAGCTCACCGTGGCCGCAGCTTCATCGGTCGCCGTGAGCTCGCCGGCAGTAACGCGTCCGCCTTCGACCGCGAACACCGTCGGATAGTGACCCGGGATTAGATGGGTGCCGGCACCCCAGTCACCTCCGGCGGATATGACCACCGACGGATCCTCGTGGGACCGCAGGGTCAATTCTGCCTTCGCCGGTCGACCCAAAGCATCCTGGAGGCACAGAAAGGAGTTGTCGTCCCATGGATAGAGCACAGTTCGCCCCGCCGACTCCACTCGAGTGATCCGCCCGGTGAAGGGATCGACACTGACAAAATGGTCGTCGAAGCCACCAAAGAGGACCGCGCCGTTGCGTTCATTCGCGATGCTCTGTCCTCTGATGCCCCGAGCAGCCATGGTTTCAATCTATCTAAGGCGACCTTGGCTGTTGCCGATAAACACCAGGATGGGGATCTCACGTGCCCGGTCGTTTGGTGCAGTCGTTGCCTTTGCCGTCTTTGCTATCGCGTGCGGCGGCGGGCAGGAAACGACCGATTCAACGCGCCCGCCCATCACGACGACGCTGCCTCCGGATGTGCTGGCCACGACGATTGCACCTCCCAATACGACGACTTCCTCTTCATCTGTAGCGCCGCCAACGAGCCTGCCCATTCCAGATTCGATTGGCGGCACGGAAGATCCCAATGTTGCGGTTGTTCCGACCGGAGCCGAAAGGGTCTTCTACGCCGGAACCAACCAGGGAGACAGCCTCAAGACCAATGGTCTTGGCGCCGACCAGGTCCTCTACTACGACCTCTATGCGCCAGCCGGCGCCGCCAACGGCTTGACCGCCATCTACCTCCATGACGGTGCCTTCGACGGAGGTTATGCCAATGCGCAGGATGCCCAAGCTACGTGTCGCCAACTCGCCAATGTGGGCAGTTGGTGTGCGGCAGTCGAGTATCGCCGCGGCTTTGCCGGATTCACTGCGAAGCCGCTGGGAGCGATCGAGCTTTCGCAAACGCAGGGCGACCGATTCCGAATCGCGCTGCGCGATGCACGCAACGATGCGCTGGAAGCACTGTTTCACCTGAACGCAGCAGCAGATGAGCGGGGAATACCGCAGCGGTACGTCCTGGTGGGAGAGGGTTCCGGAGCTATGTTGGCGAGCGACATCGCGCTTGCCACGGCCGATCTTCCCTACGACTTTGCCGGGGCCGTCCTGGTGTCTGGAAACCACGAGGCCGGCAAACCGTTGGTCGCCACACCAGACTTCCCGGTTGTGATCCAAAGTGGCCTGCTCGACGCAGTGTTTCCCGTATACATCGGTCGGCTCTATCTGGACGATGACATGCCAGTCGTCATCGGAGCCCGGTCGCTCTACGACCAGCTCGCCGAAGCCGGTGCCACCGTACGGCTCTTGTTGGGACCCCAGGACGGCCATGGGGCGGGACTGTTCCGTTCCGGCGACCAGCTCACGTTCCTGAGCCAGGCGATCCAGCTCGCTTTGGATGACAGCGCAACCGGCGCTTCGATTGAGTACCGCTTCCGCTGCGACGATGCCAACTTCGGAGCTGCGAGCCCCGGTCTGGTCATCTCGACTACACAGGTCGCAGGATTCCGTTACGAGCCCTATGAGAGCGATCTCCAATCCGGGCTGACCCCGGAACAGTCGCTAGAGCTGCATCCGCTCGAGACGACTAGCTGCCTCTAGGCAGTGTCTTTCTGACGCGCGCGGTACGCCGCGACGTTCTCCCGAGTGGTACAGGTGTCTGAGCAATGCCGTCGCGACTTGTTGCGCGACGTGTCCACAAAGACATCCTCACAACTCGAAGATCCACACGTTCCAAACCGTTCAAACCCACCTTCGATGAGCGCAACAGAGAGGCCCATTGCCGTGACCGCGCCGAGCCACCGCGCTGGAGCACCGTCCTGTGGCTCGAAATGGAGGTGAGGGGCAGCTCCCGCATGAACACTGAGCCGGGGAACAGCACCGACGTCCGTGAGAATGCCGTTGATGATCTCAGCCGCGCCTACGTCATCCTTGGCCTTGAACACCTCGCGCAGCCGGGCCCGCAGTGCCCGCACCTCGTGGAGATCCGTCTCTGTTGCCAATCCGCTGGGACGGCACCACTCGCCCTCGCCATGCGTATTGAGGAACTCGGTCACGTCGGATTCGGCGGCGAGCATGTCTTCGTCTGTCATTGGATTGCGAGTGTTCACGAGGTCGACCGCAATCTGGACTGGAGAATCGCTGTAATGCGAAAAATCCACTTGACTCCTTACAACCACGTGATATCTTGTAACAGTTAAACAGATTATAGCCCACTACAGACGGCCTGTGAAGGGTCGGGATGTGTAAGGGGCGGAACGAGAGGAGGATCTCTCATGACAAGGCCAGCAGGCAACACGGCAGACTTCGGACAGCTCTTCAGCGAGCTGCTCAGCACCAGAGCTCAGTACGAGAGCCTTCGTATCGGCGGCGCCCCTTTCACGAAGCGGGCCGACATGCTGGAGCGCCTCCACACGCTTCGCCACGACATGAGCCTCATGCGTCGCACCCTCGGATAGATCCCACTGCCTCCGCGGTTAGAGCCCCCGCTTGCGGGGGCTCTGACGCGTTGGTGGGCCCCCTGCTGAGGGGCCCACGCTATGGCCATTCAGTGAGCGTGATTACGCTGAATGTGGCGCCCTGGGGGTCCCTGACCGTCGCCATACGACCGACCCGGCTGTTCAGCGGGCCCGCCAACACCGCCCCACCACTCTCTGCTGCCTTCGCCGCCGCCGCATCAGCATCCGCACTGCCGAAATAGACGTGCCAGTGATTAGGTACATCCTCGGCCGGGGGAGCCATAATGCCTCCGCACCCCCAGTCACCCGCGGTGAAGACGGTGTACGGCGCCGCGTCTGGCCCGAAGTCCTGTGCCTGCGCCCCCAGCCCAAACGCAGAGTTGTAGAACGCGGCGACGCCATCCACATCTGCGGCATATAGCTCGGCCCACGTGAATGCATTCGGCTCGTTGATCACGGCTGCACCCAGATGCTCGTCGCCCTGCCACACACCGAAGGAAGCTCCCTGCGGATCCGTGAAGTACGCCATGCGCCCGGCGGGTCCAACGGTCATCGGCTCGACGACGACGGCACCGCCGGCTGCCCGCACGCGGTCGGCCGCCGCATCAGCGCTCTCTACCGCCAGGTATGTCGTCCACATGGGCGGGAACTGCGGGTTCTGCCCTTGGGCGACACCAGCCACGACGTGCCCACCGCTCGTCGCGTAGTAGTAGCCACCGCCGGGCACCTCCTCGTAGTCCCAGCCAAACAGCCCGGAGTAGAACTCCTGGGCCGCAGACAAATCGTTCGTTGCCAGGTCGACCCAACTCGGGCGCCCCTCCTGATATGAGTCGGGTCCCCGCACAGTGTCTCCAATCATTCGACTGGGCGTCCAATCTGAGCCTATCGACAATGACCTCCGTAGCGCGTTCGCCCATTTAACGTCCGGCATGAGGTGACGAAGGAGGTGTATGCGTTTCCGAATCGCAGTGGTTGTTGGAGCAATCGTGGCCGCCGCCTGCAGTGGAGCAGGCCCAACAACCTCAACGACTTTGCCTGCGGCCTCGAGTTCGGCACCTCCGACCAGCAGCGCCCCAGGCACGAGCCAGGACACTTCCACAACTACGACCTCCGTTGCTGCGCCGACCACAACTGTCGAACCTGTGAATCTCGTCGAGTTCGTGACGGGAGCCGGCGTCACGTTGGCAACATCCGAAGACTGCCGCGGCCTCACGGACCCTATCGGCGCCGGCACAATCACATGGAGCGACGGGGCGCGCATTTGGGAAGGTGTTGTAGATGGGGGGGTCACGTGTCTTTTCCACGTCGAGGGTGAGCTCACCTCAATGGAGTGGTCGCCACAGGGCGACCGCATGCTGCTCAACGAGAGCCTCATCGTGGGAGGTCCGGCCGGCGGGCAAGTGGCCCGCACCGGGATGGACTGGAATTTCACGTTCCCCACCGGGCTCAATCTGGTCGGCATCGACGCCGGCAGCGTCGTCAAGTGGCAGAGCGACGGAGTAGGCGAGACGCTGCTCAGCCCAATCAGCGACCCCTCGGTCGTGGCCTATCACCCAAGCGGACTTCACATCGCCGTCGGCGGCATTGATGCCCCTGCGGACCCCGACTTCGACTCCACCGACGGGATATTCATCGCAGAAAGCGATGGCGCTAATCCGGTGAATCTGGTTCTCGGCTTAGGAGCGACAATCCGCGACATTCGCTTCTCCAACGACGGCTCACAGATGTACTTCATTGCAGAGCACGATGGGCTGATCCACTTTCACAGCATCGAGGCCATCCCCGCGGACGTCGAGGGCACGCCCGTGCTCGGTTCGGCTGCCGAGGACTTCGCAGTGACCCACGCCACATCGTCCGGTGGCGGTCGAGTCGAATTCTCCGATTTGATTGTTCATCCCACCCTTCCCCGCGTGGCAGCTTGGACCACCCCAGAATGCGAACCGGTCGGCTCGAGAGGATTCCAGATCATTGCTGGTGACGACGCATCGCTTGTACAGGCGATCGGACCGGCAAGCGCCGTTGGCTTCCTCAACTCGGGACCAAATGCGGTGATCGTTGTCGCAATGTCCGGGCCGTGCGGTGGCCCGCGCGGGCTTGGCCTCATATCGGCGGACCTGGAGACGGGGGAGGTCGACAACGTGCCCATCGCCGGAGACGTGTTGGCGGCCGCGGTCCGCAACATCGCTGCTCCCCACAAACACGACCTGGTGGATGTCGAAATCGTGGGATTCGCCTGATAGCTGTGTCCCGGCCGGTCGGCCGGGTTGGAACCGGTTCCGGTATCTGCGCACGGGATACGAGATACCGGATACCTGCGGACTGGAATAACTCCGACAATTCGCGCGTTTTGCCTGGTGGTGCCGGGCCGCCGCTATTCTTGTAGCGGACCGGGTTTCGGGATTCCGAGCGCCGGCATCGACTTCCAGTCGTCGACGGTTTCGATCGTGCGCGATGGAAGGCGAGCAACGAAAGGTACAAACCTGACTAATACAACTCTGGAGAGCAAATAAATGGCCGGAAGCGACGATGTCTTCCGCGCCCAAGGCACGGTGACGGCCACGCTTCGCAACGCCAGCTTCAAGGTGATGCTGGATAGTGGACACGAGGTCATTGCCCGTGCTTCCGGCAAGATGCGCCGGGGTCGCCTGATCAGAATCATTCCGGGCGACAAGGTCGAGCTCGAGGTCTCAACCTACGACCCCACTCGAGGCCGCATCGTCTGGCGCCACCGGTAGCGTGTTAGCGCAGCTCCTTGCGCCACACGAGCTTGAGGCCCGACCAGGTGGCGTCGATCGCGCACACCTTCACGTCAACCAGGCCCTTGGGCAGGGCAACCTCTCGCACGACGTCCTCGGTCATGTCTGTGGCCACCTGCGAAGCCTTCTTCGGCCAACACACCCAGATCATCGCAGCCGGGTAGATCATCCGGCCGAGTCCGTCGACGCGCCGCTCCAACTCGCGCCGCTCCTTCGCGAACAGCACGGCAACATCTGCTTTGCCGCGCGCAGAACTGCGCCACGTCACAGGGCCGGGGAGCGGCTGGACTAGGTCGACGAAATGGCCTGGATCGTTGATGACTGCGACCACTTCGCCTGCTTTGATGCCGAGCTTCTTGGCGAGGGGCGTTCCTGAATAACCGGCTGTCATGTCCAGTCGAGGACGACCTTGCCGGCCTCGCCGGCGCGTACGACCGCAAACGCTTGCTCGAAGTCCTCCGCTGCGAAGTGGTGGGTTATCACCGCAGAAACGTCCAACCCCGTCTCGAGCATCGCCAACATCTTGTACCAGGTCTCGAACATGCGCCGACCGTAGATACCTTGAAGCGAAAGGCCTTTGAACACAATGTCATTCCAGTCGATCGGCGCCGCATCGGTTTCCGGAATGCCGAGCAGAGCAATCTTCCCACCGTTGTTCATGGTCGTGATCATGTCGTGGAGGGCCGCACCGACGCCGGACATCTCTAGCCCGACATCGAACCCCTCCTTCATGCCGAGGTCCCACATCGTGTCCTCCAACTGATAGGACTCGACGTTTATCGCCCTGTCGGCACCCAGCTCGCTTGCGATGTCGAGACGGAAGTCGTTCACATCCGTCACAACGATGAATCGGGCGCCGACGTGGCGGCAGATGGCTGTTGCCATCAGCCCGATCGGCCCGGCCCCCGTGATGACTACATCCTCACCGACAACGTTGAAGCTGAGTGCAGTGTGGGTCGCATTGCCGAGAGGGTCCAGGATGCAGGCAATGTCGTCGCTGATGTCGTCGGGAATAGGTTGAATGTTGCCGCCGGGAACGCTGACGAACTCAGCAAACGCGCCGGGCCGATTGACGCCGATCCCGACAGTGCGGATGCAGAGGTGACGATTCCCCGCCTGACAGTTGCGGCAGCGGCCACAGACGATGTGACCCTCGGCAGACACTCGCTGCCCGATCTCGACTCCTGCCACCTCATCGCCGATCGCGGCGACGGTTCCCATGAACTCGTGACCGATCGCCATTGGCACGGGGATAGTGCGCTGCGCCCACTCGTCCCACGCTTCGATGTGAAGGTCCGTGCCGCAGATCGACGTTTTGCGGACGCGAACCAACACGTCGTTGGGGCCGATCTCCGGCCGGTCGATCTCTTCGAGCCACAAACCACGCTCCGGCTTGGCCTTCACCAGCGCCTTCATCCGATCACGCCCATTTCCCTGCCCACTTCCACGAAGGCGGCCACAGCTTTGTCGATGTGGTCTGGCGTGTGCGCCGCCGACATTTGGGCTCGGATTCGAGCTTCGCCACGTGGTACGACGGGGAAGGAGAACCCGATCACATAGATGCCCAACTCGAGCAGGCGGTCCGCCATCTCAGATGCAAGTGAGGCATCTCCCAACATGACGGGGATGATGGGATGCCCAGCCCCTGCCAACTCGAAACCGGCTGCTGTCATCTGGTGGCGGAACGACTGTGAGTTGTCACCCAACCTCTTTCTGAGCTCGTCTGAGCCCTCGATGACCTCGAGCGCCTTGAGCGTCGTCGCCGCGATGACCGGCGCCAGCGTGTTGGAGAACAGATACGGCCGGGAGCGCTGACGGAGCCAATCCACGATCTCTTTGCGCCCGGTCGTATAACCCCCTGAGGCACCGCCCAGGGCCTTGCCAAGGGTCCCGGTAACGATGTCGACCCTGTCCTGGACGCCCCAATGGTCAGGAGTGCCCCCGCCATTCGGGCCAATGAAACCGACCGCGTGGGAGTCGTCCACCATCACGAGGGCGTCGAACTCGTCGGCGAGATCGCAGATTGCCGGCAAGTCGGCGATGATCCCGTCCATCGAGAAGACTCCGTCGGTCGCAATCAGCTTGAAGCGGGCGTCATTTGCCGCCTCCAACTGCCTACGCAGGTCACCCATGTCGTTGTTGACGTATCGGAAGCGCTGCGCTTTGGAGAGCCGTACGCCATCGATTATCGAGGCGTGGTTGAGCGAATCTGAAATCACGGCATCTTCAGCTCCGAGGATGGTTTCAAAGAGACCGCCGTTGGCGTCGAAGCAAGACGAATAGAGGATCGTGTCCTCGGTGCCGGAGAAGCGCGAGATGGCGGCTTCGAGCTCCTTGTGCACGGTCTGGGTACCGCAGATGAACCGCACAGAAGCCATGCCGTAACCGAACTCTTCGACGGCATGCTTCGCCGTCGCGATCAACTCGGGGTTGTTGGCCAAACCCAGATAGTTGTTGGCGCAGAAGTTGACCACTTCGGAACCATCGTCCAGTTTGATGACGGCGTCTTGCTGGGATGCGATGAGTCTTTCGGCCTTGAAAAGCCCGTCCTCGTGCAGGCCTGCGGTTTGGCGGGCCAAGTCGGCGAGAAAGGCAGCGTTCATCTCCGATCAGTGTATTCGGTGGCACCGTGGTAGTTCGTACTTGGCAACTCGTACGTTCCTGCGCCTGGGAACACGAACTACGACAGCGGCGCAGTCGCAAAGATCACATGGAAAGGCTCGCAGTAGATGACCACCGTCCATTCGCCACTCACCACATCTACGTCATCCGGAATGTCGTAGTTCTGGCTGCCGCGGTTGCCTTTGAGGCTTCCGAGATCCACGTAGCCTGACGCCATCACGTCGTCACGTCCTTCGGCCGTTGCTACAGGAGACAGAATCACGTGGAGATCTGGACCATTGGTGATGTCTATGTCTTCAAAGCGAAGCACCCGAGAACCGTCATCGAGTTCGTACACACCGACGTCTCCTGACCCCTGGTGGAAACTATCCGCACCCTGGAATGCGCCAGCAAGGAGCTTGGTCGGGTCGGTCTCGGGCATGTCATCGGTCGCGGTCGAGTTCTCACTTTCGGCTTCGAGCATCTCGGCCTCGACTTCCTGGGCACTCGAGCCGGCCGGGATTTGGGCGGCCGCGGCTCTGGGGAACTCCTCGACGACCGTCTTGTTGAGAAACAGCGGCGAGAACAGCCACCAGCCAAGGGCGACGGCGGGAATAGCGATAGCCAGTAGCCCGGCGATCACGCCGCGGCGGCGATACCACTGTTTTTTTTCCGGGGTATCCGATGTCATGTGTCCACTCCAGGTTGCGATGTATATAGCAACGCCGGATCGGAACCCCCGCGTTCCGATCCGGCGATGAAGAATCGCTTAACGATCTAACCCTTGCTCGAGCTGCCGCCTCCAAGACCGTCTGTGAATCTGTCGGCAGCATCAGACACCGCTTTGTCGACGGCTTCTTGCGCCTCGGCCGGCACGTCGGGCTCGGCCCCGCCGAACGGAGCGATCTTGGCGATCGCCAGCCCGACGATGATCAGGATGATCGGCAAGATGATGACTGTGGTGTTGTTGAGCGGCTGCACGCAGAACTGCTGGAGGATGATCGCAATCATGATCGCCAAGATCAGTGCCGCAATGACCGCGACTACGGGCCTGCCTGCGAAGAAGCCGGATACCCCCGGCCGCCTCATGCCTGCTCGAATGAGCAGCAAGACGGACAGAATCGCCAGGATTATCGCGACAATGACGATCGGGCTGGTAAGGGCATTTCCCTCGAACTTCACAAAGAAGTGCGCCTCGCAGTCAACGCCGTCGGCCGAGTGGAATGCCTGCGCTTCGTAGATGCCGTTGACGAGGTTCTTGGGGATGACATCCCACAGCTCGTCCATGTTGTATTGACCTTCATCGGAGCGCTCGTCGTCGTCGTTGGAACCGTCGTGGTCGGGATCGCCCCAATCGGCCACCTCGATCCAGAAAGGACCAATCCTGATCTCTACATTGCCCCCGAAGTTGGTGTTTTCGCCCGGCACCGATCCCGCCCAGTTGGCGATGGTCCCGTCGTCTTTGGGAACGATGATCGGGTTGCCGGGGGTGTCGAACGCCGGCGTGTACGGACCCTCGCTGTCTGTGTTGAAGTCCGCCGAACCATCGCATCCACCAGTGACATCTGCGTGTGCCGGCTGTGCTGGCAGCAGCACCAGGGCCGCCAGCAGACTCAGAACTGCGAGCACAGCAAGGATCCTGTGCCGGAGCACAATGGATGACGTCATTCGTTAACCCCTCTCCGAGCTGTATTCAAAACGTACTCATCGAGAGCATGAAATGCTCGGTTTGATACGAAAGAGTGCGAGCTGCGTGAAGAACGAAGTGCGAGGGTGCCCCAAAGATTGTTGTCACCCAATCCGGCCGCACGCGGCATCTCACGGTTGAGAAGGTCCCAAGCTCCTCAAGCTGCCGGAGGCACTTGGTCGTTTCGTACTCTTCAGAGGCGATCAAGACGGCAAAAACAGAAATCTCCCCCGAGGCCCTGATCCGGGGGAGATTTCGCGTCTGAAAGGTATCTGGTAGCTCATAACTTGGTGTCATGTGTCTCGTTTCTGGTAATCCGCGCCTTCTGGCCCAGATACGAGCTGCCAGATACCTCCCTTACCGCTGAAAAGCGCAATGAAATCCAATACTCTGTAGTCACCCGGTCACGGAGGTGGCGGCATCTCATGAGTGTGGGGAGACCCACCAACGCTGAGATCTACGGCAAGTACGCCGATGATCTGGTTCGCTTCGCCACCGGGCTCGTCGGTCCTTCCGATGCTCAAGACGTGGTTGCGAACGCCATTGTGCGAGTGATGTGGTCGAAGCGTTGGCAGAACGTCACCAACTACAAGGCCTACCTGTACCAAGCCGTGCTGAACGAAGCTCGTATGCATCATCGCTCCACCATGAGGCGCCGCGCCCGCGAACAGCGCGCTTCGGGCCCTGCCATCGTGTACCCGAAGGAAGTACGCCCCGAAGTGCTCGAAGCTGTGGGCAGCCTCAGCCCCCAACAGCGCGCCGCCGTATACCTGACGTACTGGGAGGGCCTCGGCGTTGACGAGGTAGCGGTGCGCCTCGGGGTTCGTGAAGGGTCGGTAAAACGACACCTGGCGCGGGGCCGATCGAAGCTGAGAGGCAAGCTTGACGAATAGAGACCGTCGCGATGCTCGTGCGCGCGCGTACCTGGTCGAGCTCGTCGAGGCCAGCCCGCTCCCGCCCCCATTCCCGGATGCGGCCGACGAGCAGACCGGTCCACCGCCCAACCTGCACGGCGCGGCGCCGCGCGGTTTGGCTGTGGCGGCTGCGACCTTCCTGCTGATCGTCGGTGTCGCCGCCGGGGCCGCCTGGTTCGCGTTGAGCGGCCGCCAGTCGGGCCTCGGCACCAACCCTGTGTCCTCCGGCCCAACTTCAGTCGCAACAGTTCCCAATCGTGTAGCCGTGGTCGCCGACGACCAGACAGTCCTCCGCGGGCAGCTCTGGAGCGGCGATGGGGTTGGCATCATTGTTGCGCCGGGTTACAGCGACGACGCAGCCGATGCTGAGGTCGTCGCCGAGTCGCTGGCGCGCTCCGGCCACACCGTATTGTTCCTCTATCCGCGGGGCCATCGACCGTCGGGGGGACTTGCAGCCGCAGATCAACTCCCTGCCGATCTCCGCGCAGCCGTCGCCGACTTGCTGACGCGCGGTGTCGAGAATGTCTACGTTGTCGCATACCGGCAATCGGCAACCGCAGCCATCGTGTTGGCAGCCGAGCCGAGCGGGCTCGACGGAGTGGCGGCAGTGTTCGCCTATGAGACATACGAGGGCCTGGACGCCGTCACGGCAGCCCGGATGAGTACCGCTCCCCTCCTGTTGATCGGCGCGGAGGGAGCAACAGGCTTGCGCGAGTCTGCAGTCGCCCTGGCGGCCGCAGCCGGCGACACTGCGCCGACCATTCTCAGCGCCCGGCCACCGGCGGCCCTCAGCGGCGACCATTTCTCGCCGAAGGTCGTCCGGGCAGTGCTCGAATTCGTCAAGATCGAGGGCTAACGACGCCCGTAAGATCCTGGCATGAGCAATCCCCTGGCCATGCCGCAGTTAATCGACGCCAACGGCCTTCAATTCGGGTATCACACTTTGGGAGACGGTCCGCTCGTGCTTTTCCTGCACGGCTTCCCCGACACGGCCAAGGCCTGGGATCACGTCCTGGCGCCAACTGCAGAAGCCGGTTTCCGGGCGGTTGCCGTCTACATGCGCGGCTATTCGCCAACGTCAATTCCTACTAAGGACACCACGACTGAGGATCTCGCAACCGACGTGCTCTCTCTGGTCGATGCGTTTGGGGCCGATCGGGCGACGATCGTTGGCCACGACTGGGGCGCAGCGGCAGCCTATGGAGCAACGGCAATGGATCCCTCGAAGATCGACAGGCTGATAACGGTCGCGCTTCCCCACCCGGCCGGATTCAGGCCGAGTGCCCTCGACTTGTGGCGAGCCCGTCATTTCCTCACGTTCAAACGGAAGTCGGCGCCGTCGAAGTTCGTTGCCGACGACTTTGCCGGGTTGCGCAAGATCTACAAACGCTGGTCACCGGAGTGGGAGGTGACAGAACACGAACTTGCCGACATCAAACGATGCCTCTCCAACCCGGCATCGCTTCATGCGATCTTCGGCTATTACCGGGCCCTCGAACGCAAAACGAGTGATCTGATGCGAAAAAGGATCGAGGCGCCCACGACGGCATTCGCCGGTCGATCAGACGGCGCAGTACCTCTCCAGGCATTTACGGAAGCGGCTTCACGTTTTTTCGGTTCCTATGAGGTCATCGAGATGCCGGGCGGGCACTTCCCGCATCGTGAAGACCCTGACGTGTTCGTCGAGCGACTGATCGGCGTCCTCGCCGCCTGACACACAGCGGGCAGAATCATTACTAGGGTCGCCCATATGGGAATGGCAGTAGAGGCGTCACCGGAGATCACCAGGTTGGTAATCGGCGTCAACCGCCGCGTCGCACCAGAGCATGGGGAGAGGCTGGCGGCCATGGCACGCGACATCGGCCTCGACTCACTCGACCTTCTTCCGCCTTTTGCAGACTTCCTCTTGGACGGTCTTCTCACTGCACAGATCGCCCGACTCCGCATGCGTTACGCACCACCCGACCGCATTTCGGCCCGCTTGAAAGAGCTCGAGGAAAAGGAGCTCATCGTGCTCGAGGGCGGGGCCTATCGCTCCACGGACACGCTCAGCCCGCTGCTCAAGTCCATGCGCTCGGCAGTTGCCGACGTCGCTTCGAAGCTGTGGGAGCGCAATGAAGTGGAAATCTCGATACTCACCGAATGCGCCCGGATTGTTCGCGAAACGGTGACCCCAGATCAGGTGGTCGCGACTGCGCACAACAGGGTCCGCGAGCCGTTGGATCGCTACTCACTCCTCGAGCACCGCCTCGTGACGCTGCGTTACATGCGTCAACAAGACCACGCTCAGGCATGGACGGATCAGAATCTCACTGCCGCTGAGGCAGCAGTGATGACGGCGCTGTGGCGCGATGAGGATGTTGAGATCTCAGACGAGGTCGCAGACAGCCTGCGCGATGCCGAATACCTCAAGAAATCGCAGCCGTTCGAACTCACCAAGAAGGGCACGAAGACCCGGCAGGCGATCGAAGATGCGACAAACGAACTGTCGGAACACGGCTTCGCAGCCCTCGATGAAGAGGCTGCTGCGAGGTTCCTTGCTGCCCTCAAGGCCATGCCGGGCTGAGCCTGAACGGTCGTCCCGCTGCGGCGCCACGCTCCCGCCATGCCTGGGCGCCACCAGCTCATCTGCGACGAGCAGCCGATATCCACACCAGCTCGGATGACATTCTCGAAGTCAGTAGCTCAGGCCCGCTCGCGCAGCAGTAGCGGCCGAGGCCACTTCACTTCCCCGTCGTCGGGAACGGTCTGAAACGACGCTCGGTCGAAACCGTCCCACTCCTCACCGATAACAAGCGCTGCAGCCAGCTTTCCGGCTCCGTCGGCCCAACTCGCGCCGTGTCCATTGCCGCCGACGCAAACCACCAAGTCCCCGGCGGCTTCATCGATAAACGGGCGGCCGTGCGGCGTGTACGTGATCACACATCGCTCTGTGTGGAATCGCTCACAAGCGACCTCCGGAAGCAACTCAGCGAAGGCTCTCACCAGATCGGCCTCGGCGACAGACGAGTCGCCGCGGCGATACCAGGCGTCGATGTCTCCGTTCTGGGCCACCGCCTGGTCGTGAAGTGTGTTGGCGCCGAGCTTGATATACCAGCGTCCGTCCGGATACTTCAACGGCGGGAGAATGTAGACATCTTCCACCGCGCCCACGCGGCCATGAATTACGACCGGCCGCATGGATATTTCACGAGCCCGGGCATCAGTCAACTCACCAAAAAGCACATGCTCTCTCTTCAGTCGTAGCGCCAACGGTCGCTTCAGGAACCGGTTGCTCCAAGCACCCGCGGCCACGACGATACGGTCAACGCGATAGGTCTCGCCGGCTGTGACAAAGCATCTGTCACGATCGAAGCGAGCCTGGGTGGCGGCTTGCCGCACAACCAATGCCCCTGTCGCCTCCAATGTGGCAACACCGGCCCGAACATACGCCCTTGGGTTGTAGAAGCCTTGCGGCGGGGAGACTTCAGCGAATTCGCCGCCAAAGCCGACATCGACAACTCCGTCGACAAACCGGCGACCATCCTGACTCCGCCTGAAGACCTCGACCGATCCCGACTGCTGCAGCAGTTGCTCGCCGCACTCGTCCTGCAGTTGCATGATCCCGAGCATTGTTTGAATGGTGAGGTCTACCTCTGCCTTGTTGCCTCGCGCAACCAGGATCCTCGCCTCGTCGAAGTGGGCTCCATAGGGGCCTGCGAAATGCTCATGCGGCGTCGGCTCGTCTGGGCCGATCAGGACTACGTCGCACCCCGATCGAGAAAGATGAAGCGCCGCGGCCACGCCGAAGAGCCCCTTGCCGAGCACCGCGACGCGAGTCACAGTTAGTCGGCTACCGAGATGACGAGATCGGGCCTGCCAAGGGCTTCGGCAGTGGCATTCGTCACCTTGGCGTCGTCGACTAGGCCAACGGGCGACGCCAGATCGTTGTCGGTGTCGCCGGTCAAAACGAAGTATTCGATCGCGCCGGCGAGGAGCCGCCGTTCTTCGAACGAGAGTCGATTTCGATCGGCCAAGAGAGCGAGGAGCGTGGTAGCCACCGCCTCACCCAACGCCACATCAACGAGGTTGTTTATGGCAAACGCCGCCTGCATCAAGGAGAGGTGACCCTCAACACGGTCCACATCCTCAGCCAACATTTGAGGTGAGCGCGCCTCGCACAGATTCAGAAACCGAACCCGCTCCAGAGGTGACAAACTCGACTCGGCTACTGCAGTTGCAAGGTCTTTGACGTTCATGTGCTTATGCTATCGGTCGAAAGCTCTCGCAACCACGGAACTGAGCCCATGGCTATTCGCATCTCGGTATGGCTCACGGTCTTCCTGATTGTGCTGATCGTGACAATGGCGGCATTCGCCAGGTTGGCTCCGATCGGCTCCGACCTACAGCAGTTCGGACAGGGATTCTTCGAAACTCTCGACCGGATAACGCCAGGGCGATAGGACGCAGATATGGCTGCTGGTGGTGGAACGAGAGCGATAGTCGCCGCCTTCTTCGCGAACTCCGGAATCGCTGTCGCCAAGTTCATCGGGTTCATCTTCACCCGATCGTCTTCGATGCTGGCCGAGTCGATCCACTCCGTTGCCGACGCCGGTAACCAGGGTCTCCTGCTGCTCGGCGGCAGGCTGGCGCGGCGTGAAGCGGATGACCAGTACCAATTCGGATTCGGTCGTGAGCGCTACTTCTGGTCGTTCGTCGTTGCCCTGGTGCTCTTCACGCTCGGCTCCCTGTTCGCCATTTACGAGGGCATCGAGAAGATCCGTCATCCCCACGAGATCGAGTCACCAATCTGGGCGTTCGCCATCCTCGGACTGGCCATTGTCCTCGAGAGCTTCTCGTTCCGCATCGCCATCCACGAGTCGAGGCCGCTCAAAGGCGCTGCGACATGGTGGAGCTTCATCAAACGTTCGCGGGTCCCCGAGCTGCCGGTTGTCCTACTCGAGGATCTCGGGGCGCTTCTCGGACTCATCTTCGCCTTCGTGGCCGTCGCCATCGCCGTGATCTTCGACGCCCCGGTGTGGGACGGAATCGGGACGCTCGCCATTGGAGTGCTACTAGGCGTGATCGCCGTTGTCCTCGCCATCGAAATGCGGTCCCTGCTTCTTGGAGAGGCTGCGACCAAAGCCAACCTGCAGGCGATCACCAAGGCGATCGAAGAAAGCCCGTCCGTGAAGCAGATCATTCACATGCGCACTCAGCACCTCGGCCCGGAAGAGCTCCTGGTAGGCGTCAAAGTTGCATTCAACCGGGGACTCGATACCGCAGGATTGGCTGCCGCAATCAATGAGGTGGAACGTCGGGTACGCGAGGTGGTGCCGATCGCACGGCCGATGTACATCGAGCCTGACATCCTTGCCGCCGCCGCAAGCGAGTGAGGCGCCGCGGCGGCAGGGCGCTCTCGGCATTGACGGCGGTATCGCTGCTCGCGGCATCGTGTACCGGCGGTGAGGCCGCCACTACCACGACGTCGAGCGTCACGGTCTCTCCGACGACGGCGCAGACAACCTCGACAACAGCTGGCACCAGCGCGCCGTCGTCTACGAGCACAGCGCCTTCCACTTCCCAGCCTCCGTTGTGTGGGGGGTTCCGCCAGGTCGCGGACGATACGGATGAGTACAGCTACTCGATCGCTTATCCGGTCGCGGTGTGCGACGAAGCGGGCGCCCTGATTCCGATCAACCTGATGGCGATCGAAGACTTCGTTGCAGAGAGCATCGAAGCAGTGATCGCGGCGGCAGCCGTACTCGATGCCAAGGCGACCTTCACGGCCCAGATTGCGCCCGAACTTCTCAACGATGACGTCTACAGCGTTAGCGGGGTCGCAACGAGATTCCTCGATGCCGGCACAGGAACCGTGAGCTTTCGTCATGGGTGGATCATCAATAGGGCAGACGGCAGCGAGATCAACGCCGCCGCCCTGTTCCTCGATGGCGACCTGACCGCTCTCGCCGATGCCGCCCAGGCCCATCTCATTACAGACGTGCTCGGTTCAGAAGAAGCTCTGACCGGGCCCGACGGCTTGCTTCCCGTGCCGGCCAACTTCGAAGCAGTTTGGTTGACATCTACCGGCATCGGAGTCGGCTTCTACGAGGGCCAGGTCGCAGCCCGGGCGGTCGGCAGCCCCGCCGTGCTGATCCCATTCAGCGAGCTCGACCCATTCCTCGACAAGACTGGAGTGCTCGCACCTCTCGAAGCCGAAGACACCCTTCCCGAGCTGTGATCAGCCGTCGACTCGCATGCGGCCGTCTGGGTTGATGGAGAGCCACTGACCGTTTGTGAAGGACCTGTAGTCGTCGGCAGCTGCGACGACGACGGGGATCCACTCGTCATAGAGCTCGCCGGCCACCGTGGCGCCAAGGACGACGATCTCGTCCGCTTCGGCCATGACGATGCCCGTGGGACCGGTACCCAAATGGATCGCCTCGGCAAGTGAATTCGCAGTTGAAGAGGACCCGCGAGCAAACGGCATTACGACAATCCGGTTCGTGACCGCCTGACCGTACTGGGGGTGGTGGACATCGTTGATCGTCCCTGTCGGTACGTGCAGACCGCCCCAGAAGCTGAGCGGCTCATCAAGAACGAGAACCTGGGCGACGCCTCTGCCCGCAACCAACACCCGGTCAGCAATCAACTCCACAGCGCCTCATCCCTCACGACCCGGCCGGCTACCGCCGACTCCACTACCTCTGAAAGCGATCCGAAATGAACCGGCACGCCGAGGTTGGCCGGGGCGTAGTAGGCCCATTTGCCCGAGTTCGTCATCACCGCGCCGCTGGTGCGAATGATGGGAGTGATGTACGTGCACGTATCGGTGACCAACGTGAACCCGGCGGCTGCCAGCACATCCACGAGGCCGGCGGCAGCTGCCTGGTCGGCGATTGCTCGACCGGTGGAGACGTAGGCCTCGATGGTGCTCCGCCTGCCCCCAAGAACCTCTACCAGCGACACAATCTCATCGTACGAAGCGTGAGGAGTGCCGAGGCTCACGGCGCCGAGGGCGTCGCCTTTGGCCGTGGTCAACTCATCACGAAAGGTGCGCAGCATTTCGGGAGTCACATCGATGCGACGTTGCGGAGCCAAGCCACCAAGCGCCGTCTCGAGATCCGGAGCTTCCGGAGTGAAGCCGACGGCGTGGAACATCCCGACCGCTCCTGCAGCTGCAGCAGTGGCGCCAAGCGCTTTCAACTGGTCCTCCACGGCGGAGACGAGGCCGACGATCACCGGAATCGACTTGCCTGCAGCGGTGCCGACTGCGTATCCCAGCACCGGGAAGAACACATCGCTGCTCCGCAGCTCACGTGATATGCCGGAGACATCGAAGACGATCTCGCCACGGCGGTTCTCCTCGAGATGGAGGCCTGCTGCCGGCGCTCTACCTGTCATCGCGGCACATATGTCGATGAAGTCTCCGTAGCGGTGGGTACGTGCCCCGAGGACGGAATTGGCGAAGACGATGGCGTTGGACTCTGCCCACGCCACCTGCTCACCGAATTCCGGTCTGACATCGATGTGATACGGCGAACAGGTCCAGGTGGGACGGCACCCCAACGACTCGTATGTGCTCATCAGCCTTTTGGATGCGGCCTCTTCTCCTGGATCGACCCGATAGAGCTCGGGATGCAGCAGGTCTAGGGACGAAACGTTGAGTGTCGTCGGTACCCGAACTCGACCCCCATCTGCGGCCATCCTCTCGACAAAGTCGAGACCGACCTTTCCCTGATACAGGCAGCCGTCGATGTGAGCGCCGGTGATGTCAAGGAGCCTTTCGGCTCCCATCGCCTTGGCTACTGCGAGCAGAATTCGCATCGCAAGCGCCAAGCTTTCACCTTGCTCTCCATCGAGCATGGATTGGTCAGTTTGGGAGAGGTGGAGGGACGGCATTGAAGTGCGGACGTTAACGGTATCCGGTATCCGGTATCCGGTAGCCGGTACTTTGGGTTCGGGATTCTGGGAAACGGACACGGGATACGAGCCGCGGCGCTCCGATACCATCGCATTGGTGGACCCCGCATTCCTTAAAGACACTAGGTTTTCAGCCGATACCATCAGTAGCCGACTTGCTGACACGGAGTAGTCGTGGACTTGACCGCGCTGGGCGAAGAACTCGCAGAAGAATTCGTCGATAGTCGAAATGTGCCAAACCTCGGAGAGGTATGGCTTCCGGGCGCGCCGGTTGACCTCGGCAACGTCCTCATGGACGTCTACGACGGCGAGTTTTCGGACGGTGGCGAGGCCTTCAAGGCATTCCTCAGGGGTGGCCACCTGCAGACGCTCATCAGCTTCACCTGGGAAGAGGACGGAGCCGATCCTTTCGAGAGCTCACTCGAGATTCTGACCATCGGCGAGCGCTCGTATCTGACGATCTCGCCAGACGAGCCAAGCGATCAGGAGTGGGAAGCCTTCGTCGTTGTCGAAGATGCAACACCGGATTCCTGGGAAGCCCTGATTCTCGACATGTGCCGCGAGAACGGCGAGATGTACAGCATGGAGCTTTTTTCGTCGCTGCCGACCCGAGTCGACACTGTCGCCATTGCGCCCCGCAACATCCTTTCCTGCTTCTTTTCGTACCTCGAATGGGACGAGGCTCGCTCCCCGGGAGCATGGCTGACCTCAGCCGAATATCTGCCGGGCCCCCTCCAGAGCAACGTGTCCGTCGGCGAGGCCGCCCGCCGGCTGCTCGCAGAAGACACCAAGCAGCACCGCTTCTCATACATCAGCACCTATGTAGCTGCTGTCTACAACGATCCCAGCCAAGAACTCGCGGTCGTCGCCAGCTGAACGAGTCTCGGCGCAAGCGCCAAGACCGACAGCTGGTTCGAGAA
>JAHEJX010000017.1:30116-49936 GCA_024638645.1 Actinomycetes bacterium
GCTTCTCATACATCAGCACCTATGTAGCTGCTGTCTACAACGATCCCAGCCAAGAACTCGCGGTCGTCGCCAGCTGAACGAGTCTCGGCGCAAGCGCCAAGACCGACAGCTGGTTCGAGAATGCTCCGCATTCTCGGCAAGCAAACCCACACACCAGATAGATCCCGCCAGCTGAACGAGTCTCGGCGCAAGCGCCAAGACCTACAGCTGGTTCGAGAATGCTCCGCATTCTCGAGCTAAGGGCAACGGGGTAAGGGCCCGTGTCCGCTGCTAAACGGTCCCGATACCAGATACCAGATACCGGATGGATCCCGCGCCCGCTGGGCGCATTATCTTTCCCCTGGTGAAGAACGAATACCTCTCACTCGACGCAACTGCCATGGCTGAGCTGGTTGCCAAGGACGAGGTCAAGCCGATTGAGCTCGTCGATGAGGCGATCAGCCACATCGAGGCAACCAACCCCCAAGTCAACGCCGTTGTGTGGCGAGAGTATGAAAACGCCCGCGACAAGGCTCGTGGCGACATCCCGGACGGCCTGTTCCGGGGAGTGCCGTATTTGCTCAAGGACCTTGCGCTACAAAAGGGGGCCATCTGTACTTTTGGGTCCGTGTTCTTCCGTGATTTCGAATCCGGAATGTCCAGCGCCGCAGTCGACCGCATGCTCGCCTCCGGGCTCATCTCGCTCGGCCGCACCAACAGTCCTGAATTCGGCTTGCTACCGACTACAGAGCCGGTGCTCCACGGTTCGACCAACAATCCATGGAGCCTCGAACACTCGGCTGGTGGATCGAGCGGCGGGGCCGCAGCCGCAGTTGCTTCCGGCATGATTCCAATGGCCCACGCCACTGACGGCGGTGGCTCCATTCGCATCCCCGCCTCCAACAACGGGCTGTTCGGCCTGAAACCGACGCGAGGTCGGACTCCGCGCTTTCCTCCGGTGGCCTCCGACTACATATCGGTAGACCTGTGCGTCAGCCGATCGGTGCGGGACTCGGCCCGTATGCTCGATGTGATATCGGGCGCACTTCCCGGTGCGATGTATTGGGCGCCGGATCCCGATGTTCCGTTCCGTGAAGCCGCTTACACGGATCCCGGGTCACTCCGGATCGCGTTTTCCACAGTCGACCTGCGGGGACGTGCGGCCCATCCCGACAATGTCCACGCAGTAGAAACCACGGCTCGGCTGCTCGAAGAACTCGGCCACGTGGTTGTCGAGGAGCAGCCCCGGTTGGATGCGGACAGGCTGAGCGACGCCTTTCGTATTTTGTGGAGTGCAGCGACCGCCGGATCATTCGAGCTGATTCTCGAATCCATCTCCCAAAAACGATCGGGACGCCTTGCGCGCAGCGCCCTAGGCGACTGGCGAACAATGAAAGTGTTGGCGAAGCTCGATGAACGCAAGAGCGGCCTCGAAGCTTTCGAGCCATTCACGTGGGATCTCGTCGCGCACGCGCGGAACCACAGCGCAGTCGACCTGATGATCGCCCTCGATACGCTGCAATACGTCTCTCATGAGATATCCGCGTTCACCACAGACTTTGATCTGATGCTGTGGCCCGTGTTGGCGACGCCGCCCATCCGCAACGGCGAAATCGACCAAGCCGCCGGGTTGGATTCGATGTGGGAACAGCTCGAGAAGTACGTGCCTTACACACCCGTTGCCAATTTCACCGGCCGGCCCGCAATGTCCGTACCGATGCATTGGACGAGCCAAAACCTTCCGATAGGCGTCCAATTCGTCGGCAAGTTCGGTCAAGAGGCCATGCTGTTGCAGCTGGCGCATCAGCTCGAATCGGCGCGCCCGTGGTTCGACCGGATGCCCGCGCTGGCCACAGAGGCCCGATAAAGCTCCAGTTAAAGTCGCAATTGGGCGATCATGTGGTGTGACCTGGAAACGTCGTGCGCTCGTCCCCATTCTTTCACTCGCCCTGGTATCAGGCGCGTGTGGCGGTGGGGGTGAGTCCCCCGAAGACCGTGAAGCCGTCGTGCAGATGCTCGAGCGGCTCAACAAGTCCCGGATCCTCGCTCTGTGCATCGCCGATGATTGGGACGGTCAATACACCGCAGCAGATCTACAGCCGATGATCGATGCCCGCGGCAATTTCGGCGGTGTGGACTTCCAGTTGATCGAAGACATGGTCCTCGCTGAGCAAAAGTGCACCAAAGGCGACTGACCGTCAGCCGGCGTGTACCTTCGCAACAACCGGCGCCAGCTGCTCGATCGACTCGACTGTGATCGGATCCACCACGATCTGGACGTGATCGACCATTGAGCTGAACGCCAGAATCTGATCCGCGATCTCATCGGCAGTACCCACGATCGGCGGACTATCGGTCTCCGCACCCATGAGACGCCCGGTCGCTCCCTCCAAGCCGACCAGCAACGCGACCGAGCGAACTACCTCGTCCGGTTCGCGGCCTGCAGCGCGCAAAGCAGAGTCAAGTCGCTCGATATACGGCGGCAGCAACTCGGGCGAGTTGTCGAAGCGGCTCCACCATTCGTTCCACCAGTCCATGTGGGTAGCCGTCAGCGACAACATGCGCGGGCCGGTCGAGCCGATCATGATCGGTAGATCCGGCCGCGCAGGCGGCACCAAAACCGTTTCTGGAGCTGCGTGGTATTCCCCTTCGAAGTCGACACGCCCGTGGCGGATCAGCCCGGTGATGATCTCGAACTCCTCAGCAAAGCGGCTCACCCTGTGGTCGAACGGGAAGCCGAAAGCGCTGAACTCGCGCTCGTTCCAACCCGAGCCGAGCCCGAGCACGAGGCGGCCGTTCGAGATCTCGTCGACGGTACCGGCCATCTTGGCGAGCAGCGCCGCACCCCTGAACCCTGTCGGAGAAACCAGGGGGCCGATGAGCACGCGCTCGGTGACTGCGGCGATGGCGCCGAGCAGAGTCCAGCACTCCCATGGGCCCTCGGGGCCTTCCGGCTTGTCGTAGAGGAGGTGATCACCGAGCCAGATCGAAGCAAAGCCGACCTGCTCGGCAAGCTCGGCCATTGCTCGGTATTCGGGCCAATGAACGATCCGCTCGATCTCGGGGAGTTGGATTCCTAATTGCATGCTTACGAGTATCAAGTACCAGGTGCGAAGTACCAAGTACTCGTCGCCGGGATTCGCTCGTGGATGAAACGGGGAGTCAAGTCCTCGACTCGCAGTGGCAGTTTGGATTGGCGGATCGCATGCGGATGTTCCGATCTGGCGCTATTCGGTCATACGGGTGTGCTCGTGCTGGATTTCCTGATCGCGCTGATCAGTTGAGAACGAGGACGGTAATGAGCGGCACCGGATCGAACGCTAGGTAGCTCCCAACAGGACTAACCGGGTGCGGCATAACCGGCGATCCCGCGCTGGTTTCTGAACAGCTGCGTGGAGAATCGTGTGGGTTTCGGCGTACGGAGACAATCGATCTAATCGGGCGTCACTCGTACGCCTCGATCGGCGGACAACTACACATGATGTTGCGATCGCCGTAGCTGTTGTCGACCCGGCCGACCGGGGGCCAATACTTGTCGTCTCGTAAATCGGCTACCGGGTAGGCGCCCTGCTCTCTCGGATAGTGGCGGTCCCACGAATCCCCCACAACTTCCTCTGCCGTGTGCGGGGCGTGGAACAGTGGGCTGTCCTCGTGAGCGATTTCACCTGCGCCCACTGCGTCGATCTCCGCCTTGATCATGATCATGGCGTCGCAGAATCGGTCGAGCTCACGCAGTGACTCGGACTCGGTAGGCTCGATCATCAGCGTGCCGGCAACCGGGAACGACATCGTCGGAGCGTGGAAACCGAAGTCGATGAGCCTTTTGGCGACGTCGTCAACCGTTACTCCTGTATCCGCCTTGATCGGCCGCAAATCGATGATGCACTCGTGGGCGATCAGACCGTTCTCACCCGTGTAGAGGATTGGGAAATGGTCAGCGAGTCGCGCCGCTATGTAGTTGGCATTGAGGATCGCCGCATAGGTGGCCCATCGCAGGCCCTCGCCCCCCATCAGCGCGATATACGCCCAGGGTATTGGCAGGATCCCCGCCGAGCCCCATGGGGCGGCAGCGACCGCGCCGACACCGTCGGCGGAGCCGAGCTCATCGTGGACCAAAGGATGACCGGGCAAGAAGGGAGCGAGATGCGCCTTCACACCGATCGGCCCGACTCCCGGACCACCTCCACCATGCGGGATGGTAAAAGTCTTGTGCAGGTTCAGGTGGGAGACATCGCCGCCGAAATGCCCTGGCTTGGCGACGCCGAGCAGTGCGTTGAGGTTGGCGCCGTCGACATAGACCTGGCCGCCGTGTTTGTGAACGACATCGCAGACTTCGTTGACCTGGGCCTCGAAGACACCGTGAGTCGAAGGGTATGTGATCATCAACGCTGCCAGGTTGTCCGAATGCTCCTCAGCCTTGGCCGTCAGGTCGGCGAGATCGATGTTGCCGGCCTCGTCCGTCTTGACCACGACTACCCGCAACCCGGCCATGGCGGCCGATGCCGGATTGGTGCCGTGCGCCGAAGCAGGGATGAGGCAGATGTCGCGGTGGTTTTCGCCACGGCTGTGGTGATAGCCCCTTATGGCGAGCAGGCCTGCAAACTCACCTTGCGACCCTGCGTTGGGTTGCAGCGACACGGCGTCGTAGCCCGTGAGCTCTGCCAGCCACCGTTCCAGCTCGTCGATGAGCTCGAGATAGCCGGCAGCCTGCTCGAGCGGTGCGTATGGGTGAAGCGACGCGAACTCCGGCCAGGTTACGGCAACCATCTCCGTTGTGGCGTTCAGCTTCATCGTGCAGGAACCAAGCGGGATCATTGCCCGATCGAGCGCGATGTCCTTCTGCTGTAGCTTCCGCATGTATCGCAGCATCTCGGTCTCGGAGCGATACATGGAAAAGACAGGATGCGCCATGAACTCGCTCGTTCGAGCCAGCTCGGCGGGCAGCCCTGACCTAGCGTCGGCAACGGACGCGACACGGGTGTCGACACGGAACGCTTCAAGTACGGCGTCGATGACTTCGGGAGTGGTTGTCTCGTCGATAGAGATACCGACGTGGTCGGCATCAACTCGCCACAGGTTGATCGTGCGATCAGCCGCCGCATCGACGACGTCGTCCGCGCGACCCGGCACGATTGCCGTGAGCGTGTCGAACCAGCTGTCGTTACGCAGCTCGACGCCGCCCGACTGAAGCGCCGCAGCGAGGACCGAGGTTTTGTCGTGGATACTCCTAGCGATGTTTCTAACGCCGTCAGCTCCGTGATAGACGGCGTACATCCCTGCCATCACGGCCAAGAGGACTTGCGCTGTGCAGATGTTGGAAGTCGCCTTCTCGCGACGAATGTGCTGTTCCCTCGTGGCCAGGGTCAGACGCATCGCCGGCCGACCGTCAGAGTCCTTTGACACGCCGACAAGGCGTCCCGGAAGGTTTCGTTTGTCGGCCTCCCTGATGGCCATGTAACCGGCGTGGGGCCCACCAAACATCATCGGGACTCCAAAGCGTTGCGATGACCCGACAACTACATCGGCGCCCATTTCGCCGGGGGGCGTAAGCAGCGCCAGCGCCAACAGGTCGGCGGCGACCGCCACCCCGACGTCCGCATCGTTCAGCCCAGCCATCAGGCTGCGATAGTCGACCACCGACCCGTCCGTACCCGGGTACTGGAGGAGAACTCCAAAGACCTCAGCAGCATTCAGGTCCCGGGTGGGGTCGCCCGTCGAGATCTTGATGCCGAGCGGTTCGGCTCGGGTTGCCACTACTTCGATGGTCTGGCGATGGCACCGCGAGTCGATGAAGAAGCCCTGCCTGTCCGACTTGGTCGAGCGCAGGATCATTGTCATTGCCTCTGCGGCAGCAGTGCCCTCATCGAGCATCGAAGCATTTGCAATATCCATCCCAGTCAGGTCGCTAATCACGGTCTGGAAATTGAGTAGCGCCTCGAGGCGACCTTGCGAAATCTCCGGCTGATACGGAGTGTATGCCGTGTACCAACCAGGATTCTCGAGGATGTTGCGCTGAATCACCGGAGGGGTATAGGTGCCGTAGTAGCCCTGGCCCAACAGCGAGATGTAAACGTCGTTCTTGTCGCCAAGCCGGCGCAACGCCTCGGCCACCTCTGGTTCGGTCCGCGCCTTCGGTATTTCAAGGTCGTCGCGAATGCGGATCGACTCCGGAACGGCTCTGTCGATCAGTTCTTCCAGCGATTCAAGGCCGACTACGTCGAGCATTACATCGACGTCAGTGGCAGAGACGCCGATGTGGCGGCGCCAGAAGTCCGGGGTTCGGGGAGCGTCGTCCCAAGAGGTACTGCTCACTCTTTGGCTCCTTCAGAGTCGTTCGGCCAAGCGCCGCAGACGGCGCTCTGACCCCGCTCTGTCATGGGCCTGAGAGTTTCGCCAACGCCTCGCGCAGCGAGGCGCCACCTTGTCACCTTCGGCGGGGCGCCAGCTCGCGCTGGCGTTCCTCTTTCCAGAGTTGCCTCCCCTCCGCAGTTCGGGTGCCTGAGAGATTCCCGGGGGGTTGCTCCTTCGGCGTCCGGTCGAGCCGGACTCTCCTGCGGTGGATCAGTGGCTTCGCCAACAGTACAACAGTTGGGCGACCTTGTGCGGGCTGGACTGCTAAACCGGCCCAATGGAGCCATTCGACTGCGAGCTGCTGCGAACCTCATTGTTGGCGCAGCCCCTCAACTCAATCTCGGCGCTGGCGTTCATGGTGGTGGCCGCTACGTTGTGGAGACGCCGGCCAGATGCCGCCGCAATCGCCGGTGCAACCGGACTGGGATCCGCGTGGTTCCACGCAGCGCCCGGCGGAGCGGCGTCTTGGGCGCACGACATCAGCCTGTACGCGCTCATCGCGGTCGCCGCTATCGAACTCTGGCATCGCCTCGCGGCGGGTCAGCTTCCGGTATTGGCCCTTGCGGTGTTCTTGGTCGGTGTCGTCTGCTGGTCGATCGGGCGGACCGGGTCTCCGTTCTGTGAACCCGGCTCATTGCTACAGTGGCACGCCGCCTGGCATGTCTTGGCGGCGACCGCCGTAGCCGTTCTCTTCTCGACCCGTGATGATCTCAAAACGGAAGGCTGAAGAGTGACTCACCCCCTGCGGCAACATCTAGCTGCCCCGATCTTGTCGCGTGGCACCGCTAGTTTTTCGCCATCAACCAAGGAGAGCCTCTTGTTCCTCGGCTTGCGTAGCCACATCCTCGACACAGACGACCTTCAGGCCACCAAAGCTTGGTACTCAGATGTCCTAGGGAAGCCGCCCTACTTCGACGAGCCGTTCTATGTCGGCTTCGATGTCGGAGGGTTCGAACTCGGCCTGCTTCCTCGCAACGCCGACAAACCGTACCCGGCAGGTGGCGAGACCTACTGGGGGGTAATGGACATACGAGGCGCAGTCGATGCGCTTCAGAGCCACGGAGGCAAACTCGTCCATGACATCGAAGATGTGGGCGAAGGCATTCTCATGGCCATCGTCAAGGATCCGGCGGGGAATCGTATTGGCATCATCGAGAACCCGCTGTTCAATCCAGAGAAATCGGGCTGACCGCTTTACGCTGATCCGCTATGCCGGGCATCCATTTTCATTTCCCGACCGAAGAACAGTTCGTCAGCGGATTCCAGCGAATCCGTGACGAATACGAGGTCTCCGCCGAGTTTCCCCTCGAAGTCGAACAGGCTGCGAAGGCTGCCGCAGAGAAGTCCTTCGGCAATGGACGCCGCGACATGCGCGATATCCCCTTCATCACCATCGACCCAGCAGGCAGCAGAGACCTCGATCAAGCATTTCACGCCAAACGGTCCAACCACGGCGTCCGCATCCGCTACGCCATTGCCGACGTCGCCCACTTCGTCACGGCCCGCGATGCGATTGACGACGCGGCACGATCCCGCGGTCTCACCTTCTACGCCCCAGACAAAAAGGCCCCGCTCCACCCCGAAGTGTTGAGCCAAGGCGCAGCTTCGCTGCTGCCCGAAGTTGACCGGCCCGCCCTCGTATGGACTCACGACCTCGATACTCACGGACAGCTGATCGACACCCATGTAGAGCGAGCAATCGTCCGCAGCCGGGCAATGCTCTCGTACGAAGATGTCGACGCCGATCTACGAAGCGGTGATCCCAAAGAAGTTCACTTGCTGCTGCGTGAAATAGGCATTCTCCGCCAGAAACAAGAGCAGACCCGGGGTGGCATCAGCCTCCGGATTCCCAACCAGGAGATCGTGCGCGAGGACGGCACATTCAAGCTCCTGTTTCGGCGCACAATGCCGGTCGAGAACTGGAACGCCCAGATGTCGTTACTCACCGGGATCGCGGCGGCGGGAATGATGATCGACGCCAAGGTCGGCTTGCTGCGGACTCTGCCCAAGCCGCAGAAACGCACGTTGGCGTGGCTACGCCGCTGCTCGCGTGCGATGAATGTGCCGTATCCCGACTACCTCGCGTACGCCGATTGGGTTCGCTCTCTCAACACCACCGATCCCGATCAGGCGGCGTTGATGACCCAGGCCGCCCGAGCGTTCCGTGGTGCCGGATACGTCGGGTTCGATGGTGCACTGCCCGAAGACACTCGCCATAGTGCGATTGCAGACGACTATTCCCATGTGACCGCTCCGCTACGGCGGTTGATCGATCGCTTCGGCAATGAGATTGTGTTGGCACTCAGCGCGGGAGAGCGGCCACCGGGTTGGGCACTCGAAGCGCTCGCCACTATGCCGGACGTCATGATCGACGCCGCGCGCCGCGAGCGCGCCTTTGAGCGAGCCATGATCGACTTCGCCGAAGCGATGACGCTGGAGTCGAGGGTCGGCGAGGTTTTCGAAGCCATCGCAACCGACGTGGAGGACGACAAGATCACCCTGCAGATCCGGAAACCCGCAATCGTCGCACGGCTGCATGCCGGCGGTGTCAGCATGGGCGACGAGATCGAGGTTCGCCTTGTCGAGGCCGATCCGGCGAGGCGGTCGATCACTTTCGGGCTGGCTTGAGCAGCCAAATGTTCCCCAAGCTCCTTGCGCCGCGGAACCGGGAGGCGGCAAGCCCAAATGGAGTGGGGTGCGTGGTGTGATCGGTCTTCGTAGCCAATTCGGTCCATCGATCGCGGCCGCGATCGTGGCCACCCTGCTTGCGGGCACGGTTGCCGTAGTCGTATGGCGGCGAGCGCGCTCAGCAGGGAAGCCGTCCCTGGCTCCCGTGGCTCGCGTGCTGGCAGTTGGTGCCGGCCTGGTAACGGTCATCGCCACTGCATTACCCCGGGACCTCGCAATCCAGACGGACGGGGACCTCGTATGGCAACTGGGTCGCGGCGGGCTGGGTGGCTGGCGAGTGCTCGCAGAAGACCCATCGTCCCTGGCCGCGATCGAGCTCGTCGGAAACGTAACCCTCTACGGCGTGTTGGCATGTCTCGCCACCCTCGGCTGGTGGAATTCCCGCCGATGGGTTGTGCCCGTGTGCTTGGCGCTGTCGGTGCTGATCGAAACCGCCCAATACTTGGTTCTGGGCCGTGTTGGAGCCCTAGACGACGTTGTCCTCAACGGTGGCGGTGCACTCATGGGCTATGGCATCGCGATGCTCCTCATGCGGTATCGCGCTGCGGCGCCCAGAGGCCGAACCTGACTACAGCTGACGCACGATGATTTGGCGCGATCGATGTTCGTCACCGGTGGGAGAACATCTCCAGACCCATTCGCACGAGTTTCGCCTCCTTGGGGCTCATCACTCGATTCTGACAGGCCACTTGTTCTTGTTTGGCAGCCGGTGCGACCTATTTGCTCAGAGGTGGCGACGGATGATCGAGCCCAGGGCCTCGATGCCCGGCTCGATTGCGTCGGCCTTGGTGCCGGCGAAGCCGAGGCGCAGTGCATTGCGCGGAGCGGGCTGCGACAGGTAGCAGACGCTGCCATCTTCCACGACAACTCCCTCAGCGAGGGCGTTGGCGGCGACCGCGACGGCATCAAAGCCGTCCGGTCCGGGTAGCCACAGCGAAAGCCCGCCCGTCGGCATGGTGACCTCCCACGGTACGTGGTGTTCCACGGCCGCGGCGGTTCGTTCCCACTTGTCCTTCAACGCAATCCGGGAGCGACGGATCGACCTGACGTAGTCCCCTGCCTGAATCATCAGCCCCATGGTCCGCTGCAGCAGTCCCGGCGGGTGGCGGAGCATGTAGCGGCGCAGGTCACGCAATCGGGCAATCAGCGCAACGTCTGCGACCACGTAGCCGAGCCGTAGGCCGGGAGCCAGGAACTTGGAGAAGCTCCCGAGGTAGACAACCCGACCCGTCTCATCGAGCGCCTTCAGCGCAGGAGTTGGCCTGCCCTGATAGCGGAACTCACTGTCGTAGTCGTCTTCAACGATGATGAAGTCCTGCGCCGCAGCCTGTGAGAGCAATTGCTGACGCCGCCCTACCGACAAAGTGACATTCGTCGGGTAATGGTGGCTCGGGGTGACGGAAACAAGATCGACGCGACTCAAGTTGGCCGGAATCGTCATGCCCTGATCATCAACGGGCAGCGGTACGAGCCGGGCGCCTCGTCGTTTGAAGATGTGCCGCGCGTCCGGGTATCCGGGCTCCTCCACGGCAACCCGCTTCTTGGGGTCGAGGAGCGCTCGGCTCACCAGGTACAGCCCATTTTGCGAGCCCATGGTTATCAGTACCTCCTCAGAAGAGGCACTGATACCGCGGGCTGGAAGCACATGTCGGCACAGCATTTCAACCAGAAGTGGATCGTCCGTGTCAAAGCGGTCGCCAAGCGATGATGCAGCGTGCTCGGGGCTCATTGCGGCCCGCATCGCTCTCATCCATGAACGGGTGGGGAACAGGCTCACGTCCGGTTCGCCAACCACAAAAGCGTACGGTTCGCTGTGGCGCTCGGCAGGCTTCTCCAGGTGCGGCAGATCGTCACCAAGCTCGCCCATCCGCTCCTGCCAATCGATGCGGGGTGTCTCCTCTACAGGCGGCGGCTTGGCGAGGTAGCGCCTGAGGTCCCGGTTGACGGCATATCCGACTCGAGGAATGGACTCCAGGAACCCCTCTGCCATCAGCTCCTGATATGCCATGTTGACCGTGTTTCGGGACAGGTCCAGGTCGGCGGCGAGGGCTCGCGAAGACGGAAGAAGCTCACCCGCGGCGAACCGGCCCTTCTCGATCGCTTCCGCAATAGCAACCCGAAGCTGACGGTACAGCGGCTCAGGTTGTGACGGATCGAGCTGAAGTAACACTGGTACTGCCTGAATCGTAGATTCTGGAACTTTACACAGGTCCAACGAAGAGTAGATTTGGCCTGCAAACAGTGGGCGCGAATCGCTACCTTGGGGATACCGAACGCGCCCGGGTAGCGCGCGTGCAAGCGGGAGGACCGATGGGGATCACAACGCCGGATGATTTGAAGCACATGGTCCTCCACTTCACCAAGGGCAAGGCCTGGCGCAACGCCACGATGCCGATCTTCGTGCGGGGCCAGGGCATCTATCTCTGGGACGAGGACGGGAAGCGATACCTTGACGGGCTGGCCGGGCTTTTCGTGGTGCAGATTGGGCACGGTCGGACGGACATTGCGCACGCCGCTGCCAAGCAGATCGAGGAATTGGCATACACCCCGTCGTGGGCCGCCACTCATCCTGCTGCCATCGAAGCCTCGAAGCTCGTTACCTCACTGGCTCCAGGTGACCTGGACGCAGTCTTCTGGGTCAGCTCCGGCTCGGAAGCCGTGGAATCGGCAATCAAGTTCGCTCGGCAGTATCACGCCAGTCAGGGCAACCCAGCCAAGACCAAGGTCATCAGCCGCAACCTGGCCTATCACGGCACAACAATGGGTGCGCTGTCTGCCACCGGGCTCGACAACATACGCGCGCCGTTTGAGCCGCTGCTGCCGGGGTTCCTCAAGGTCGACAACACGCTCGGCGTAACGGACGGCATCGCAGCCGCCAAGCAGATAGAGGATTTGATTCTGGCCGAGGGCCCGGAGACGGTCGGGCTCGTCATGGCCGAGCCTGTGCAAAACGGCGGCGGATGCATCGTGCCACCCGGCGGCTATTGGCCGGAGCTGCGGCGCATCTGCGACAAGTACAACGTGCTGCTGTTGGCGGACGAAGTCATCAACAGCTTCGGCCGGCTCGGTCACTGGTTCGGTTCCGAGATGGTGGGCGTTGTTCCAGACATGATCTCGTTCGCCAAGGGCGCCACTTCCGGATACGCGCCTGTTGGCGGCCTGCTCATTAGGCGGCAGCTGGTCGACGACCTTCTCGACTCGGAAGTCGGCACATTTACGCACGGCGCCACATGGGGAGGACACCCGGTGGTGATGGCGATCACGATGGCCAATGTCACTGCGATGCGCGACGAAGGCGTCCTTGAGAACGTCCAAGCGAACCAGGGCTACTTCCAGGACAGGCTCGCTGCGCTCACCGACGCCCATGACAACATCGCCGAGGTGCGCGGAACCGGATATTTCTACGCCGTCGAGATGACCGGCTCGCGATCTTCTGGCGATGAGCTGACGGAAGAGGGCGCAGCCAAGCTCGTCAACGAACTGATGCCGGGCATCATCTCGGACGCCGGAGTGCTGCTGCGGGCCGACCTGCGGGGCCGGCCCAAGCTGGTCTTGTCGCCGCCGCTCATCTGCACCCGCGACGATATTGACGAGCTCATGGAATCTGTCGACCAGATCATCAGCCGAGCTGCGGAGGCCGACATCGCATGAAGGTAGGCGTCGTCCGGGAGGCCAAGACAGATGAGAACCGGGTTGCGCTGACACCCGCTGGGGCGCACGCCCTCGTGGAAGACGGTCACGACGTCCTCGTCGAGGCCGGCGCTGGAATGGGCTCGCTGATCGCGGACGCCGAGTACACCGATGAGGGCGCCAAACTCATCAGTGACGCCGCCGAGGTGTGGGGAGAGTCCGACATAATCGTGAAGGTCAAGGAACCGCAGGACTCAGAATTCGGTCATCTGCGTGAGGATCTAACGCTCTTCACCTTCCTGCACCTTGCGGCATACCCCGCTGTGGCCAAGGCGCTCTCCGATTCCGGAACGGATTCGATTGCTTATGAAACGGTTCAGCTTCCAGATAGGTCGTTGCCGCTGTTGGCGCCGATGAGTGAAGTCGCCGGCCGCATGGCCGTCCAGGTCGGCGCCAGATTTCTGGAGAAGTTCTCTGGCGGCCGCGGTGTGCTGCTCGGGGGAGTGCCCGGTGTGGAGCCGGGCAGGGTCACGATCGTTGGTGCCGGAATGGCCGGCTCGAACGCAGCTCAGATGGCCATCGGCCTCGACGCCGACGTCACCGTTTTCGACCTCAACCCGGTTCCGCTGCGGCACTTGGACCAGATCTACGGCGGCGCCATAAAGACCAAGGTGGCCAACCCTCTCGACATTCGCAACGCGGTTGCCGAATCAGACCTTGTCATCGGAGCGGTGTTGCTGCCGGGCGCCAAGGCACCGCGCATTCTCACTGCAGCCGACGTCGCAACGATGAAAGAGGGAGCAGTCCTCGTAGATATCTCCATCGACCAGGGCGGATGCTTCGAAACGTCACGTGAGACGAAGCACTCGGATCCAACGTACGTGGTCGATGGTGTCATTCACTATGCCGTGGGCAATATCCCAGGGGCGGTACCGCGCACCTCCACCTTCGCTCTGACCAACGTCACGCTCCCGTACCTTCGACTCCTTGCCAGCCATGGTATCGACGGGGCCGTGGCGATGAAGCCCGAACTAATCGGCGGAATCAACACTCGTGACGGTGCAATCGTCAACGAAGTGGTAGCCGCCGCGCTCGCCGGCTAGATGCTCAGCCGTCTTGTCGCAGCGTTGCGGGCGGCTCCGCTATCGATCATTGCGACTGCCAGCGCATCGGTGGATGGGCGGTCGATCAATTGAGAAAGGGACCCCACCCATGACCAGAATGACCTCGAGCGAGGCCTTCGTCGAAACTCTCGCCGCCCACGGGGTAACCGACGTATTCGGCATCGTTGGCTCCGCATTCATGGACGCGCTCGACATATTCGAACCTGCCGGCATCCGCTTCATCTCCGTAGCCCACGAGCAGGCGGCCGGCCACGGCGCCGACGGATACAGCAGGGCCTCGAATCGTCCCGGCGTGTGTGTGGCGCAGAACGGTCCCGGCATCACCAACTTCGTGACCGCAATCGCCGCGGCCTATTGGGCGCACTCGCCCGTGGTCATGATCACACCGCAGACCGGCTCGATGGGCATCGGTAAGGGTGGATTCCAGGAGACCGACCAAATGCCGATCTTCGAGAAGATCACGAAATACCAGGTGCAGGTCAACCGCCACGAGCGAATGGCCGAACACCTGCATCGTGCCTTCACCATCGCCATGGCCGAGCGGGGCCCGGTACAGGTCAACATCCCGCGTGACCTCTTCTACGGCGATGCCGACTACAACATCCAGAAGCCACTGCACATCGAGCGCAGCGCCGGTGGTCGCCAGTCGCTCGAGGCCGCCGCCAAGGCGCTGGCGGGCGCGAAGTTCCCCGTGATCCTTGCCGGTGGCGGCGTCATCATGGCCGACGGCTCAGGACCACTCCTCGAGTTGGCTGAGTACATGGACGCTCCTGTTGTGAGCTCCTACCTCCACAACGACTCATTCCCGGCCAGCCATCGACTTGCCTGCGGACCGCTCGGCTACCAGGGCTCGAAGGCTGCCATGAAGATCGTCAACCGGGCAGACGTGGTGTTGGCCTTGGGCAGCCGACTCGGGCCGTTCGGAACGCTCCCGCAACATGACATGGACTACTGGCCGAAGGATGCGAAGGTGGTCCAGGTCGACATCGATCACCGCATGCTCGGTCTGGTCCAGGAGGTCGAAGTGGCCGTCCACGGCGATGCAGGGGCGGCTGCGACCGAGATACTGGCGATGCTCAAGAACATGGATGTCGTGTCTGCCGGCAACCGTGATGAGCGCCTCGCCGAGGTTGCCAAACAAAAGGAAGAGTGGGGCGGAGAGCTCACTGAGTGGTCCTCCTCGGATGCCGATCCGATGGCTCCGCGCCGAGCGCTGCGTGAGCTGGAGAAAGCCATGCCCGACGATGCCATGGTGACCACGGACATCGGCAACATCTGCTCGGTGGCCAACAGCTACTTGAACTTCGACCGTCCCAAATCGATGTTCGCCGCCATGAGCTGGGGCAACTGCGGATATGCCTTTCCCACAGCAATGGGCGCCAAGGTGGCTTCACCGGATCGTCCTGCCATTGCGTATGTGGGTGACGGCGCCTGGGGCATGAGCCTCGCCGAGATCATGACTTGCGTGCGCGAAGACATCCCGGTGACGGCAGTCGTATTCAACAACGGGCAGTGGGGCGCGGAAAAGAAGAACCAGATCGACTTCTACGACGACCGTTATGTCGGCACCAACCTGACCAACCCGTGCTTCGCCGAGGTTTCCAAGGCGATGGGCGGCGGCGGCATCGTTGTGGACTCACCCGACGAGGTGGGTGACGCCCTCAACGAGGCTGCGAACTCGGGCAAGGCCACGGTCCTCGAGATCATGGTGAACCAGGAGCTCGGTGACCCTTTCCGGCGCGACGCCCTCAACAAGCCCGTGCGTTTCCTCGACAAGTACAAGGCGTACGGCAATTGACCCTGAAGACACCTGAGGCGCAATACCGCGGGGCGTCGCTCCCCGAGCGCGCCGAGGTTGTCGTCGTCGGCGGCGGCATCGTTGGTGCTTCGATCGCGTATCACCTGACGCGGCGTGGGGTCACCGATGTGCTGTTGCTCGAACAGGGGACGCTGACCGGCGGCACCACCTGGCACGCAGCCGGGCTGGTCAGCCAACTCAAGTCTTCGCACAGCCTCACCAAGCTGGCGACATACTCGGCACGCCTGTTCGAGTCACTGGAGGACGAAACCGGCCAGGCCACCGGCTATCGGACACCCGGCTCGATCTCGGTGGCTTCGGACGAGGAGCGCTGGGAGGAGATCCTCCGCGGCATGTCGATGGCCAAAACCGTAGACGTCGACATGGAGATCATCCCTGTCGAGAGGGCGCAGGAGTTCTGGCCGCACCTCAACATCGACGACCTGGTCGGTGCGGTCTACATCCCCAAGGATGGCCAGACCTCGCCGGTTGATACGACGATGGCTCTGGCGAAAGGTGCCAGGGACCGCGGAGCTCGCATCGTCGAGGGTGTCGCCGTCGAGCGACTGCGAGTCGAGAACGAGCGCATCGTCGGAGTGGAGACGGAGCAGGGCTATGTCGAAGCGGATGCGGTGGTGCTGGCCACAGGGATGTGGACCCGTCATTTAGCGGAGACGGCCGGGGTCAGCATTCCTCTGCAGGCTTGTGAGCACTTCTATCTCGTCACCGAGCCGCTGGACATTGCACCGGGAACGCCCACCTTGCGCGACCCGACCAACTACACCTACTTCAAGGAGGAGACGGGCAAGATCATGGCCGGCTTCTTCGAGCCACGGGCCAAGGTGTGGAAGCTCGACGGGATCCCGCGCGATTTCACCTTCGGCACGCTGCCCGAGGACTGGGACCACGTCGGCCCGATCTTCGAGCGCTCCATACACCGGGTGCCCATCCTGGGCGAGGTCGGCATCCAGCTTTTCTTCAACGGGCCTGAGGCGTTCACACCGGACGGGGTTTACTACCTGGGCGAGGCGCCCGAGGTGGACCGGCTCTACGTGGCAGCCGGCTTCAACTCCGTCGGTATTCAGTCCGCCGGCGGCGCCGGTTCCGCTGTGGCCGACTGGATTGTCGACGGCCACTCCCCGTCTGACCTATCCGCTGTCGACATCCGCCGTACCTTCCCCTTCCAGAGCGAGCGGTCATATCTGGAGGATCGGATCTCGGAGAGCCTCGGGCTGCTCTACGCAATGCACTGGCCGTTCCGCCAGTACGAAAGCGCCCGCAACATCCGCAAGAGTGTGCTGCATGATCGCCTCGACGAGCTCGGCGCAGTGTGGGGCGAGGTGGCCGGTTGGGAGCGGCCCAACTGGTTCGCGCTTGATGGCATGGAGCGGGAGTACGAGTACTCATACGGGAAGCAGAACTGGTACCCGGCGTCAGCCGCGGAGTGCAAGGCAGTACGGGAAGGCGTCGGGGTATTCGACCAGTCGTCATTTGCCAAGTTCACGCTGACCGGGCCGGACGCGCTTGCGGTGTTGAACAGGCTGGGCAGTGCCGATGTGGATACGGCCATCGGCAGGGTCGGCTACACGCAATGGCTCAACGACCGGGGCGGCATCGAGGCCGATCTCACTGTCACTCGGGTTGCCGAGGACTCCTTCTTGGTCATCACCGGCGCCGCCGTGGAGAACCGAGACTGGCACACCCTGCGGCGGGCGGCGCGTGGCCGCGACTGCGCTCTGGAGAACATCACCCACGATTTGCCGACGATTGGCGTCATGGGACCGGACTCGCGCTCCGTTCTGTCGCAACTCACCGATGTCGCGCTCGACAACGAGGGTTTCCCGTTCTCAACATCGCAGGAGATCGAAGTCGCAGGCATCCCGGTCCGAGCAATGCGCCTTTCGTACGTTGGCGAGCTCGGCTGGGAGCTGCACGTGGCTCGCGATCGTGCCGTCGAGTTGTTCGATGCGGTGATGGCGGCGGGTGAGGCCTTTGGCATCAAGCCTGCCGGCTATCACACGCTCAACACACTGCGCCTCGAATCCGGCTACCGGCACTGGGGTCACGACATCACAGACGAAGACACTCCGATCGAGGCGGGCCTCAGCTTCACCATTGCCTGGGACAAGGAGGGGGGTTTCAACGGGCGGGATGTCTTGCTGGCTCAGCAAGCCGAGCCGGTGCGCGTTAAGCGCATGGTGCAGTTCAAGCTCGAGGACCCCGAGGTCATCGTCTATCACGACGAGCCGATCTACCGCAACGGCGAGCTCGTGGGGCGTATCTCATCGGGCATGTACGGCCACACCGTGGGTTCGTGCCTTGCAATGGGGTACCTCGTCAATGACGAGGGAGTCACTAACGATTGGCTCGAGAGCGGCGGTTACGAGATCGAGGTCGCCAATGTGCGGGTCCAGGCGACGTATTCCTTGCGTTCGTTCTACGACCCGAAAAACGAACGGATTCGGATGTAGCGCCTTTGTCTTCGGCAACCTGTTTGGCCTGACAGACGAGCTATTCGAGAGGCGGGCCGCGGGTGTCGGTGACGTACTTGTAACCGAGCCGAGTGGTGTATTCGATTTTGCCGGGCTCGACTTCACGGTACGCCCAGCCCTGGTCGTGTTTGATTCCGTGGTGGTGCCGGCAGTGTGGGTATAGGTCGTCGCTACGAGTGCGCCGGACCCTGGCGTAGTCGATGCGGTGGTCGAGGTCGGAGTCGATGGCGGGCATCCGGCATCCCGGGAAGACGCAAGTGCGGTTGCGGGATCGGGCAAAGCGGGCCTGCGAACTGGTGGGGCGTCGCTGGGTGGTGCCGGTGGCGATGATTCGTCCGTCACTGTCCGTGACCGTGTACTCCCAAGGTGCGTTCTGCTGCTGCTCGGCGGTCTTCCGGGCAATGTCCGCTATGACGGGGCCATAACCAGCGAGCTCACCGGGATGGTCCGCAAGGCGGGTGAGGCTTTCGAGGGAGGTGTGAATGTGGACGCCGCCCAGCACCCGGGGCTTGTGGACGTGTGGTTTGCCCTGAAGGAGGTCGAGGGCCACGTCGCTGCGGATTTGGTCGATGGGCCGTTTGTCGCCGGCCGCTTTGAGTTGCTTGGCGATGTAGTCGACATTCCGGGCGGCGGCGTACACCTCTGCGGGTGCGGCGGAGTGGATCATGAATGTGGCGGTGCCGTCCTGGTTGGGCATCGTCATTGCGGCGCGGTTCTCGATGGCTTGCTCGTATCGAGACTTGGCCTCCGCAGGGTCCTTGTCGATGCAGCGGCGCCGAATGCGGGCAGCCAACTGCCCGGTGGTCAGCTCCCCAGCCACCCCGATGAGGTCATCGACGATGGCCTGAGCGGCGTCCTCGGGGAGATGGTCCGTTCCGTCGACGAGACGCCGGGCGCGGCGGTAATCGATGTCGCCGCGATACAACGCTGCGCCGACAGCAGGGAGCCTGCGCCACAGCGCATCCGAGAGCGTGACCTCACCCTCGGCGCCGCGTCTGGTCAGAGATCCGGCTACGCCGAACTCAGCAGCAGTGCCGGTGAATGCCTTGGCCCCGTCGTCACCTTGCTCGAGGAAGTGATTCTCGACGGCGACCATGTCCATGTATGACTTGGCCTGGTAATGCGCCACTTGACGCTGGTGGGCGCGCCAGATCGCCACCCGCTGATGTGGGTTGAGTCACGGCACGGCGATGGCATCGAGGGCCGCCGCCAACTCGGCTCCAGCTGGGACAGCTTCGAGCGCAGCCACCTCGGAGTCGAGATCTTCTCCAACCATCATGTCGAACATATGTTCGATCAATACGGGTTACCTGAGACAGAATCAAGAGTCCTGATTAGCGAGCGGTCGAAGGGTTTCGAGAACGGTTGCGGTTGTGGAAGATCAAGGCCGCAAGGACTCAGCCACTGGTACTGACTTGGCCGTGCTGCGGTATCACTACGACTTGGCGGGGCGCCCAACTCGAGGCTACGGCCTCACCGATGCCGGGAAGGTGGCGCTTCGCGGTTGCTCGCCTTCGACCGTCCGGTGATCGCCGCGCAGGATCACCACGGCCACATTGTCGCGATAGGCCACATCCCAGCCTGGAACATTGTTGAGCGCCGCGATTTGCTCACTCTCCTCGTCGACGCGGAGCAGCCATGCATCGACCTCCGCCTCGTCGAGCACGTCGAGCGCGTGACCCTCGTCGAGGGCGAGGAGGTACTCGTCGATCCACTCGGCGTCATACAGAGTGATATTGCGGCCGTCGACGGCGACCT
>JAHEJX010000018.1 GCA_024638645.1 Actinomycetes bacterium
ATGTATGTCTCGGCTGTGCCGACGGGCTCTGCTGTTGGGTTCTATCTGAGCCGAGGCTGTGAACTCGCCGATTCGGTTCACCCTGATCTCTATGCAATGGAGCCCGACGACATTCACTTTCTGTGCACCCTGACGTGATCTGCGGATTTGGTGCTCGCCGAGCGATTTAGGCTCGTCTCATGACGCTCCTCAATCCCAAACATCACGACCGTGACTACCCCGATGACCGATCGCGCGAGGTTATGCGCAAAACGATCGCGTTCTTCGAGAACAAGGGCAAGGCGCGCCTCAGTGAAGACGACCATGGCGCCGTCTGGTATCAGGACTTTCTCGACTTCGTTGCTGAAGAAGGGATCTTCGCAACGATGTGCACGCCCGCCGGCTACGGCGCAGCAGACTCTCGCTGGGACACGTGGCGCAACTGCGAGTTCGGCGAGATCCTCGGCTTCTACGGCCTGCCGTATTGGTATACCTGGCAGGTCACCGTCCTCGGCCTTGGCCCTATCTGGATGTCCGGCAATGAGGCGGTCAAGGAGAAGACGGCCCGGCTTCTCGAAGAGGGCGGGATCTTTGCGTTCGGCCTGTCGGAGAAGGCACACGGGGCCGACCTCTATTCGTCCGAGATGACCCTCGAGCCGCAGGGTGACGGCACCTATGTCGCCAACGGCTCGAAGTACTACATCGGCAATGCCAACGCAGCCTCGCTCATCTCTACCTTCGGCAAGCTCGCCGACACCGGCGAATACTGCTTCTTCGCAGTTGACCGTTCTCGTCCAGGTTTCGAGTGCAAGCAGAACGTCGTGCACTCTCAGAACTACGTGGCTGAATTCGAACTCACGGACTACCCGGTGACAGAAGCTGACATCCTGGTGCGGGGCGACGCGGCATGGGATGCCGCTCTCAACACCGTCAACATCGGCAAGTTCAATCTGGGCTGGGCTTCGATCGGCATCTGTACCCACGCGTTTTACGAGGCGATTCATCACGCTGCGCATCGCCGCCTCTATGGGATGGCGGTAACCGACTTCCCCCATGCCAGAGCCCTATTTACCGACGCGTACGCCCGCCTCGTTGCCATGAAGCTGGTGGCACTGCGAGCGGCCGACTACATGCGGTCGGCGACGCCTGAGGATCGGCGGTATCTGCTCTACAACCCTGTGGTGAAGATGAAGGTGACCACTCAGGGCGAAGAGGTGATCAACCACATGTGGGACGTCATCGCTGCCAAGGGCTTCGAGAAGAACACATACTTCTCCATGGCAGCCCGAGACATTCGTGCCCTTCCCAAGCTCGAAGGCACCGTCCATGTCAACATCGCATTGATCCTCAAATTCATGCGCAACTACTTCTTTATGCCGGCCGACATGCCGGCCGTGCCGCGTCGCGACGACGCAGCCAACGACGGTTTCCTCTTCGACCAGGGGCCCACGCGAGGTTTGTCGAAGATCACGTTCCACGACAGCTCACAGGTCTTTGCTCGCCACGATCTCGCCAACGTGGCGGTATTCAGGGATCAGATCGCCGTGCTGAAGGAGATGTTGATCCAGGCCATGCCGACCGAGGCACAAACCAAAGACACCGACTTCCTGTTGGCGCTGGGTGAGATCTTCACACTCGTTGTCTATGCCCAGTTGTTCCTGGAGAACGCCGAGATCTACGAGGTCGAGGACGACGTCGTCGACCAGATCTTCGACGTGTTCGTACGCGACTTCGCTCGCTTCGCGACACAACTCCACGGCAGGCCAAGCACCTCGAAGGATCAAGTCGAGTACTGCATCCGGATGATCCGACGTCCGGCCGAAAACTCGGATCGTACTGAACGGGTTTGGGAGGGTCATGTTCTCTCCCTGCGCGACGCATACGAGATGAGTCCCTGACGAGGCAGCTCGGCTAGGCCTTCTCGAGTTGATTCTCTATGGGGACCAGCGGCCGAGCATCAACCCCGTCGCGGTCGAGCAGACCGGGAATCACCACGATCGCGGTCAGCGCGGCGGTGATCATGGCTACCCACATGATCATTGAGACCTGGGAGTGGATCTTGAGCGGGGACAGCCAGAGCGCCGTCAGCGCCACTGCGATACCGAGACCGTTGGCGACGATTGGGCGGCCGGCGCGGTCGATGGCGCGCAGCACATAGCCAGGGCCGTCCCGTCTCGCGTGGTCGATGGCGGCGACGTAGTGGATCGAATAGTCGATGCCGACGCCGATCACGATGCCGGAGATGACGGCGGTGAGCAGGTTGAGCTGGATGCCCGAGGCGGCGATGAACCCGAGCAGCGTCAACACCGTCAGCGCCACCGGGGCCAGCGCCACCAGGGTTTGGCGGAGCTTGCGGTACGCCAGCGCCAGCATGATTGCCACCAAGACGAAGGCCACGATCAGCGAGACCACCTGCGCGTTCAAGACCAAGCGGGCGATCTCATCCCACACGACCGGCATCCCGGTGAGCACGCGCACTTCGTCGCGCTCGTCTACGAAGTCGAGCCAACCTTGGAGGTCTTCGGTGTTGAAGTTCGACGGGAGAAGCATGAAGCGAAGCCCGTCTTCGCTGACCATGTCGCCGAGCGGCAGCTGGACATTGCCGGCGAGAACACCGGCGAGCTGCTCCGGCGGCAACGCACCTTGCAAGCTGGCAACCGAGAATGCACGCCGTACGCCGGGCAACGCCTCCAAGTCCGTCGTGGCCGCAGCCGCGGCTGCCAGCGATGCCGCGGAGTTGGCCGGGTCGAATGCGAACTCTCCGATGAGTGGCGTGGCACCGCCGAATAACTCTTCCGTTTCTTCGAACGCCAACCGCACCGGGTCATCGTCCTTGAAGAAGAACAGCTGATCTGGATTGACTTCGAGCTGCGGGATGAACACCGCGGAGAAGACGAGGAGGCCAACGGTCAGCACAATTGCCGGTGTCCGAGTCCGGACCAGGCGCTTCAGGCCCGCAACGACCCGCGGCCCCAGTAGAGCGTCATGGTGCCGCGGCTCGATTTCTAGCCGACTCAGCAGCGCAGGCAGCGAGAAGAAGGAGATGATCCCGGCAAAGACGATGCCGATGGCGGTGAAGAGACCGAGTTGCTGAATCGGCTGCACGTCCGTGAACAGGAGCGAGGCAAACCCGGCCGCGGTGCTGATCGTCGTCAGGATCATTGGAACGCCCACATGGGAGAGGGCGGACTCGACCCTGGCGACCGTGTCACTGGACGTTTCGGCTTCCTGCTGGAAGTGGGTGACGAAGTGAAGCCCGTCGGCCGAGCCCATGACGATCACGAAGATCGGCACGATCACCGTGACGATGTCGACCTCCCGACCCAGGGCGAAGATCAGGCCGAACGTCCATACCGAGCCGAGCACCGCCGGCATCATCGCCAATGCCGACAGCCGCCGGTCACCGATCGTTGCGTAGAAGACCGCCACCAGGAGAATGAACACGGCAGGCGGAATCAACAGCAGGAAGAACGACAAGATGTCGATGACGGAGGAAAACACCACCGGGTTGCCGGACAGAGTCAGTTCCAGTCGGTCAGGTGGAGTCACATCGCCGACCGCTTGAGCGACCGCAAGGCCGTCGGCGCCCGGCACCACCATGAGCATCGTTGCCGACCGATCTTCCGAGAGCAGGATGTCGGCAAAGGGGTTCTGCGCCAGCAAGCCTTCGATGTCGCCGGAAGCCGCAGCCAGATCACCCGGTCCGAGCGGCTCGCCGGTTGCCGGGTTTACCTCGGGGATGATCGATACGACCTGCTCAGCGCCTTCGACCTGGCTCAGCGACTCCCGCAACCCAACCAACCGCACGAGGTTGTCGACGGATGTGAACGTCTCACCGTCCGGCAGCGAAGCCACCACATTGATGGGATCCGCAGTGGCGTACTTGTCCTGGAGCGCCTGGAACGTCTCGCCGGTATCGTTGCCCTCCAAGACAAAAGACGCGACGTCTGCGTTGAAGTCCATGCGGAACAACATCAGAACAGCAACCACCGTGACCAGCGCCGTGACCGCGAGGATGCGGCGCGAGTGCTCGACGATCACGTGGGCGATCGATTGCATGTCCCCGACCCTAGAGGACACGGGATTGGCTTCTCTAGGGGCATGCGGTCCGGCGTGCGAGGTCCTTTACTCCCTTTACCGGGGATCGTGGAGGAATCGGCCCCACGGCACCGCGACCTCGGTGGGCGCTACCAAGGCGCGGCTGCCCCAAGCTTGGTGCGGTTCAGGGGCCCGCATGGGCGGACTTCGGTAACGTCGAGCTCTATGAGTGAACTGCCGGCCGGGACCGTGACATTCCTGTTCTCCGACATCGAGGGCAGCACGAGGCTGGCCCAAGAGGTCGGGGACGCATTCCCTGGACTCATCGTTGAACACCAGACGATCGTTCGATCCGAGATCGGAGCCCGGGGTGGCATTGAACTCGGCACTGAGGGGGACTCATTCTTCGTTGTGTTCCCGAGTGCCTTGTCGGCGGTCTCAGCGGCACTCGACGTCCAAAGGAGGCTCCAGGCTGAGACCGACTTCAAGGTCCGGATGGGGCTTCATTCTGGCGAGGCTGCCGTTCGCGGAGGCTCCTATTACGGCCTAGAGGTGCACCGTGCCGCTCGAATCGCTGCCGCAGGCCACGGAGGCCAGGTCCTCATCTCCAACGCCACGATGGCACTGGTGTCACAGCAACTCCCCGAGGGCACTATCGCCACGGACCTCGGGGAACACATGCTCAAGGACCTTGCGAGCCCAGAGCACCTCTATCAGCTCACAGCGACCGGTTTGCCCGCAGAGTTCCCGGTGCTCCGGACGCTCGAGCCCGAGCACCACAACATCCCGCCTGCACCGACACCACTCGTTGGGCGTCGCGGGCAGCTCGGTGAGCTCGCGGAGCTGGTCGGTGCAAAGAAGCTCATCACGCTCACCGGACCGGGTGGAGTTGGCAAGACGCGATTGGCACTGCAACTCGGCCTCGAATCCCAGGCCAAGTTCGTCGACGGAGTATGGCTAGTGCAGCTGGCAACGATCGCCGACCCAAAACATGTTGTCCACGAGATCGCCATCGCCCTGAACGTGCAGGTGACCTCCAGTGCCGACGTCGTCGCCACCGTTGCCGAGTCGCTGGGCCCCAAGGAGCTGCTGCTCATCCTGGACAACTTCGAGCAGGTGATCGACGCTGCGCCCGACATCGCCACACTGCTAACGAAAGCTCGCGGGCTGCATATGATCGTCACCAGCCGTGAGCGCCTCAACGTCATTGGAGAGCAGCAGTGGGAGGTGCCGCCGCTGACCACACCCGAGCCTGCGGCTGAGATTTCGGCGGATGACCTCGACGGGTACGAAGCCACGCTGCTATTCCTGCAGCAAGCTCGAGCGGTCAAGCCAAGCTTTCGGCCGACCGACGACGATGCCAGATTCATCGCCGATGTCTGCAACCGACTGGATGGAATCCCGCTGGCCATAGAACTGGCAGCCTCTCGCCTGCGGATGATGACACCGGCGGCTCTGAGCTCCCGAATAGACGACCGGCTCGCCATCCTCACGGGGGGATCTCGCAACCTCCCCGACCGGCAGCAGACCCTGCGAGCAGCCATCGATTGGAGCTACCAGCTACTAGAGCTCGATGAACGGACGATGCTTGCCGACCTCAGCGTATTCCGGGGTGGGCGATCTCTCGAAGCCATCGAGGCCGTGTGCGGCCCGGACCTCGATGGCTCAGCGCTCGATGCTGTGGCATCGCTTGTCGACAAGAGCCTCGTCAGAGAGGAGTCTTCACCCGGAGGCGAGTCGCGGTTCGTGATGATGGAATCGATCCATGACTTCGCAACGGAGCGCCTCGACGAGTCCGGTCGGACAACAGAACTCCGGCAACGACACGCGGAGTACTTCACCACCCTCGCCACGCAGGGCATCACGCTTGGTGCCACGCGCCACGTCAACACGGAGCACATCAACACGCTCAACCTCGAGGTCGAAAACCTCCGCCACTCACTGCGCTGGCTGTTCGACTCTGGCCAGGATGAAGCCGGCGCCCGAGTCGTGTCCGGTGTCGCCGAAGCCTGGGGCTTCGAGAGCCATCTCCAGGACGTAGCCGAGTGGGCCCGTCGCGCCCTGGTGAACGAGAACGATCTGACGGATGCGACCCGTGCGCTGCTGTACGACAGGCTGGGGCTAGCCACCTTCCTCCAGTCAGATCTGATCGCCGCCCGGAGCTGGTGGCAGAAGGCGCATGACCTTTATGCGCAGATCGGCGACCACGACGGAGTCAGCTATTCGTTGATAAATATCGCCGCCAGCTACCTGGGCGACATGGACGGCTACGAAGTTGCCATCGACATGCTCGAGCGAGGACTGGGTGGGCTCCGCGCTTCCTCGGACGGCTTTGACGACACCCAGCCACTCATCGTGCGTGGGGAGCTGCACCGGGTTGCGGGAGACTTCGATGCCGCAAGATCCGCCTACGAAGAGGGGTTGGCGAAGGCGCGAACTGCCGGCGCACAGCGTCGACAGATAGTGCTGCTTGTGAACCTGGGAACATTGGCTCAACACAGGAACGACCCCGGTCACGCGCTGGAGCTGATCAGTGAATCGATCGTGATCGCTCGCGCCTCGGGCTCCGCAGCGTGGACGGCGACGGGTATCCGCTACGCAGCTCCGCCGATCACCGACCTGGGATATCCCGAAGATGGCGCCCGGCTGCTCGGGGCGGCCCAACGATGGGAACAAAGGCTCAATGTGATCCATCAGCCCAACGACGTCGAGGTTGTCGAGCGGGGGCGCCAGACTGTCGCCGCCGGATTGTCTGCCGACGACCTGGAGCGTCTGATGGCGGAGGGGGCTCAAATGACTCTCGACGAAGCCGTCGACTTGGCTACCAGAGACAGAGCGACCCGCGAGGTCTAGCGTTGCCCCGGCTCCCCAGTAAGGAAGCGAGGGGCCTACGTTCGACGAATCAGCATCGCTGTCCCATGACGAACAATGGTGCCGGCCAACGTCCACCGCCCTAGGCGAACAAGACGGGGCTGGCCACAGGATTTTTCAGGCTGTCCGGCTCTCCCACTTGCTACGACCGCTTGGCCGGTCTCAGGCTGGTGGAGGAAACCGGCCCTGCGGCGACTCGCTTTCGGCCCTGGTGAGGCCCTAGTGGCTGCCGGAGACTGGCGACATGTCCGTTGGATCGGAGGAGTCAGTGGATCCTGCCTACATAGTGGTGGACGGCAACGAAGCCGCCGCCCGAGTCGCCCATTCCCTTTCTGAGGTCATCGCGATCTACCCGATCACGCCCGCCTCGCCGATGGGTGAACTGGCAGACGCCTGGTCGCAACGCGGGGAGGGGAACGTGTGGGGCACGGTCCCCGAAGTCGTCGCGATGCAGAGTGAGGCTGGGGCCGCCGGGGCGGTCCACGGCTCGCTTCAAGCAGGTGCGCTGACCACGACCTTCACGGCCTCCCAGGGTCTGCTTCTAATGCTGCCCAACATGTACAAGATCGCCGGCGAGCTGACGCCGTGCGTGATTCACGTGGCGGCGCGCACTGTCGCGACCCACGCCCTGAGCATCTTTGGCGACCACAGCGACGTCATGGCAGCCCGTCAGACGGGCTTCGCTCTGCTCGCTTCATCGTCTGTTCAGGAGGCTCAGGACCTCGCCCTCGTGGCTCACATTGCGACCCTGCAAACACGGGTGCCTTTCCTCCACTTCTTCGACGGCTTCCGTACCTCCCACGAAGTGATGAAGATCGCCGGCATCGATGCAGACACCATTCGCTCAATGGTGCCGGCCGAGCTCGTGGCCGCCCACCGGGAACGGGCGATGAACCCCAACGCCCCTGTCCTGCGGGGCACGGCGCAGAACCCGGACGTGTTCTTCCAAGCTCGCGAAGCGGCCAACCCGTATTACGACAACGTGCCGGGCGCAGTCGTCGCTGCTTTCGATCAGCTCGCGGAGAAGACGGGCCGCCGTTACGGGCTGTTCGACTATTTCGGAGATCCGGAAGCGGAGCGAGTCATCATTCTCATGGGCTCCGGCGCAGGCGCTACTCGAGAGGCCGTCGACCATCTCGTTTCGACAGGTGAGAAAGTCGGCGTGCTCGTCGTTCGCCTGTATCGCCCATTCTCAATAGAGCACTTCCTCGGCGCATTGCCGGCTTCGGCGAAGACGATTGGCGTGCTCGACCGAACCAAGGAACCAGGTGCCGTAGGTGAGCCGCTCTATCAGGACGTCGCAGTGGCACTGCGCGAGGCCGGTCGCAGTGGAACCAAGGTGTACGGGGGTCGATTTGGCCTGTCCGGCAAGGAGTTCACGCCGCAGATGGTCATGGCGGTGTTCGCCGAGCTGGCGGCCGAAAGCCCTATGCCGCACTTCACGGTGGGCATCAACGACGACGTTTCCCACCTGAGTCTGAAGGTCGATGCGGACTGGGCCGAACCGGCAGCGATGACTCAGGCTGTGTTCTACGGCCTTGGGGCCGACGGCACGGTCGGCGCCAACAAGAACTCCGTCAAGATCATCGGCGAGCAGACCGACCTGTTCGCCCAGGGCCACTTCGTGTACGACTCGAAAAAGTCGGGAGCCATCACGGTGTCTCACCTGCGGTTCTCCCCGAACCCGATCCAGTCGACCTATCTGATCAGCAATGCTGACTTCCTGGCATGCCATAACTTCGGCTTCCTGGAGAAGATCGACGTGCTCGACATCGCGGGGGAGGGAGCGACTTTCCTCCTCAACTCGCCGTATGGCCCAGATGAGGTTTGGGCCAAGATGCCACGCAGGACCCAGGAACAGATACTCGAGAAGGGTTTGCGCGTCTTTGTCGTCGATGGTGACGCGGTGGCGACCGAGGCCGGGCTCGGCCGCCGGGTGAATACGGTCCTCCAGACCTGCTTCTTTGCGCTCGCCGACATCATTCCCAAGGACGAGGCAATAGCGGCCATCAAGGAATCGATTCGCAAGGCGTACGGCAAGCGTGGCGAAGTAGTGCTGCAGCGCAACTTCGCCGCGGTGGACGCGGCACTGGACGGCCTCCACGAAGTCGAGGTGCCAAGCCAAGTCACGTCGTCGCTTGAAATGCGGCTTGCGGTCCCTGAGATCGCACCGGACTTCGTGCAGCGGGTCACCGGCATGATCATTGCCGGCAAGGGGGACCAGCTGCCCGTCAGCGCCCTGCCGGTGGACGGCACGTTCCCGACCGGCACCGCCCAGTGGGAGAAGCGGTCGATCGCCCCAGAGATACCCATCTGGGACCCCGAGATCTGCATTGACTGTGGCCGCTGCGCACTGGCGTGCCCTCATGCTGCAATCCGTATCAAGGTGTACGACCCGGACGCAGTCGAGACTGCCCCGGACACCTTCCAAACCAAGGCGTGGAAGAGCAAGGAATACGCGGGTAAGAACCTCACGGTTCAGGTCGCTCCGCTCGACTGCACCGGCTGTGGCGTATGCGTTGACATCTGCCCGGCACACTCCAAGGAGGTCGTCAAGCACAAGTCGATCAACATGGAGCCGTTGCTGGATCACGTCGAGGCAGAGACGGCCAACTTCGACTTCTTCCTCGACATCCCCGAAATGGATCGCACCGAGGTGCGGATCGACTCCATCTCCGGCTCACAGATATTGCAACCGCTCTTCGAGTACTCGGGTGCATGCTCGGGCTGTGGAGAGACGCCATACGTGAAGCTGCTCAGCCAGATGTTCGGTGATCGCATCCTCGTGGCCAACGCCACCGGCTGTTCGTCGATTTACGGCGGCAACCTGCCCACCACGCCGTGGTCGCAGAACGAGGACGGCCGTGGTCCTTCCTGGTCCAACTCGCTCTTCGAGGACAACGCAGAATTCGGGCTGGGCATGCGGCTGGCAATCGACGGCCAATCCAAGACGGCCCGCCAGCTCGTTCAGGAGTTAGCGCCACAGCTGGGCGGCTTGGCAACTGACCTTCTCGAAGCGGACCAGAGTGACGAAGCGGGATTGCACAAACAGCGGGAGCGGGTGGCCGAGCTGAGATCGTTGCTCAAAGCCATGGACAATGCCCAGGCAAGACAGCTCGACTCGGTGGCCGACTATCTCGTGAAGATGGACGTGTGGATCGTCGGTGGTGACGGCTGGGCTTACGACATCGGTTTCGGTGGGCTCGATCATGTGCTCGCATTGGGCCGCAACGTCAACATCCTTGTGCTCGACACCGAGGTGTACTCGAACACCGGTGGGCAGGCTTCGAAGGCAACGCCGCGTGCTGCAGTCGCCAAGTTCGCCGCAGGGGGCAAGCCGACGGGCAAGAAGGACCTAGGCATGATCGCTCAGTCTTACGGCAATGTTTACGTCGCCCAAGTAGCTATGGGCGCCAACATGAACCAGGTCGTCAAGGCGTTTGCCGAGGCGGAGGCGCACGAGGGCACGTCGCTCATCATCGCTTACAGTCCGTGCATCGCTCACGGCATCGACATGACCACAATGATGAGCCACCAGAAGGAAGCGGCCCAGTCCGGCTATTGGCCGCTCTATCGATACGATCCCAAGGCCGAGGCACTCGACAAGCCGGCGCTGCGCCTCGACAGTCGCAAACCTACGATCAAGTTCAAGGACTTTGCTGAAAAGGAGGGCCGCTTCGCCATGCTGGCGCGAGCGAACCCCGAATACGCAGCCGAGCTCACGGCTGCGGCGCAGGCGGACATCGACAATCGCTGGCAGTTGTATGAGCAGATGGTCGATGTGCACCGCACTGCGATATTCGAAGACGAGGAGGAACAGGAATGAATCTGGCGACCCGGTATCTCGGCCTGGACCTCGCCAACCCCATCGTGCCTTCGGCCTCGCCGATGACACGCGAAGTGGAATCACTCGAGCGCCTCGAAGAGGCCGGTGCGGCTGCGGTTGTGCTGCCCTCGCTTTTTGAAGAGCAGATCGAGCACGAAACTATGGCAATCAATGCCGCCCTCAACTTCGGAGCGGAGATCTCGGCCGAGTCCACCGAGGGATATTTCCCGGAGATGGACAACTACAACACAGGGGCGGGTGACTACCTCGGAAAGCTGCGCGCAGCCAAGGACGTCCTGTCGATCCCGGTGATCGCCAGCCTCAATGGCACAACCCACGGTGGCTGGACTCTGTACGCCCGCGTGCTCGAAGAAGCTGGGGCAGACGCTCTCGAGCTGAACATCTACATCGTGGCGGCAGACGCTGACCAGACCGGCGCCGAAGTGGAGGCCGAGTACCTCCGCCTGGTTGAGGCGGTCCGCGCCGCGGTACACATTCCGCTGGCAGTGAAGATCGGACCGTTCTTCAGTTCCATGGGCAACATGGCGACGCAGCTCACGGAGGCAGGTGCCGACGGGTTGGTGCTGTTCAACCGGTTCTACCAGCCGGACATCGACCTCGAGCTGCTGAGCGTCGAGCCCAACCTCGTGCTGTCCACCTCCGACGAGATGCGGCTGGTGCTGCGATGGATGGCGATCCTGTACGGAAGAGTTGGTGCGTCGTTGGCGGCGACAACCGGAGTCCACACTGTCGAGGACGTCGTGAAGCTGATTCTGGCCGGAGCCGACGTGACGATGCTCGCATCGGCCTTGCTGCGCTACGGGCCTGAGCTGATCACGAGCCTGCTCGACGGACTGTCTGGCTGGCTCGACGAGCGCGGGTACGAATCAGTGAACCAGGCCCGCGGCAGCCTCAGCCAGCTATCGAGCCCCGATCCGAAGGCATTCGAACGGGCCAACTACATGCGGACGCTCGTCGAGTATTCGTCGAAGGTCTAGCCGCAGAACTCGAGAGCCAGCTCGATCTGGGTCAGCTCGCCGTTCGCCGGTCGGAACGCGGCGAGTTTGAGTCCGGGTGACAAGGTTCCTTGACCGCAAGAGTCGTTGCCGGACGACTTGTACGCCGTCTCGACCATGTTGGCATTGGCGCCCATCACCACAACCAGCTCCTGTCGGTCCCCTGCGATGATCGCTCCTAGGGCCGCGCCGCTCGCTTTGATGGCGACCTCGGCATTGAAACAATCGGATTCGAGCCACTCGCCGCTCCAAACCCATCCGGCCTCAGTCCAAACGGCCTTCGTCCAGCCACCCCGTGCTGGATTGCCGCACTCAGGGACCGTCGTGGTGCTCGGTGGCGCGCTTGGGTCGACAACCGATCCGGTGGTGCCGGCCGCGGCTGCGGACATGTTGACCACCTGCATTGCGGGTACCACCCACGCAGCCCGACCCATCCTTTTGAGAAACTCGCGACGGTCACCGTCCATCGCTCCCTACCTTCCGTCTGACCCGCCTACCTCGGGTTCGGACGCGGTCCAAGGTAACGCCCGGAAAACAGGCCCGCGCCTGGTTTTGCCAGGTTTCTCGAATTGAGTCGATCGGCCCAGGCGGCCATTCTTCAGCCCTTGCGCTTCCACCTGGAGCGCTTGGAGCCACGGATGTTCTTGTCCGCCCAGCGGGTGATGCGGTCCATCTCGCCGGCGCTCTGGGGGAGGAGCGTCTGCGGATCCGTGACGATCTCCCCCCTCTGTGGATCGAACAGCGTCCATCCCGTGAGCTCCTGAATGCGGCCGACCAGGTCCAGGATGCTGTGCATCACGGCAGCGGCTTCCGAGCCACTGTGCCAATACGCGACGTTGATGTCGGCGCCTTCTGCGTGCAGATTGAATATCGAGCCGAAGTTGTCGTTGACGATGTTGACGAAGCGTGCGCCCTCGAGGTACTCGTAGCCTTCCGAGCCAAGGTCGTCTGCAATGGAGGAGAAGGCCGCCCGCATCTCAGCAGAAGGCAGCGCCCGCGGCTCCTCGTCTTCCATGCGGGCGAAGATTTCGTCAATACCCTCGCCATCGCCGACGGCAAGCAGAGTCAGGTCGTAGCTCATGGCGAGATTGTGACACAGCAGAGGGGCGAGGCCTGAGACCCCGCCCCACATGCTGCTAGTCGTCTCAGCTCGCCCGCTTGCCTGTATAGCCCTTTCCTTCGCCATCATCCGGCTCGATGAGCCGGACAATCGCCCTTGTCGGGCCGGTGGCCTCGAAGATCAGGCCCTGCGCAGGGCCCGCCTTGAGTATGTCCTGTGCGAAGGTCTCACCGATCTTTACCTTGAGCGGCTTGGCTGGTTCGTACTTGGTGCGCCCGCGACGCACGTAACGCACCTCGAGGCCCATCGCACCCTTGCCGTGCTCGTTGGTGATCTCGTACATCCCCGGGCGGAGCACGGTGGCCGCGAAGAGGTCACCCTCCTGCAGCCGTCTGCTGTCGAACTCGACGCCACGCTTGCCGGTACTGCGCACCACGACGGCATAGCGCCTATTGCCGGAGCCGACGTAGAACGACCCGTAACCGCCGACATCGAGATCGGCTTCGTGTTTGTCGCAGCACTTGTCAACGTGTCGATGTTCGGCAGCGTCGGCGAGGTCGACCTGCATCGCAGGCCTCCCGCCTTCTGCCACGGTGATCTCCACTTCAGCCACCTCCCGTCCGTCGGCAAGGACGGTCGCGAGATACCTTCCGGCCTCGTTGAATCGATGCACTACGGTGCCGAGGGCGCCGAGCGCTCCGCTATCGAGACCGATCTGTGTGAATGCTTCTGTTCTCATGTTCACCCCCTATCCGACGTTCGCTTCAGCGATCATCTCGTCATCCGTTACCCGCACGTCGAAGTCCTCGATTGGAACCTTCACCGGGATCAGCCCACCACTGGCAGGCAGAATCGGGAAAGGATCCTCAAACTCCGCAAGCGGGAACTGCGCTGCGAAGTAGTCGAGAACCGCCGTTGTGATCAGGTTGAAGAGCCCGAGACTCACTCCGAGCAGATCAGACAGCCATTCGCCGATGTCGTCCGGTAGATCCAAGATCGCTCGGACCAGATCGATGATCGGCCCGAATATCGCCTTGATCAGGTCCCTGGCCCATCCGGGCAGGAACCAGAGCAGACCGTCGATAGCGTTGTCGATTGCTATCTCCAACAGGTCTCCGACGATGTCGGCGAAGTCGAACAGGTCAATGTCCACACTCTCGGGGTCGACAAATATCTGCCACTTGTTGGCCAGATCGAGGTCTTGTGCCGTGAGGTAGTCCATGCCTGCAGGCCTGGCCGGATCGACGAAGTAATTCGTCACCAGGCTGGCGATGAAGCTGACTTCACTTCTCAGGAACGGCCCGAGATCCAGATCGATACCGATGTCCGGGTTGTCGTCGAACACGCATATCCGGGGCGCCCGCAGCACACACCCGAACGGTGTCGGGATGATGCAGAATCCTCCGATACAAAGTTCGGGGATGTCGATCCCGACGAACGCCCGGAGCACTACCGGGTCGATGTCGAGCTCGGCTACCCGAACTGTGTTGTCGTTGCGCAGGTCGACGCTTCCGTTGGCTAGCCGGATGTCGACCTCATAGCCGGCCACGAACGGTCCGACGCTCGCGGTGTCCGACGCCGCGAGCCGGAACTCGTCTCGCACATGGTTGAAGAGTTCGACGAATGCAGCTTCTGACGCTGCGACTGTGATGTCCGCCATCAGGCCACCTCCATGTCCACAAAGACCTTGAGCTGGTCATCCTCTATGGCCGGATTGTTCGGCGGCGTTGTTGCAGCCTTGATCGTCACCGAGCCGAGATTGAGCGGCAGGTCGAACACGAAGACCGGTAGCGCCACCCGCAGCCGCGGAAGGATCACATACCGAACCAACGCTTCGATGTAGCACTCCAGCCCGTTCTCCAGGCCCTCAGGCTCGACGTCAACGATCTCGAGCCCATCGAGTTTCAACTCGACAACCTGGAACCCTTCCGGCCCTGTCACTTCTGCGTGCCCGGATGCGTACAGCCGCAATTCGAAGCATGTCAGATGCTCAACGGGCAGAGTGATTGGATCACGCTTTTCCCTATCCGGTACATGCGTCGCCGGGTTGTCTCCACCTGGAATCGCAATCGGTTCCTGAGGCGCAGGCGGGAACTCCTCGTACACCCAGTCGGGTGGACATCCGATTCCGCCACACACCCGCGCCATCAACCCGAACTGTTGCTTGCCCAGCTTGCCTCCGAGCTGGCGCGGCAATTCCATGTTTGATGGATGGAAGTCGATCTTGACCTCCGCTAGCTGCGCAGCCCAGTTGAGGCTGTAGATGCCACCGGTGCCGGGTATCGGCAGCGGCTGTTCCACGGTGACGACGGGATTTGATCTCCCGATCACCTCTGGTGCGACTTCGATGCGACAGCAGAGCCGTTTCATCCAGTCGTCTGCGACCCATTGGGTTCCGTAATTGAAGAGCGATGGTCTCTTGGCGAGAACGTGCTCCAGGACCCGGTTGACGCCGTTTTCGTGGAAACTTCCGTAGAAGTCCGAAAAATCGGTCAACGCCATAGGTCACCCCCTTCGTTTGTCATGAGCGCCGTTTTGGCACTCCACGTGTGCAAGGGGATGCAGAAAGTGGCGGCCAGATACCTTGTTTTGGGCTAGAGAAGAGGGGGTGGAGCCACGGCTCCACCCCCTCTTGTGGTGCGGGAAGGGTCTTAGACGTCGTCTTCGAGGTCCCAATCGTCTTCCGGTTCGGTGATCTCTTCGCCACCAGGTGCCACCGGCACGCGAGGAGCAGGCATTGCCTTGAGGGCTTCCTGCTTCTTGGCAAGCCGCTGCCTACGCCACCGCATGTAGAACCAGCCGAGGACGAGCACCCACACGAACGGAAGTGCGAGGCCGGCGAGGAGGATCAGCACCTTGACGAAGTTGATCAACACCTCCCAGCTGCGCTCGAGGCCCTCGGTGAACCCTGGTATGCCACCCGGATCACTTGCGACCAGGGCGAGAGTCGAGACGTTGGACGCGGAGCGTCCCTCAATCGGTGTGCCATCTGCCGTGATCGGCGTCGCAGTCACCCGAGTCTGCGAGCGCAGAGTGCGCTCCAAGGTGAGCGGGGTAGCCATGACGATCGACTGTCCAGGCTCCAACTGCGCGTTGAGATCGCCGAAGACCACAGTGAAGTCGGTGAGCTCGATTCCGAGCACAACGTCGCGCACGTCGATGTCGACCAACGCGGTGTCACCCACGTTGGTGATCTCGATGCAATAGGTCACTGTTTCGCCCTCGATTACATCGATGCCGGCGTCGCCTGGGCAAGAAGCGCCACTGTCTTCGAAGCCGACGTATGCCGTCGGCTGCACGTCAATGCCCGGGCGGGCCGCCGACTGCGTGATTGTCAGCGTGATCGTGGCCAGGCCGACCTGGTTCTGCAGCGTGCGCAGTGAGCCCCTGAGCTGTTCGAGCGCCGTCTCTCTGGCGAGAAGCTGGTTCTCGAGCTCGGTGATGGTCTTGATCGCGTCTGCCTCTTCGAGGAGCGTTCGCAGCCGCTCCACACTGGTGACAGACGTAGCGATACGGCTCTCCAGATCGACAATGCGATCTGTGACATCGTCTGCCGTCACGGTTTGGGTGCGGATCTCGCCGATTCCTCCCAACGCGGCAAGGGCGTCTTGGAAGCGCTCAGGCGGCACTTTGAACACCAACACGCTGGTCGGCTCGTTGCCGCCGGCGGACTGTTGTCCAAATAGGAAGCCGTCGAACGTCTCCATGATGCGCGATGCCTCGGCGCCGGCCGAGCCCACATCGTCCACTTCCACCGTGACGGTGGCGGTGAAGATGATGTCCCGGCCTGTGGTGATTGGTGCCCTGACCGGCTCGGCGATTCCGCCTGAGCCAAGGTCCTGCCTGGCTTCCTCGCCGCCTGCCGCGCCTTGGCCGCCCTGAGTCGGGGCAACAGTCGTTGCCGCTGGAGCTTCAGCACCAACGGCGGTGGCAGCATCGTCCGAGTCTCCGCCACAGGCGGCAGCCACGAAAGCGAGGGCGGCCACGGCCGCCCCAATTCGGATTGTTATTGGTCTTTTTCTCGTTATCTGCTTGCTATCGATCATTGATCAGACCTCCCGATCTGGTCCTAGAGGTCTGACGATCGGCGCTCACCGTTGGGTTCCCCGACCCTGTAGAGCCGGTATCTCGCATCTGGTATCTCGTAGCTCGTCACAGATACCAACTACTCAGATACGGGATACTGTTCACCTGATACCTCTCCGCCCCTTCTTCACATTCCCTCCACATTTGTCCTTCACATTGATGACAAGTTCAAGTGAAGGGAGACAAACAAATGTTCCGGTTCGGCATCGCAGTCCTTGCCATTGTCGGCTTGGTTTCGTTGCTATCAGGTGCGGCGGGCTGGGCAGTTGCAGGAGGGGTATTCCTGTTGGCACCTTTGTTCTTCGTCTTCAAGATCATGTTCTTTCTCATGATCTTCGGGATGTTCAAAGCAGCTCTTGCCCATCGGCGTGGTTACTCGAACGAGGGCCCGTGGGGCTGGAGGCCCCGCCGACCCGTAACTCGGAGCAGCGGATCCTCGGAGAAGGAGCGCTTTGAAGAGTGGCACCGCATGGACCACGCCCGCAAGGAAGTCGACAGCTGGGTAGACCCCCAGGTCGACGAAGAGCTGTAAACACAGCTCGCGTCAAACGGCGAGAATGCCACCGTGAAGAAAGTGCTCATCGTCGAGGACGAAGTCAAGATTGCCCGCCTGGTGCGCGATTACCTCCGCCAGGCGGGCTTCGACGTGGTCGAAGCCACCGACGGACCTTCTGGGCTGGCAATGGCTCGCGCCGAGAAGCCGGACATGATTGTGCTGGATCTCGGCCTGCCCGGCATGGACGGCCTAGACGTGACTCGCCAACTGCGGGCCACGTCATCTGTGCCCATCATCATGCTGACGGCTCGCACTGAAGAGTCAGATCGCATCGTGGGCCTCGAACTCGGCGCAGACGATTACGTAGACAAGCCGTTCAGCCCCAAAGAGCTAGTGGCCAGAATTCGTGCCGTCTTGCGGCGTGCAGACGCCACGATCGGCGGCGGAGAGTCGGTTACCGTCGGCGATCTTTCCATTGACATCCCGAAGCGCCGGGTGGAAGTCGCCGGCGAGGTCGTCGAGCTAACCACTACGGAATTCGACCTACTCCTGACGATGGCTCGGCAGCCCGGGCGCATCTATACGCGTGCCCAGCTGCTCGACGCCATGCACGGTGTTTCCTTCGAGTCATACGAGCGCTCGGTCGACGCCCATATCAAGAATCTCCGGCGCAAGATCGAACCGGATCCGAAGCGGCCGGCTCGCGTCCTCACGGTATACGGCGTCGGCTACAAGTACGCCGATGAGTAGGGGCCACTGGGGCGGGCAGTGGGGGCCTCCGAAACGGCCCGGCGGTCCTGAGGCGTGGGATTTCCGGCCCGGTCAGCAAGCGTGGCACGGGTTCGGACGCAAGATCTTCTTCGGAATGATCTTCTTCTTCGGCTTCATGGCCTTCATCGTCTGGGTCGCCTTCAAGATCATCTCAGCCATCGTTCCCAGCGGGTGGGCGGCTCTCGCCGTCTTCGTAGTCATTTGGGTCTTTGCGATGTCCGGCGCCCGCACGCTGCGCCCGGTGCGGCGCCTCATCGACGCGGCAGGAAGGCTGGCAGACGGCGACTACTCGGTGCGGGTCAGCCCGGCGGGCTCCGGCTCGAGCCGGCGGGTAGTGCGGTCGTTCAACTCGATGGCAGAGCGCCTCGAATCTGCGGACGAACAGCGTCGCCAGTTGCTTGCCGATCTCGGCCACGAGCTGCGAACTCCGCTCACTGTGGTTCGTGGAGAGATCGAAGCGATCGTCGACGGTGTCCATCAGCCAGACCCGGAGCACATGCAGCAGCTCCTCGATGAAGTAGCGGTGATGGAGCGCCTCCTCGAAGACCTTCGCACGCTGAGCATGGCTGAGGCCGGGGCACTGGCGCTTCACGTCGAGCCGACCGACTTGTCGACGCTTGTCGCCGATGCCGTAGAGAGTCATCGTCGTATGGCCGATGAGCAGGCAGTTGCCGTTTCGATCGCCGCAGACGACGTTGGCGATGTGCTGGTCGACCCGGTCCGAATCAAAGAGGTCGTCTCCAACCTCACTATCAACGCATTGCGTGCCATGCCCGCTGGCGGAGCGTTGCGAGTAACCGTTCGCGAGCATGGTGGGGAGGCCATGATCCGCATCAAGGACACCGGAGTTGGTATCCACGAAGAGGACCTCGAGGCGGTTTTCGAGCGGTTCCGCAAGGGTTCGACCTCGGCTGGTTCGGGGCTTGGCCTCACGATCAGCCGCGATCTCGTCGACGCCCACGGTGGAGTGATCGACATCCATTCCGAAGTTGGGGCAGGCACCACCGTCGAGGTGCTGCTTCCGATCAGGCGAGTCCAGTAGCGCAAGATCCGGGGAGCCCCCCAACTCCGTATATTTTGTGGTCGGTGTGGAGCAGGAGGCAATGGTGGCGGACCTGATACGTCTCGGGGAACTCTCTGCGCCTGCGCGCGCCGGCGGTAAGGGGGCGGCCCTACATTGGCTCGCCAAACACGATGCTTTGACCCCGGAAACGTATGTCGTACTTCCCGGGCCACTGCCCGATATCTCCGGACTGCCTGCCAACTCCTATGCAGTTCGCTCTTCGGCCAACGTTGAGGACGGTGGAGATGCCTCCTTCGCCGGGCAGTTCCTGACTGAGCTCGACGTGGCCCCACACGATGTCGCCGCTGCAGTCGAGGCTGTGCGAGCATCCGCTGATGCCGCGGGTGTCGAGGCCTATGCCGAGCACATGGGCGATAAGCAGGCCATCGAAATGTCAGTGCTCGTACAGGAGATGGTGCCGCCTGTCGTCTCTGGCGTCGTGTTCACTCGCAATCCAATCACGGGCCTCAATGAGGCGGTGTTGGAGGCGATAGCCGGCCGCGGCGACCACCTACTCGGCGAGGGTCACACGCCCTTCCGGTGGGTCCGCCGCTGGGGCGAGTGGACGAGCCGGCCGGACGGCGCGCCGCTGCCGGACGAAGTGGCGGTGGCCGTCGTTGATGAAGCGGTGCGCATCGCGGACGACTACGGAAAACCGGCCGATCTGGAATGGGTGTGGGACGGAGAGAGTGTCTGGTGGGTGCAGATCAGGCCCATCACAGGCATCGACGACATCGCTGTCTACTCCAACCGCATCTCCAAGGAAGTGATGCCTGGCCTCATCAAGCCGTTGGTGTGGAGCGTCAACGTGCCTGTGGTGAACCGAGCGTGGATCGAGCTGTTCACGGAGGCAATTGGGCGGAACGACCTCAAACCAGAAGATCTAGCCAAGTCTTTCGCTTACCGGTCGTACTTCAACATGGCTGCGATTGGGGACATTTTCGAGCTGATGGGCATGCCGCGCGACTCGCTCGAATCGTTACTTGGGCTTCCCGAAGGTCCCGACAAACCGAAGTTCAAACCTTCAGCCGCCACCATGCGCAAGACGCCGCGACTAGTCGCATTCGCTCTGCGCAAGAGTCGTTACGGCAAGGACCCGAGGCAACTTCTCGGCGAGCTCGAGGCGACATACCGCAAGTACGACCGCGATCTGAGTGACCACGCCGACGACGAGCTGCTGACAGATATCGACAAGCTCATGCAGATTGGCACCACGGCCGCCTACGCCAACATCGTGGTGCCGCTCCTCGCCAACGCCTACGGCGGACTGCTCCGCAAGCGGCTCGACGGGAAGGGCATCGACCTTGCGACGGTCGACATCGCAGACGGCACCGAAGGGGGAGACCTCGACCCGAACATCCATCTAGATGAGCTGAGCAACGTCATTGCTGAACAGGGTGCCGACTCAGCTGAGGCTCGGCATGCACTAGCCACGTTCATTAGCCGCTTCGGGCACTTCAGCGATTCGGGCAATGACTTCTCCGTAACACCCTGGCGCGAACAGCCGGATCTCGTTCTCGAAATGGCTGCAGCACGAGGTCCCGGATCGCGCACCGACAGCCGCACGCCATGGGTTGTCGTGAGCAAGCAGGCAGGATTCTTGAACCGAGCGATTCGCAAGAGGGCCGCCCGGTATGCGGTCCGCCGAGAGCAGGTCAGCTCTCTCTATACCTATGGATATGGCCTATTCCGCAACTACTTCATCGAGCTGGGCCGTCGGTTCGTCGATCGTGGGATCGTCGAAGCCCCCGACGACGTGATGTTCCTGACCCTGGCCGAGGTGAAGGCGGCAGTGGGCGGGACCTTGAAGCCTGCCGACGCCCGATCGATCGTCGCCGAACATCGCGCCGAGTTGGAACGTGTCGCCGATCTCGTAATGCCGGAGACGATCTACGGCGACGACTTCATTCCGGCCGCGACGAAGAACCAAGAGGGTGTGCTGAAGGGGGTTGCAACGTCACGCGGGCACCACAGGGGACCGGTCAAGGTCGTGACGGGCATCGCCGATTTCGGCAAGGTGGAAGCGGGTGACGTCTTAGCCATTCCCTTCAGCGACGTGGGCTGGACACCGCTCTTTGCAAAGGCGGGAGCCGTAATAGCCGAGTCCGGAGGAATGCTCTCCCACAGTTCCATCGTGGCCAGGGAATACGGCATTCCCTGTGTTGTCTCAGTGCCCAATGCAACCCGCCTCACCGACGGAGCCATCGTCACTGTTGACGGGTACCGCGGCGAAGTCGTCCCAGATTGAGTCGAGATACCAGATACCAACCCTCAGAAATCTCGCTCGGTGAACACCAGGTGCTCGCTGTAGTCCTCGAGAATCCCGTACTCGCCCCGAGGCTCGTAGCCGAGGAAGTCTTCGAACAGGAACATCCGGATCGGGAAGTACGTGAGCAGCAGGAACGCTGCGGTCATCGCCAGGATGATGGCCTTGCCCCGCAGATCGAATCTCTTCTCGCGCTTTGGCGCGGTGAGGATTCGATAGGCGACGATGTTGCCGGCCAGCACGCCGAAGGCACCCGTAGAGATGTCAGCCCACAGCCAGCCCTCGCCGTAGCGGGGGATTGCGATGCCGAGATAGAAATAGAAGGAGAAGATCACGCCGAAAGGCGTCACAAAGATTGCTAGAGCCTTGCCCCACCAGTAGTTGTTGGCGTAGTCCTTGACGAACGCGTGCTGAACAATGGTGTATATCAAACCGGGCCAGAAGAACAGCTTGAGGTGCTCCCATGTGCTCTCGTTCACCGAGCCGAACAACGCAGCAACGCTGTTGAAGTTCGACAGCTCGTAGATGAAGTGGAACGCCGAGCCCGCCAGCATGATCCACACGAATGCGCCAACTTCCCACCATAGGATGTTGCGCTTTTGCTGCTTGGTGAGGCCGGCCTTGGCCGTTGTGGCGGTCATCTACATCACTCCCAGGATGAATAAGACGCCAATCACCACGAATAGGGCGCCGACGGCCCTGATGGCGACGCGGCCCCGTGTGTAGCGCTTGGTCATTTCTCCGACGAGGACTCCGAGGAGGTGGATGAGGGCAGTGCCGAGGAGGAAGCCGCCGGCGTAGACCACCGGACGAGCGATGTTGGGTATCTCGACGCCATGGGCGTAGCCGTGGAAGAAGCCGAAGAAGACGACTGCGCCCATGACGGCGCGCACTGGAAGTTTGCGGTCCGCCGCAATGGCGAGGCCGAGGGCGATCACCGAAACGGCGATACCTGTCTCGATGGCCGTTCCGCCCAGACCGACGTCGGCCCTTCCGATGAACCCACCGATTGCCATCATCACAACAAAGAGGCTCGGCACAGTCCAGATGGCGCGGCCGCCAAGCATCGAGCTGACGATGCCGACGCTGACCATCGCCAGGAAGTGGTCGAGACCGAGTACCGGGTGGGTGAGGCCGCCCAGGAAACTGCCGAAGCGGATCACCTGGTTTTCATGGGCAAGCGCCGCGCCGGCGAGCGCGACGATCAGACCGGCCGTGAGCCCGGCAACGATGAGCAGTCTCGTTCTGAATCGCAAAGGGTCCTCCCCCACCTGTTTGTTGTACTACGGGGAAGCGGGATTCCCTAGATGGTGCTTGGCGGGCTAGCCCGACCTCGGCTAGTCCTCTGCGAAGAAACCAGACCATGCCTTACGTAGTCGCGTTGGGTAGTCGAGCGATGCGATGCCCTGGGCGCTTCGGGCGGATAGCTCTTCAGCCAGGTCTCCACGAGACGCGATCCAGTAGATGATGTTCACGGCAATCGCAAACAGGACATGGGGCATGCCGGCTACGAATGCGAACCACGGGATCAACAACCCTGGCCCCATGTTGCGTGCCATATACACGGACGTGAACACCACCAGTCCGACCACAGCGCCGGCGATTGCCGCAGCGGGGATGGCGAGCACGTCGATGGCGAGCAGTGCTCCAACCAGCGAGGACTGTCCGCGCCCGCCCACGAACCGCCACCACACGGGCCATACATGACCTGCCATGACGGCCACTGCCACCACCAGGTAGGCGTCACTGTCGGGGAAGAGAAGCCGCAGCGTCATCGCGGGAACAAACGCTTTCAGAGCGTCGAGAACGATTACCGCCACACCCCACCTCCACCCGGCCCGCTCCATGACGCTCGTGGCACTCACGCCTCGATAGACCCACTTTTCTTCGGTTCCGGCAACGTCGAATTCAGTTACGGAGATGTCGGCGCCACTCAAGGCATAGTGGGAAGCCACTCGGGCGAAGGAGATCGACCCGATCAAGTATCCGCCGACGATGGCGGCGGCTAGCAGCGTCATGGCGCCGGCACCTCGTAGTCGGGGTACTTCTTGAAGTCCTGAACCCGGTCCCGCCACGCCCTCGGGTCCCGGCGCCATGACTTGAGCGCCGCAACCGTTTCGGCCCGGCTGCGCCAGAAGTAGATCAGGTTGGCAAGCACCGCGAACGCGACGGTCCAGGCTTCGCCTTGCCAAATGAAGTAGGGGATCAGAGCAAGAGTCCACATCTCAATGCCGATGAAGGCGCTGCCGAGCAGAAGGCCGAGCAGAGCGAATGCTGCGATTGTCAGCAGGGGAGCCCTGATATCGATGACGGCGAGCGAGCCCAGTAGGGGCGAGATTCCGTATCCACCGACAAACCTGTGGTAAATGGGATAAACGTGACCCACCAGCGCACCTGCCGCTACGAAAACGGCTTCCGGCGTGTCCGGCCAGATGATCCTTGCGACCAGTGTCGGCAGCAGGGCTTTGCCGATGTCGATGGCACCCGCCGGAAGTCCAGCCTTGCCGCCACCGCGGGCCTGAAGTGCGGAAGGTGAAACGCCGTGCGTTTCCACAGTCGAGCCCGTACCGTCCAACACCACTCGAGTCGTCGTCAGATCGCCCGCGCCTCGTCGCGTTCCAACGATGCGGGCGCCAGATATCGAGCCTGCCAGATAGCCCGCGACGGCAGCGGCGATGAGAGTCAGAGCTGAACTGTCCATACCTCTACTTCGGTAGCGCGGAGGCCGGCCTCATGGTTTCTCGCGGGATTTTCCGGATGACGTTGGTGAGAACGCGAATAGTTATGCAGCGTACGCGAAAAATCGGTAGCCGCTCACGGGGCATGCCGCCCGGCGCATCTATATGGTCGCTCCCGGGCTGATCCGGAGAAGGTTTGGTTGGAGGAGTCGATAGTCGCGTGCGGGTGCTTCTCGTTCTCGCGCTCGTAGCGACTGCTCTCATTGCGCTGGCTCCAGTGCCCGCAGCCGCAGAAGAACCGCTGCTCTGTGGCGGCGAGCGTGTCACCTTGATGGGCACAGCCGGCGACGACGTACTTGTCGGCACCGACGGCCCCGACGTCATCCACGGGCTGGCAGGACGTGACGTGATCACAGGCCTAGGTGGCAACGACGTCCTGTGCGGAGGCGGCGGAAGAGATACGCTCGTCGGCGGCGACGGTGACGATGCACTCTTCGGTGGCCCGGCACACGACGTGCTCAAAGGAGGCGCCGGACACGACGTTCTCCAAGGCGGCAAGAAGAGCGATTCGCTCAGCGGCGGACGGGATGGGGACGTGCTGCGCGGCGGCGAGGGTGAAGACACCGGCGACGGGGGCCTTGGAGCAGACGTCTGCTACTCGGTCGTGGCAGAGGCGTGTGGCGAAAAGCCCACTGAGCGGCGCAACAAAGTCAGCTCAGAGGAGACTCTGTTACCGGGACAACGTATTAGATCTCACAACGGTCGATTCGTGCTGCGGGTCGAGCGTGGTGGCAACGTCCAATTACTCGCCAACGGTGTCGACTTGTGGGATACCGACACCGAACGGCATCGCAACGCGCGGCTAACCATGTCGGCCGCCGGCAACCTCTCCGTTATGTGGCGGGGGGAGGCTGTCTGGAGCAGCGGCACGGCCTCGGAAGGCGCATTCGCCAAATTGGGGAACAACGCCAACCTGACCATCAAGTCTGCCCAGACCGTGCCGCTATGGGATCGGCGGACCAATCCCGGCACGATCGACTGGCATCTCCCATTTCCAATCGGCGAGAGATGGCATGCCGGCGCTCCGCATGGTGAGAACCTCAGCGCACTCGACTTCGGTCCCGACAGCGGCGTGGGCCGGGCCGTGGCGGTTGCCTCTGGATTGGTCGGCTGGCACCAGTGCGAAACCGGCGGGCGTTACCTCAAGATCGAGCACGGTGAAGGCTACGCCAGCACCTACTACCACCTCGTGAATATCAGGACAGACCTGGTCGGCCGGTGGATCGAGGCGGGCACCGTCATCGGCGAGGCAGGCAACGCCGTACCTTGCGGTGGAAGCAGCACTTTCGAACACGTCCATGTCACCCTATGGATGGACGATGTGCGAATGTCCGCCGACGGGCTGATGATCCGCGGATACTCGGTGCATGCCGGATCGCAGCCCTACTTCGGGCATTGGAAGGATCTCGCCACCGGCGAAGTCATCTTGGAGAACCCGGGCGGGGCGGTTTGTTGCCTCCCCAACAACGGGTAGCGCGTGTCCCGAGCGCACGTCGAGCATCTTCCCGGCTCGAAACAGTTCACCTATGCCGTCGGGCAGATGGGCGCCTCGATACTCATCAACATCGTTGCGATCGCGCTCGTCTACTTCTACCTGCCACCGGACTCGGCCGGCCTGCCGGAGCTGATCACAACTGTGACGTTTCTCGGCGTGCTCAACGCTCTCGTGCTCATTGCGGCCTCCGGTCGCTTCCTCGACGCGATTACCGATCCCTGGGTTGCCAATCTCTCGGACCGCTCCCAACACCCCAAGGGCCGCCGCATCCCGTTCATGAAGTGGGGCGCAGTTCCAGCTGCCGCGTTCCTCGTGCTGATGTTCACCCCGCCCTTCATCGAGGTTTCTGGTTGGAACATCGTTTGGCTGGTCGTCGTCCAGGCAGCTTTCTACGTCAGCCTCACCTTCTACCTGACACCGTTCTACGCATTGACGCCCGACATGGGCCACACCCCGGATCAGAGGCTCAATCTTGCAACGTGGACGTCGATTACCTACGCACTTGGGATCGTGGTTGCTGGCCTGACTCCGGTCATTGCGGCGATCTTCGAGGATGCGCTAGGACTGAGCCCGCTGCGGGGCTTTCAAGCAGCGATTGTGGTGTTGGCCGTTCTGGCGCTCGTTCTCATGGAAGTGCCGGTGCTGACGATCGACGAGCGGCGATATTCGGCTGGCTCTCCATCTGAAACTGCGGTGATCGGGGCTGTTAGGGCTGCATTCGGCAATCGCGACTTTCGCAACTTCGTGTTCGCCGACTTCGCATATTTCACGGGGCTCACCATTGCCCAGACCGGACTTCTCTTCTACGTCACGGTCCTGCTCGAGCGCGAGGAGGAGCTGGTCGCAACGTTGCTCGCAGTCCTCGTGCTCGTCTCATTTGTGTTCTATCCGGCGGTCAACCTTCTTGCCAAGCGCCTCGGCAAAAAGCCGCTGATGATCGGCGCGTTCCTATGGATGGCGATCGTCTTTCTCGGTGTCCTGTGGTTGGGATCGTTATCGATCGATGCCGTCGCCCAGGCCTACGGGCTCATCCTGCTGCTTGCCGTTCCCGTGGCCTTTCTCGGAGTACTCCCGTTCGCCACCCTCTCCGATATTGCAGAGTTCGATGCCCGCACCTCAGGCGAGTCACGCGAAGGCATCTTCGTGGCCGCGCGCACATTCATGCAGAAGGCAGGCCAAACGACCGGCGTGTTGCTGTTTGCAATCCTGACGACATTCGGGCGCGACGTAGGCGATGATCTCGGCATTCGCTTGTCAGGGGTAGCTGGTTGTGCACTGTGTGTGATGGCGGCGTTGCTGCTTACCCGATATCGCGCCCACGTGGTCGAAACTCATTCGAGCGTCGCGGAAACGGTTTAGCGCCGGAGTCCGGCTTTCACTTCTGGGCAGTCGTCCACGACGATTATCTGTTCCGGTGAGAGAGCGGATTGGAGTCTCGGGTCCAGCATGCCGGAGCGTGAAGAGAATGCCGCCGGTGAGTACTTGTTCGCCGGGTTCTTGTGTTCGTCGATCTCTATCAGTCCGAGCGCCTCGTAACAAAGCGCCACGAGCTCAGCACAGAAGAAGCTGTTGAGCGCTGCCGGGATCCCCAGATTCCCTTCAATCCAATGGGCGACGACGACGGCACCGTTTGGATACGGCTTCTTGTCGATGCTGTCCATGAGATTGCGGAGTCCTGCAAAGTCGAGCGTTGTCCGGTCCTGCAGTTGAAGCTGGCGAATGCTGAAACTGCCAAATCGCTGATAGTCGTAAGCGCAGAAGGCGTCGCGTAGTGACACGAGCTGCACGCCGCTGTGAACTTCATGTTCCTTCCGCACCTCGTCCCACACCGGGTCGAGGAGGTCGGGCAAGCTCTCTCTCGCCATCATCGACTCGAAGAAGTAGACCTCTGAGTCGTCTGCCCCTCGCATCTCCCCGGCGCCGAAGTCTTTGATATCGCCATACCTGACGATCATGCCGATGTGCGAGTAAGGGCTACGAGTCGCGCGTTGGATGCCTCTGCTGATCCAAGAGGTCCCATGAAAGAGAGCCAGGTCGCCCGTACGCAACGCCGGTGCGATTTCGTCATAGTGGACTGCATCCCCCTGGGGATGCAACGACCGCCTTTGCACCTGGCCTCCCGACTCGCACTGGTCGACGAGACTACCGGTTCAGCCTGCAAGCCTCGTATGGATCGCGACTTCCCCGTGCATGGTCTTATGAACAGGACAGCGTTCGGCGATGGCCAGAAGCCGCTGTCGCTGGTCTTCGGCGAGGTCGCCGACGAGGGTGATCTCGCGAGTCATCTCGTCCACCATGCCGCGCTCGGTTTCGCACAGCTCGCAGTCGGCGGCGTGAACCTTGCGATGGGTGAGCCGAACGGTGACGGATTCGAGCGGCCACTCCTTTTTGTCTGCATACATGCGCAGAGTCATCGAAGTACAGGCGCCAAGCGCACTCAGCAGATAGTCGTATGGGGTTGGCCCCGTATTGCCGCCGCCCACCGAGGCCGGCTCATCTGCGACGAGTGGGAAACCGTTCGAAATGATGTCGGTGCGAAAACCCTTCTCGGTGCGCACAATCGTGACGCTCTCCGGAGCCCCGGCAACGAAGTCCGGCTGGCTGTGTGAGGTCAGATCACCGCTGATGTAGCGCGTAGCCCACGAAGCGATCACCTCGGCGACGTAGCGAGCGTCGCCGTCGTCCGTGATCAGGTGGTCGGCCGAATCAAGCGACACGAAGCTCTTGGGGTGGCGCGCTGCTTCGAATATCGCAGCCGCGTTATCGATGCCCACGGTGTTGTCGATAGGGGAGTGCAACACGAGCAGCGGTTTGCCGAGCGAACCGATCCGTTCCGAGAGATCGACGCCTTCGATGTCATGGAGCAGCTGGTCCTTGATCGTGATCGGGCGGCCCGCAAGCTGCACCTCGGCGGCACCCTTGGCGTGGATCGTCGCAATGTCCTGCTCGAGGTGTTGGAGGATGTGCTCAGGAGTGGCGGGAGCGGCGACTGTCACAACTGACTTCACCTGCGGTAGGTCCGGCACCGTCGCCAAGGCCACTGCGCCACCGAGCGAATGACCGATCACAATCTCAGGTGCTTCGTAGTTGTCTCGCAGAAAGTGGGTTGCGGCCATAAAGTCGTCGATCGACGTGCTGAAGTTCGTGTCGGCAAATTCACCTTCGCTTTGGCCCAGCCCCGTGAAGTCGAAACGCAAGGTTGCAATGCCGTGGGCCGCCAGCGTCTCTGTGATCCGACCGATCGCACGGAGGTTCTTGGAGCACGTGAAGCAGTGGGCGTACAGGGCATAGCCAATGGGATCGCCCGTGAGCGGGTAGTCGATTCGGCCGGCCAGCATCTGGCCGCGCCCGTTGGGGAAAGTGACCTTCTCGTGTCTCATCATCTACCTCTGCTTGTCTGTCGAGCACGCCATATCATCATGGATCACCTGCCGGATGTAGTGCTGCCGGCAAGAAAGCCGCACCTGGACCCCGCGAAGCTACGACATCGTTTGGGTTGCTAAGGCGACAACGTTGCAGGCTGAGGCAGCCGCAGCCGATGCACCCTTCGAGCCCGTCGCGGAGGTTCTCCAGAGCCCTGATCTCCTCGTCGAGGCGAGCGCGCCAGGCGCGGGAGATCTTCGACCAGTCGGCCTTCGTGGGATTGCGGCCCTCCGGCAGTAGCTCCAACGCGGACCGCACCTCATCCAAGGTGAGCCCGATGTGTCTCGCCGCAGCGATGAACGCGAGGCGTCGCAGTTCATGCCGCTCAAAGCGGCGCTGCCCGCCGGAAGTACGGGAAGCCTGGATCAAACCCTCGCGCTCGTAGTAGCGCAGCGCCGAAGGGGAGAAGCCGCTGCGATCTGCGGTTTCGCTGATTGTCAATAGGTCGTCGTGGTCCATAGAAGAAATCCCTTGACTTGAAGTCAACTTTAAGTTGTACGTTGAGCGGAGTCAACCGATTGAAGGAGCAGAACGATGAAAGCGCTCATCACCGGAGGATCCCGTGGGCTAGGCCGCGCTCTCGCAGTGGAACTCGACCGGCTGGGCTGGCATGTGACTGTCACGGGCCGAGACCAAAGGGATCTGGACGAGGTCGTATCGACAGGTAGTCGGATTTCCGCCTTCGCCGGCAACATTCGCGATGAGACGCATCGGGTGGCGCTCGCCGGCGTCGTTGGCGAGTCGCTCGATCTGCTGGTGAACAACGCCAGTTACCTCGGGCCGAGCCCTTTGGCCGCGATCGCTGCTTTCGGCGAGGACGAGCTGCATGCAGTATTCGACACCAATGTCGTCTCGCCCCTGGCACTCGTCGGCCGGCTCGTGGCTCCGTTGGCCAATGCCGAAGGGGTAGTGGTCAACATCAGCTCGGATGCCGCAGTCGAACCATACGAGCGATGGGGCCCCTACGGTGCTTCCAAGGCTGCACTCGACCATGCCTCTTCAATCCTTGCTGCGGAGGAGGCTGATCTTCGTGTATACGCGTTCGATCCCGGCGACATGCGAACTGCGATGCACCAGGCAGCGTTTCCAGGAGAAGACATCACGGACCGGCCGCTACCCGAGTCGGTTGTGCCTGCGCTGGTCCGCCTGATCAACAGCGGGCGTCCGTCCGGCCGCTACACGCTCTCCGAGCTGGAGGTGCTGCCGGCGTGACTGCTTCCGCCCTGAGCTACCGATTCGAGCTGCCGCAGGAACGCATCGCATCTGTGCCGCCCGAGGAGCGGGGCCTCCAGCGCGATGAGGTGCGGCTACTCGTTGCGGGCCCTGAAGGTTTCAGCGATACCAGCTTTCGAAGTCTTGCCGCCCACCTGTACGCCGGCGACTTGGTCGTCGTGAACACCAGTCCGACTATGCCTGCGGCCCTGTCCGGCACGATGCGTGGCGATCGTGTCGGGATTCATCTATCGACTCTGGGGGACGACGGGAGATGGGTGGTTGAGTTGCGCCACTCCGACAACTCCGGACCTATCCGCAGCGGTATTCGCAGCGAAGTGATTCGAGTGTCACCCGGCGGTTCGGTGCGGCTGATCCACCCGGCCGATGGCGGCGCTCCCGGTGACGTTCGCCTGTGGCGAGCCGACGTCGATGTTCCAGGCGGCGTGCGCCGGTTCGTCGCCCGTCACGGTCGGCCGATTCGGTACGGCTATGTACCAGGGGCGTGGCCGCTCGACCTGTATCAGACGATCTTTGCCGATTCCACGGCATGGCCCGGCAGCGCTGAGATGCCGAGTGCCGCCAGGCCCTTCTCACCTCGCGTCGTGGCCTCGCTGAGGCGCAGGGGCGTGAAGCTCGCCACGGTCAGGCTCGATACCGGTGTGTCGTCCCAGGAAGCCGCCGAGCCGCCGTATCCCGAGCACTTTTCCGTGTCGGAAACGACCGCCACCGCGGTCAATCAGGCACGGCTTTCAGGCAGTCGCGTGGTTGCCGTCGGCACGACCGTGGCGCGCGCTCTCGAGTCTGTTGTAGACGGTCAAGGGTCGGTTGCTGCGGGTGAGGGCTGGACCGATCTCGTCCTAGGCCCTGAGCGCCCGCTCAGAGTCGTCAAGGGGCTGATCACAGGATTCCACCCTCCCGAGGCCTCCCACTTGCGACTCCTCGAAGCGGTCGCCGGTCGTGATGTGGTGGCCGCCGCATACGATCTCGCATTGGACTCGGGATATCTATGGCACGAATTCGGCGATTCATGTCTGCTGATACCTGATGGTGGGTGCAGCGGATTCTCGCGAGCTGCCTGAATCACACGTTGTAAGTCGAAGAGGAGACGTCGCCGCCCGTACCTGTCCAGTTCGTGTGGAAGTACTCACCCCTGTCACGGTCCACTCGCTCGTAGGTGTGGGCGCCGAAGTAGTCGCGCTGGGCCTGGATGAGGTTCGCCGGAAGCCTTTCGGTTCGAAACGCATCGTAAAAGGCGAGAGCCGACCCATAGGCGGGAGTGGGAATGCCGGCAGCGATTGCACGTGTGACCGTCCGGCGCCAGCCCGGCTGCGCTGCTTGGATCTCGTGTGCGAAGAAGTCGTTGAGGAGCAAGTGGCGGTCCGGTTGCTCGGTGAAGGCCGCCATGATTTCACTGAGGAACTTGGAGCGGATGATGCAGCCGCCGCGCCACATCGAGGCGATTGATGCAAAGTCGAGGTCCCAATCGAACTCGGCGGCGGCGGCATCCATGAGCATGAATCCCTGGGCGTAGCTGACGATTTTCGATGCATACAACGCGTCGTGGAGGTCGGCGAGCACTAGCTGCGGATCGTCGTCGATGTGAGGCTGCGGACCATCGAGAACCTTCGACGCCGCAACCCGCTGATCCTTGAGAGAAGACACGATTCGGGCGTAGACGGCTTCGCCCACGAGAGTCATCGGCTGGCCGATCTCCATGGAGGAAATCACCGTCCACTTGCCGGTGCCCTTCTGGCCGGCCGCATCGAGGATCTTCTCGAGCAGGGGGGCGCCGTCTTCGTCCGTGGTCGCCATGATGTCGGCAGTGATCTCGATGAGATATGAGTCGAGCTTGCCCTGATCCCATTCCGCGAACACCCGGTGCATTTCATCGTGACGCATCGAGAGCCCGCGTCGCATGATGTCGTAGGCCTCGCCGATCACCTGCATGTCGCCGTATTCGATGCCGTTGTGGACCATCTTGACGTAGTGGCCCGCGCCGTCCGAGCCGACCCAGTCGCAGCAGGGCACGTCTTCCACCTTGGCGGCGATGGACTGGAAGATCTCCTGTACATGCGGCCACGCTTCTGGAGTGCCCCCTGGCATGATCGAGGGGCCGTAGCGAGCGCCTTCTTCGCCGCCGCTCACGCCGGTGCCGATGAATCGCAGACCCGCCTCCTCGACACGTTTGGTCCGTTCGATGCTGTTCGTGAACAGCGCGTTGCCGCCGTCGATGATGATGTCGCCGTCGTCCAGTAGTGGGATGAGAGTGTCGATCGTGGCGTCGACGGGTGCGCCCGCCTTGATCATCAACATCACGCGCCGTGGTGTCTTCAGTTGCGAAACCAGCTCCTCGAGGCTCTGTGCTCCGATCACGTTGGATCCGGCAGCTTCGCCCGCGAGGAACTCGTCCACCCGTTCGGTCGTCCGGTTGAATGCGGCGACGGTGAAGCCGTGGTCGTTCATGTTCATGATGAGGTTGCGCCCCATCACTGCCAGGCCGACTACGCCGATGTCTGCTGCTGGTTCCATCACTCTCCTTGGCTGGAATCTAGGCGGTCGTGGGTCCGCTCGGCGACGACACACAATCCCCCGGGCGGGGGAGGCCTGATTCACTCCGGGGCGTGATGACATTGGCCTCTGGGCGATTGACCATGGGTGCAGTAAACATGAAGCCATCACGGTGGCTCGAGAAGGAAAGGCCCACCCATGACAACCGAAGTAACCGAGATTGAGGCGACCGAAACCTACGACGTCGAAGGCGACGACCTGGTTGCCAAGATCAAAGAGCTGGTCCGCGAGGGCAACGTCCGCCGGATCATCATCAAGAACGAGGATGGCAAGCGGCTCATTGAGATCCCCCTGACAGTCGGAGTGGTCGGAGCAGTCTTGCTCCCGGTATGGGCAGCAATCGCGGTGATTGCAGCCATCGTCACCAACGCGTCCATTGAGGTCGAGCGGGTCGAGAAGGCCGACGAAGCCGTTTAGCTCTTCACCAGCGGACTACTCGTCGTCGGAAGAAGTGGCGGCGGAGACGGCGGATCTTGCGGCGCAGCTTGCGGCGCTCGGCGCGAGTCTCCGCCGCTCGGTGTTGTTGTCTCAACTCATCGAACTGGCGTCGGAACTCCCCCTCGACGGCCGCGTCGGGATCGATCGGGTCCTGGTTGTTCACTGCGAGGGCTTCCGAGCGAGAACTTCGCCGTGAAGGAACGCGAAGAATGGCTCAGCGGAGTCCGCCCACCGGTCGAACGCGGTGGCCATGTCTTCGACTTCCTCCGCGGTTGCCATCCCCTCTCTGATGAGGTCCCGGCCCATACGCGCCTGGCGCAGGCGGCTCGTCCACAGCTGGCGCCACCGGTCAATGGCCGCATCCGTCGAGTACGTCCAAGAGCTTGTCGATGGCGTGACATCGATGAACCCGGCAGCCGCTACCCACCCCCGTAGGCGCCGACCGGCATCGGGCTCGCCCCCGTTGCGGCGTGCGATCTCGTGATACAGCTCCAGCCAGCGGTCGATGAGTGCGTCGTGCGGATCGTGCACCATCGTCCCGTAGTCGGCGTCGCGCACCGCCACAATGCAGCCAGGCTTGAGTACCCGGTATGCCTCGCGGAGTACCGCCACAGGGTCGGCAAGGTGCTGCAGAAGCTGGTGGGCGTAGACCACGTCGAAGGTGTCGTCTCCGTACTCCAAGTCGTAGACGTCGCCTACGACGAAGGACGCGTTAGGGGTACCCCGGCGCTCGCGATCGTCTTCTGCCCGGGCTATGGCTTCGGGAGCGGCGTCGATGCCCACGACGATCTCAACCCACTCCGCAAGGTCCAAAGAAATCGAGCCGGGCCCGCAGCCGAGGTCGAGCAACAAGTCGGACTCAGTGAGATGGGGGAGCAGGAATCTTGCGCTGTTGGCGGCGGTCCGTCGGGCGTGATCGTCGACAACTGTGCCGAAGTGTCCGTGGGTGTACTTCTCGCGCATTCGATGACGTTAATGACAAGAGGTATCGCTAGCGTCAGGTACGTGATCGAGTACGGCTGGCGAGGCCAGATCGACAACGACGCGTTGAACCGGCTCCACGCAGACGCGTTCGGGCACGGGCTTTACGGCGACGACTGGCGCACGCAGACCGCTCGCCACAGCCTCGGCTGGGTAACGGCCTACGACGGGGATCGGCTCGTAGGCTTTCTCAACGTGCCCTGGGATGGCGGAGTCCACGCCTGGTTGCAGGACGTGATTGTCGCCTCGACCGATCGGCGCCGCGGCATCGGGCGGGCAATGGTCGCCCTCGCGACGGAGAACTCCCGTACGGCAGGGTGCGAGTGGCTCCATGTCGATTTCGACGAGGAACATCGTGAATTCTATGTCGGTGCGTGCGGATTCACCCCGAGCGGGGCGGGACTGATCGAGTTATAGGCTCAGGCTGTCCAGTTGGGATCGCGTCCGCTCACCGCCAGCGCTTTTTCGAACTCGCTCGCATTGTCTGGGGCCGGAACCTCAGGACCGAAGAAACCGCCTTCGCGGCCGTTGGGCCCGGCCTGTGCCGTTATGGCGGCAGACATGGCTGCAGTCGTCGGGTCGAGTTGATACTCCTGGCCTGTGGCTCGAGCTAGGTCCCAGGCGTGAACGGTCAGCTCCATCAGTGTGATTCCGGCGGCATTTTCGGCCGGCATCGCGCCTGCCCCGAAATTGACTTCGCCTTCGAAGGCACCTTCCTCGGATATCGCCGCGACGAGATCGTTCGCCATAGCCTCGTAGGCGGCTGCCCAATCCTGCTGCGTGAAGTCCGGGGCTTCGCCCTCCATGGCGGGGCCCCGCCGGAACGCATTGGCCGCATAAGGGAGAAATCCGGTCATGTGGTTTCCCAACGTCCTGACGTCGAACTCGGAACATGGGGTTGGACTGTCGAGCTGGTCCTGGCTCACTCCGGCTATGACTTTGGATGCTGCTTGTGCTGCGCTCGCGATGGCGTCTTGCATGCTCATGGGTCGCTCCTCCTCCAGAAACTCGTACGGCACCTGCACCATACCGACGTGCGAACCTCGATCTTTCGACACACTGCTCAGGCGCATACCGGCTGGGTGGCGTTGTCGTTCCAACGGCCGCCGAACTTGTTCTCCACTTGACCCGCCACAATGCGGTCCCTGGCTTCCCACCACAGCTCGGCCCACTCATCTGGATCAGTGAGCGCTGCATTGGGATCAGCAGCACTGCGGGCGATGAACCCGGGAAACACATCCCGGCCCGTCGGCTGCCCGGTCGGTTGGTAACGCAAGTCGAAGCTCCAGCGGATGTCGTTTGAGTTGTTCTCGAGGGAGCCGTGCTCGGTCATCTTGTGCAACAACACCATTCCGCCTGCTTTGACCTCGAGTGGCACCACACTGGCCATGTCGAGGATCGCCTCGGGGATATAGATCTCCGACTGAAAGATCTTGCCTGGGCAATGGAGAGTTGTATCGCCGCGGTGGCTGCCGGGCACTGCAATCAAACAGCCGTTCTCGGCGGTGGCGTCGGTGACGGCGAGCCACACGGTCAACATGTTGGTGTCGTCGCCGCTTGGTTCGATAACGGCAGCGTCCTGATGCCACAGCGTCGCCGCCACGTTGGCGTCGGTTGCTGTCTCGGGCAGGCACGCGCGCGGGGGTTTGATGCGGGTGTGCTGAACCGGGTTGGAATAGATCTCCGGCCCGATCACTGATTCGGCGACGTCGAGCAGTCGCGGGTGTGTGAGCAGATCAAAGACCGCCTTGCCGGTGCTCATTGTCGCTGAAGGTTCGAGCGTCTCCAGCATCGGGAGTGAGATGTCGAGATGCTGATAGAGGAGGTACATGTCGTCGAGTTGGCCAAGCGCCTCGATATATCGTTCGGAGAACGTTGTGCCGCGAAGTGGGCGGAGGTGGCCGGCAGCGACGAGGTTGGCGCACTCACGATCCATGATCTCGCGGTAAGCGGAGCGAATCGCCTCGAGGTCGCGTTCGTCCAGAACATCTTCCACGACGAGGTAGCCGTCGCGATCGAACTCGGTCAGTTGTTGGGCCGTCAATCCCGCCATGAGCATTCCTGGGAGCTTCTTCGCTGGATGAGGTTATCGCGCGTCCGGCTTTCATCACTCGTGAGCCATTCGGAGTCGAACGCCTCTGGAATTAAGAGCTCATCCGGCAGACACTTTGAGGGTGTGAATCGAACACAGAGGAGTCGGCTATGAAAGCCGCGGTACAACACAATTACGGTCCGCCGGCCGACGTTTTCGCCGTCGAGGATGTGGCAACGCCGACTATCAAGGACGACGAGGTCCTGGTTCAGATGCGCGCCGCCGGGGTGAACTGGGCCGACAACTCGGCTGCTACCGGCAAGCCATACGTGATGCGCCTCGGGTACGGGCTGCGAAGGCCGCGCCAAGGGGTGCGGGGCACCGACATTGCGGGAGTGGTTGAAGCAGTTGGCTCTGGCGTCGAAGAATTCCATGTCGGTGACGAGGTGCTCGGTTGGTGCTCAGCTGCGTTCGCTTCTTTGGCTGCGGTTCCCGCGGACCACCTCGTCGAAAAACCGGCCAGCCTGAGTTTCGAAGAGGCCGCAACGCTTCCTATGGCTGGCTGCGTCGCGCTCCAGGCGTTGCGTGACGTCGCCGGCGTCGAGGCGGGAGACAAGGTGTTGATCAACGGAGCATCGGGCGGCATTGGCAGCTTTGCCGTCCAAATCGCCAAGGCGATGGGGGCCGAGGTCACGGGTGTGTGTAGTACTCGGAATGTCGAACTGCTCAAGGCGCTCGGGGTCGATCACGTGATCGACTACGTAGAGACCGACTTCACGGAGGGCGCCGAGCGCTACAACGTCATTCTCGATATGGCCGACAACCGCTCGATCGCCCAGCGACGACGTGTTCTCGAGCCGGGCGGAACTTTGATCCCGAACAGTGGTGTGGGCGGTCCGTGGTTCGGGAGCATCGGCCGGATCCTGAGGGCCCGGCTCATGTCGCCGTTCGTGAGTCATCGCCTCATGCCGTTCCTGTCAATCTCCAAGCGCGACGACCTGGCAGAGCTCGTGCGGCTTGTCGACCTCGGTGTGATTCAGCCTGTTGTCGGGAAGAGCTACGCCATGGTGGACGCCGGCGCTGCGATCGAGGAAGCCGGTTCAGGCCACGCTCGCGGCAAGGTGGTCGTCACGCCCTAAACGGCCGGCGATCTGCCGGCCGGTTGCGTCCGGGAGAGGCCCAGCGGTCGGCGGCGACGACCGACCCCACGGTGTGTTTGTACTGCTCGACGGCAGCAAAACCTCCGCGTTACTGTCCCGGGCGCATTGCGTAGGAGGATTTCGTGAAGTCGCAATATCGAGTTGTGGTCATCGGCGGAGGCGTGGTCGGCGCCAGCGTGGCCTATCACCTCACCAAGTATGGGTGGCCCGATGTAGCCATCGTTGAGCGCGACGTCCTCACGGCCGGCTCGAGCTGGCACGCCGCCGGCGGCATTCATGCCCTCAACGCCGACCCCAACATCGCAGCGCTACAGGCCTACACGATCGACCTCCTCAGCGAGGTTTCCGCAGAGTCCGGCCAAGACATTGGGCTGCACATGGCCGGCGGCATCACGTTCGCCTCAGATCCGGTTCGGTGGGAATGGCTCCAGTCGGCATACCGCATTTTCCAGACTATGGGCATTGAAGACGTACAGCTCATGACGCCCGACGAGATCAAAGAGAAGTGTCCGATCATCAATCTCGATGGAGTCGAGGGTGGCATGTGGGCGGATCGTGAGGGCTATATCGATCCGTCGGCGGTCGTGCACGCGTACGCCAAGGCTGCTCGCAACCGCGGCGCCGACGTCATCGAGCACAACCGGGTCATCGACCTCAACGCGCGAGACGACGGCGGTTGGGACGTCATCACCGAGCAAGGCACGATCGTTGCCGAGCATGTGGTGAACGCGGCTGGTTTGTGGGCGAAGCAGGTCGGTCGCATGGCTGGTGTCGAGCTCCCGGTATCGCCTCTGGCCCATCACTACCTGGTTACCGAGGCAATCCCCGAGCTGGAGGCGATGGACTTCGAGATGCCGATGATGATCGACCTCGATGGGTTCACATACGCCCGTCCCGAGATCCACGGAATGCTGCTCGGCATCTACGAGATCGACCACAAACACTGGAGCATCGACGGCGCGCCGTGGGACTACGGCATTGAGCTGCTGCCGCCTGATCCAGACCGAATCGCTCCAGAGATCGAAATCGCCACTCGCCGCTACCCGGCGCTTGAGAGCGCCGGCATCAAGCAGTGGGTCAACGGCGCATTCACGTTCTCTCCCGACGGAAACCCGCTCGTCGGGCCTGTGCCGGGGTTGAAGAACTACTGGTCAGCGTGTGCCGTGATGGCCGGGTTCCTGCAGGGTGGCGGAGTCGGCAAGGCCCTCGCCGAGTGGATGATCCACGGCGAGACCGAAGAGGACATCTACGGCATGGACGTGGCCCGTTTCGGAAAATACGCAGAGAACCGCCAGTACATCAAAGAGATGACAGGGCAGTTCTATTCGCGTCGCTTCGTCATGACGTACCCCAACGAGCAGTTGTGGGCGGCTCGGCCCGCTCGAATGGCGCCTGCCTATGACGCCATGACTGCGGCAGGCGCCCAGTGGGGCGTTTCATACGGGCTAGAGGTGCCGATCTACTTTGCGGAGCGGGGCTTCGAGGAGATCCCATCGCTGCACCGTTCCAATGCGCACGACATCGTCGGTGACGAGTGTCGCCAGACTCGGGACGGCGTCGGCATCCTCGACATCGCCGGATTCTCCCGATACGAAGTCTCCGGTCCCAATGCCGAGGCCTGGCTCGATCGAATGATGGCAGGCAAGCTGCCAGGACCGGGCCGGATCCGCCTGTCGCCGATGCTCGGTCATGACGGCCGTCTCAAGGGCGATCTCACCGTGCTGAATTGGGGTGACGGCACCTGGTGGATCATGGGCTCGTATTACTTGCGGGCCTGGCACATGAGGTGGTTCAACGATCACAGCGAAGCGGGCGTCCAGGTACACGACATCTCAGATGCCGTTGTCGGATTCTCGTTGTCGGGTCCCAAGTCGCGCGAGCTACTGGCGAGGGTCGCCCACGAGGATGTCTCCAACGCGTCCTTCCCTTTCATGTCATGCCGCACGATGGACATCGGTCTAATTCGGGCGAAGATCGGTCGCATCTCCGTATGCGGCGAGCTTGGCTACGAGATCCACTGCTCGGCAGCCGAGCACATCAAGCTGCGCCGCATCCTGGTGGATGCAGGCGAGGAGCTCGACGCCGTCGAGATCGGCTACAACGCGCTGCTGTCGCTCCGTCTCGAGAAGAGCTTCGGAATATGGTCGGCTGAGTTCCGGCAGGAATACACGCCTGGTGAGACAGGCATGGATCGCTGGATCCATTGGAACAAGAATGGCTTCATCGGCGAGGAGGGGGCCCGTGCCGAACGAGAAGGTGACACTGCCACGAGGAAACTGGTGACGCTCGAAGTCGATGCGCTGGACGCCGACGCCACCGGCTACGAGCCGATCTGGGCCGGAGACAAACGTGTCGGGTACATCACATCTGGGGGCTACGGGCACACACTCGAGAAGAGCCTTGCCATGGCCTTGGTCGACCGCGAGCACTGCGGGGTCGGGACCGAGCTGACGACCCACATCGTCGGCGTTGCTCGGCCGTGCCGAGTCATCGCTCCATCGCCTTATGACCCAGCGGGCGATGCAATGCGGGTCTAAATAGCAAAGTCGTCCCAGCTCGATATCGTCTCGGTGCCATCGACCGAGACACTGAACTCGACCGTCTCGAAGTCGAGGCTCGCCTCGAGCGTGCGGTCCTCTGTCGTCCAGCGGATGACCAATTCGTGCGGGGGTGAGTCCAGCTGTTCGAAGGTACCCCGGTCGAAAACCGGCTCCCGATTGCGCCAACGGCACATGTCGAGCAACCGACGGACAACCGGTCGGGCCAGTTGGGTGTCGATGTCTGCAAGCGAGTAGTGCGGCCGGTTGATGTCGCGTCCAACACGTGTGCGGTTGAGCAGGTCCGTGTCGTTCGGAGCGGCCAACAGGCCGGCGTAGTACACCTGCGGAATTCCGGGTGAGACGAACTGGGCCAGCCGAGCCAGCAGGTAACGATCGTCGTCTTCGCCGAGCGCCGAATAGTACGTGCAGTTGACCTGATACAGATCGAGGTTCGATGCCGCCGCCCCGGTCGCCTGCCGGCTCTGCCCGCCACTTGACGCGTGGATGCCTTCCACAACCTCATCGATCTGACTCGGGCTGAGAAGACCGGCCTGGGTCTTGTCGGGGCCGACGTCGATGACACCTATCCCGTCGTGGGTATCGAGCACGGTCATCGCGTTGCGCGGGCTGAGATTGAGCCACTGCTTGAGTGCCGTTGCGTCTCCGCTGAAAAGAGCGTGGAGAAGAAGCGGCGGCAGCGCGAAGTCGTAGACCTTCTCAGCGACCTTGCTGGCCGAAATCTGGTCCATGTAGTGCGAGTGAACCTCGAGGAGCGCCTGCATGGAACGCTCATTGATCTCCCTGCCGAGCCGTTGAATGAGTTCCATGGTCTCAGGGATCATGAAACACGTCGTCCCGGCCTTCTTCACCGCGTATCCCACCGCATCGAGCCGAACGCACTTGACCCCGGATGCGGCGAAGCGGTCGAGCACGCTTGTCAGGTAGTCGTATGCTGCCGGGTCGGTCAGATCGAGATCGAGCTGGTGCGGTGTGAATGTCGTCCACATGCGTCGTATCGAACCGTCAGACAGCACTTTGTCCGTGAACGGAGGTCCGGGACGAGGGCGATAGATCAAGTCGGATCTTTCGTCTCCCGGGGCAAACACGGATGAGTACTCGAGGAACATCCCTCCATACGCGGACTCGTTTCCGTTCTCCATGAAGTCGAGGAACTGTGGCGATTCGTCCGACACGTGGTTGACGATCAAATCCGCCATCACGTCGTAGCCGGCTGCAATTGCGGCGACCCCGGTCCAATCGCCGAGTCTCGGATCGACCGTCGTGTGGTCGCGCGGATCGAAACCGGCATCTGCGCCGTCGAAAGGCTCGAAAAAGGGGAGCAAGTGCACGCCGGAGAACGCGCCAAACAGCGGCCCGTCGAGCAAGTCACGGATGGTCTCCAACGTGCCGCCGCCGAGGCGGTCGACGTATGTGATGAGGTGAACCCCGTTGCGCATGCCCCGAGTCTCCCTGCATACGCAACGGGGCTCAAATGCCGAGGTCGGTTTGCCTACAGCGCCGGCATAGCCTGCAGGATCACTTGGACACTGAAGTCCTGCTGATCACCCGTGAACGCATTGATCTGCACCTGGCACGTTGCGTTCCTGGCCATCTTCGGGCGTGGAATCGGCGTGTAAGTCGCCTTGCCTACGTTCAGGGTCAGATTCTTGTTCACGTCTCGGTTCTTTGTGACGTTTCCGTTGGCGCTTGTACATGAAACAACCGAGGAGATGAAGACCTGCCGTTCCGGGCCGCTCTTGGTGATCTTGAGTCGGAGCTTCGCGGGCCAGTCGATGGAGCCGCCGAATAGGAGGTCGGCGTTGGTTCCGGTGTTGTTTCCACTTGCGTTCATTGAGGCCTTGCCAGTTACCACCCAAGCTCCTTGAGCTGTCGATGGTGCCGATGACATCACCATCATCAGAACGACCAACCCAGCAAACACTGCGAGATTCCTCTTCACGACTGCCTTGCCCTCCCGAATTGCGTGGTCCGAATATACAGGTGGCAACACGCCCGTGACCTGGGCCTATGTCGTCAGGCAGTCGCTCCGGGCTCCCACACGCCTGCGCCGCTCACCCCGCCGTGCCTACTGCTGCTGCTGCTACTGCTGCTGTTGCTGGCGGACGGACTCCGCGCCGTTGCTGCGTCGTGAAACCGCTGCCGGTTGTGGCTTCATGACGAAGTCGACGAGATCGGCTCGGCTCATCGTGACAGCCACTTCGAGGCCCTCGGACTCACCTTCGCCGTGATAGACCCCGCGCAGCGGCATCACGTCCTCGTAGTCACGACCGTGGCCGATCTTGACGTGGCGCTCTCCCGCCAGCAGCCGGTTGGTCGGGTCGAGCCCCCACCAGCCATGGCCGGGAATCATGACCTCGATCCACGCATGGGTGGCCACCTGGATCTCATCGACATCAGGGTCGTCGCCGGAGGACGAGTCGGCTGCGTATAGATAGCCGCTCACGTATCGACTCGGGATTCCTGCACTTCTCAGTACGGCCAACGCCAAGTGGGCATAGTCCTGGCACACCCCGCGACCGCGTTCCAACAGCTCGGCAACCGGGATCCCGACCTCGGTAGCGCCTTGTTCATAGACAAGTAGATCGGAAACGGCCTCGACCACTTGTCGAGTTGCCACTACTGCGTCTTCGACACCGTCGAATGCACCGACGGCGATCGCGCGCACATTGTCATCCCAGGCAACGTGTGGCGACTCGGTTACATACTCGAACCAGTTGCTCTTTACTGTGGCGGCATCCCAAAGCGGCGCTGAACCGGGCTGCGCCGGGTCCAGCGTGTCGACGTGAGAATTGGCCAGCACCGTGAGGCGCGTGTGGCGCCCGACGACCCCGAAGAGGTCGACCCAGGTTCCCCAGTAATCGACATGCGACGTCACCGCGGCCGTCGGGTCTACCTCGACGCTGTAATCGAGAACCCGCTGATTGGTGTTGGCAGCGGGCCGTGCCCGCAAGGCGTTGTGTGATTCGTTGACCGCGGTGTCGTAGGTGAAGGTTGTGAGGTATCGGATCGAGAGCTTCATCACATCGCCTCGAAACTGAAGAGAGAAGGCTCGCGACCAAAGCGATACAGATCTTCGGTGAATGTGTTGGCCACCCTTCTGATGCCGACCAACACCTCGTCCATGACCGACTCGAACTGGGCTGAATCCACTCGCGGCACGTCCATGAATTCCACCTGAGAAGCAACCCGGCCCAAGGCACGAGGCGATTGCCATTGGCCGGCCTCGGTTACGGAAGCCAAGTGCTCGGCCGCGGACCTCAGGCAATGGAGCACGCCATATGGGAAGACTTCGCTGTGGAGCAGATAGTCGGCAACGTCGCCCGCGGACGCCAGCGGCCCGTGGGTGCGCAGAAAGGAGTGCATGCCTGACAGCGAGCGCAGCGCGCCCATCCAAGTGGCCGCGTCGTCGCGGCCGACAGATGCACTCACTTCGATGACACGGCATGTCATTTCGGCACGTTCGAGGGTACGACCCAGCATCAAGAAGCTATAGGCGTCGTCGCGCGCCATCCCATCCTCGATGACGCCTGCGATGCGACGGCAGCCCACCGCAACGGCATCGTAGATCTCGTGGGGACTCGAGTCTGCAATCGCTTCCAATGCTCGCGACGCCAGCAGCGTGTGCAGCGCATTGACGCTCTCGAGCATCTCGATTGGCACAGCATCCCTGACATTCATGACGTTGGTTCTGGCCTGGCGTACCGAGTGGGCAACCGAGCCGGGCTGTGCGGCATCGAAGACAAGGAAACGGTTCAGCTTCTCGGTGGACAACCCGGCGCCGTGCTTCTCGCTGAAGTCGTCCTGTTTGGACAGAACGCGCAGTAGATCGCGCCACACCTCGGCACCCTCGTCGGCTGATCTCTCTAGCTGCGCGTTGTACGCAACATCGAGCAGCCGGTTGACATCAACGGCCCGGCCGACGTACCTCCCCAACCAGAAAAGCCCGTCGGCGTGGCGCGACAGCATCAGCCGCCCCCCACGTCTTCGACGACCCAGGTGTCTTTCGAACCACCGCCTTGCGAGCTGTTGACGATCAGGCTTCCTTCCTGCAGTGCCACCCTGGTCAGGCCGCCCGGGACGACCTTGATGGTTTCGCCTGTGACCACGAAGGGCCGCAGATCGATATGTCGGGCAGCGATCTCGCCTCCCACATACGTTGGGTGTGTGGACAACTCCACAACTTCCTGTGCGATGTAGTTGCGCGGGTTGGCCTCGATGTCCTTTCGCGCCTGGGCCAGCTCTTTCGCCGATGCGCTGCGCCCGATGACGATGCCGTATCCGCCAGCCTCCGCAACCGGTTTGACGACCAACTCGTCGATCCGGTCGAGAACCATGGATCGCTGCTCGTCATCCCACAGCACATAGGTAGTGGCATTCGGCAGGATCGGATCTTCTCCGGTGTAGTACTTGATGAGGTCTGGCACATAGGGATAGACGGCTTTGTCATCCGCGACGCCATTGCCGATGGCGTTGGCAACGGCGACGTTGCCGGCTCGAATCGCGCCGAGTAGACCGGGCACCCCGACGACCGATGTCCGATTGAATACGACGGGGTCGATGAACTCGTCGTCGATACGGCGATAGATCACGTCGACACGCTCAAAACCCCTGGTTGTACGCATGAAGACCTGGTGATCATTGACGACGAGGTCCCCGCCTTCGACGAGCTCAACGCCCATGCGCCTGGCGAGGAACGTGTGCTCGAAGTAGGCCGAGTTGTAAACGCCCGGTGTCAGCACAACCACTGTCGGATCAGCGACGTGAGTTGGCGCCTGATGACGGAGTGCGGCAAGCAACATCGACCCGTAATCGTCGACAGGCCGCACCGTGTATTTTTCGAACAGCCTCGGAAAGGCGCGTCGCATTGCTGCGCGGTTTTCTACTACGTATGAAACGCCACTCGGCACCCGCAGGTTGTCCTCGAGCACGCGATACACGCCGAAGTCGTCGCGAACGAGGTCGATGCCCGCAACAACGCAACGCGCCTGCTCGGTGACTTCGACGCCGACTGCCGCTCGCTTGAAACCGTCGGAGCTGAGCACGACCCACTCGGGAATGATTCCGTCACGGATGGCAGCGCGCTCGCCGACGTAGATATCCTCGAGGAATGTGTTGAGGCCCTTGGTTCGTTGGATGAGGCCGGCTTCCACCATTCCCCACTCCGGAGAGGGGATGATTCGTGGCAGCAGGTCGATCGGCCAGGTTCGCTCGATTCCCTCGTCCCCGCCGTACACGGCGAAGGTGATTCCCAGGTTGCGCAATGTTGCATCGGTGAGCCGGGCGCGGTCTTCCATGTCGCCTGGGGTGAGCTCGCGAAGTCGGTCGAGCAGAGGTTGGTAGTGGCGCCTGGCGCCGTCATCCGCGAACACCTCGCAGAAGCCTGGCCCCGGTCGATAGTCGTCGAGTATTCCCACCGGGCGAGCCTAGAACGTCTCTCGCCTCGCCAATCTCTCACCGGGCGACCTTCCAGCCCAACTTGCAACCGGATTGCCGCTCCAGGGGTCCAATGCATGCATCTACGCGTGCGCAATGATCATTGGGACAGGTCGCCGTGGGGTTCAATCGATATCTTGCGTATCTGCGCATCAAGTTCCGGCGGTATCACCGCGTCTGAGTCTCGCAAACCGCCCAACTTCTCTCGAGCGTCTACAAGCGCTGCATACAACGGCGGACAAGTCGGACAAATCTCCAGGTGGGACTCGACTAGCTCGGCCCTATCTCGTTGGAGCGTGCCGTTGATGTAGTCCGAAACATGCTGACGGGCATCCCAGCAACGCATGGGTACTCCTTCGAGTTGGCGGCGGCGCTCGTGGCCATCTGCGAGCGCTGTAACGAGAGCCATACGACCGCGGCGGAGTCGCTGTTTGGCTGCGGCAAGGCCGACATCCATGAGCTCGGCGACCTCGCGCACCTTCCAGCCCTCGATGTCATGCAGCACGACGACAGTCCTGTAGATGAACGGCAGCCTGGCCAGCGCGTCCTCGAGCTCTTCGCGGGTTTCCGTGCGGACCGCGATCGCTCCCGGATCGACGGTGTATCCGTCATCCATCCATCGTTCCTCGACTTGTTCAACCACCACTTCGTGACTGGCCCGCCTGGCCCTGTCGACGGCGATGTTGTGGAGGATACGGCGCAGCCAGGTCCTCACCGGAGCATCGCCTCGATACTGATCTGAGCGCTCCAACGCCCGGATGAATGTGTCCTGCACCAAATCCGCGGCGAGCTCCGGATCCCTGGTGATGGTGAGTGCGAAGCGGTATAGCGGCTGGGCGTGGTCGGCGAGACCCGGCAGCACGGCAGTCATCGGCCCGAACCGCCCAGCAAACTCCATGCGACAAGACCGGCTCCGACGGCGATCAGTGGCCATGCCGGTCCCAACAGTGCCCCCGTCGCAATCAGCGCTGCGCCGCTGCCGCCACGCAGCATGCGGTCGGTGCCACCGAGGGCAAAGGATGTCGAACCGTGCGCCGCCGCGGCGAACAGTTGCCGCAGCTCGGCCGGGCTGCGGCGCCCGGTTACGCGAAACAACTCTCGCTCCCCGTGCTTTGCGATGATCGTCGGGACGGCCATGACGCCGAGTTTGGCAGCCACCTCGGGCGAGTCGGCCAGGTTCACCTTCTCGACCACCACCCGTCCCTCGAACTCGGCTGCGATGTCATCCACGGAAGGCGCCATGGCCTTGCATTCCGCGCACCATGACGCCCATAGGTATACCAAGACGCCACTCATGGTCGCGCTGGAGGGTCGAAGCGGTGCAGCAGTCGCAGCATCAGGCCCTTTGCATAGCGATACCCGGCGATGGGTACGAGCACGGCGAGAGCCACCCCTCCGGCAGTCACCCACCAAGGGCCCTCACCGCCTGTTGCGACCAGGCCGAGCGCTGTCCAGCCGACCACAGCCGCTATTGCGAACCAGGTGTTGAGCCACATTGCCGCCAACCAGCCGTGGCGCTCGAGATCCATTCCACACGATGGGCAGGCCGACGCCGTGTCCCACCACGTTCGCCATAGGCGCCGTTCCCTGCACGCCGGACATGCCGGTCCACGGCGGAGGTGGGATGCGCGAAGGGCAGGCCCGGGTCGGGGCCCGCCCTTCGCCGGCTGGGAGACGGGAGTGGACAATTAGACGCCGGCGAGTTCCTGTGACTCCGCGTTGGTGCGGAATCCGAATACTGCATACACGGGGCACCAGCCGAGGAGCCCGGTCGCCAGCGGGACGAATCCGAGATACTGAAAGACGGTGCCCCACGCGCCCTCGACGACGCCACCCCAACCGAGGGCCAGCAGCACGATGCCTAGGACGACCCGCCCAATGCGATCCCACGATGCCTCATTCATGAACTTCATGGCTTCTCCTTCGTCTCTCTTTCAAGCCATCCCCTCCAAGACGAACGAAGCTGCGAAATGGATACCGGTTTTGCTGGTTTATCCGTCGTTTATCCGAGAGCTAGCCCGCGTTTTCCAACTCATCCATACGGTGTAGTTCGAGAGGATGAAAACCGAACCGTGATTGTGACCAACTTCCCTATCTCGGCCCCCGCGGCGGCACAGAAGATCACCCCATGAATCGCACTGCACGCAAGCTCAACCGAAGGATCGGCCGATTGTCACGAGTGCTTCTAACCGTCTTGTTGGTGGCAGTGCTTTCTCCGATGGCAACAGCGATTGCCGCAGACGCCACCATCTCGATCAGCAGCAATTTGCAGCCCCGCGAGCTGACGGTCGGTCCCGGTGTCACAGTCGAGTGGATCAATAACGACGCCGAGCGACATCGAATGAGGACGGTCGGCGGACCGGAGGAATTCGACAGCGGCAATCTCGACCCGGGAGAGTCCTTTACGTTCAACTTCGCGTTCGAAGGTGAGTATCGCTACGTCGACGAGCGGGACGAGGACAATGTTGCCTATCACGGCAAGATCATCGTCACGAGCGATCCAGGAGGTCCGGGCGACCCTCCGCCGCCCCCTCCGGCAGCAAGCGACGTTGACATCATCGACGATTCCTTCCGCCCCGCCAGCATCACGATCGCCGCAGGCGGATCCGTCACGTGGCTGAACCGTGACAGGGAGCACACCGTCACTGCCCGCGACCGCTCGTGGGACAGCGGCATCTTCGATGCGGGCGGAACCTATACCCGCTCGTTCAACACTGCGGGCACGTATGAGTACTTCTGCATCATTCACCCGGAGATGGTGGGAACCGTCAGCGTTACAGGCGATCCGGGCGAGCCGCCGCCACCTCCGCCCCCGCCCCCGCCGCCGCCACCTCCGGGTTCGGGGGACATCACGATCGTGGACTTCGCATACGAGCCGCAGTCCGTGTCTGTTGAACCCGGAACCACGCTGACCTGGGTCAATGCCGGGGAGGCGCCTCACACGGTGACCAGGGTCAACGGCGGCTTCGACTCAGGCTTCCTATTCACCGGAGACACCTACTCACGCACCTTCAGCAGCGCCGGCACGTTCGACTACTTCTGCACGCTCCACCCCGAGATGACCGCAACAGTCACGGTGACCGGTGAGGGGGGCAACCCGCCACCGCCACCGCCCCCGCCACCGCCCCCGCCTCCTCCGCAGCCTCCGGGGAGTGGCGACATCACGATCGTCGACAATGACTACCAACCGGGAGTCCTTGCGATCGATGTCGGCACGTCCGTGACCTGGGTCAATGCCGGTGCACTGCCGCACACCGTCACTGCTTCCGGATCGTTCGACAGCGGGATCCTGCTGGCCGGCGAGACGTATACGAGAACGTTCAATGCCGCCGGGTCGTTCACATACATATGCACAATCCACCCTGAGATGGTCGCCTCAGTATCGGTGAGCGATGGATCAGGGACGCCTCCGCCACCTCCTCCGCCGCCACCTCCACCCCCGCCGCCACCTCCACCCCCGCCCGGTGGCGGTGATGTCGCCATTATCGACAACGCGTACCGGCCTGCGACCTACCGAGTCGCGGTCGGAGGAACAGTCAGCTGGGTCAATGCCGGTGAATTGCCACATACCGTCACCTCGAGCAGTGGGAGCTTCGACTCCGGATTCATGAACGCGGGCGATACATACCGCAGAACTTTCAACGCAGCCGGCACCTATGCCTATGTCTGTACCTTGCATCCGGAGATGACCGGCGTGGTCGTTGTCGGGGAAGGCGGAACACCGCCGCCTCCAACGACACCGCCCAATCCGGTGGACCCCCCCGCGCCGCTACCGGTCGGGCCTTCCGATGTCGAAATGATTGATAACGAATACCTGCCAAACGACCTCTCCGTCACTGTTGGGC
>JAHEJX010000019.1 GCA_024638645.1 Actinomycetes bacterium
AGCGCGCCGTTGGAGATATCGAGCCTGATCTCGCCGTTGCCGAGGGTTGAGACCGACTCGACGGGTAAGCGGTGGGCCTTCCAGGATGGACGAAGAATCTCGGAGCCGTCGGCCCTTGTGATGCCGTGTCCCGACACGTTCACGCCGACGTACACCAGTTCCAAGTCCTCAGGTTGGCTGAGGCCTGCAATGAGATCAGCGTCTAGAGCAATGGCAACGTTGCGCTGCGCCTCGAAGAGGCGACCACTGATGAAACGTGTTGCTTTGGTATCTGCGGTTGCAGAGCGCGCTCGTTGTTGGCGTCCGCCTGCGGCGAAGAATTGACGGACGTCACCGATCGCGGCCGGCACGTCGGCAACGAGCACCTCATTGAATGCCTCGCGCCACTCGGAGATGCGCACGCCGCCTTCGACGATGGCCTGCTCTTCTGGGTAGCTTCGTACGATCAAGCGGTGGCCGTCTCTCCCACTGTCTTGGAAGGAGATGACCATCGGTTCGGCGCGCAAGTGAACTCCACCTTTCAGGTAGATCACCACGTCGCCGGACGCCTGGCGAAGGATCGGCCGGGCCAGTCGCTGTGCCGCTTCGAAGGTTGCCACCGGATCGTCGATCGTGCCGGGCGCAGCGTCATTGCCTTCGGGGTCGACATAGATCTCGCCGGCTGCCCCGATCACAGGGGGAGAGCTGGGAACCTGGCGATCCCGGCTCAACAGGGTCATGTCCGAGAAAGGGCTCAGCGCAGGAGTAATCCGGGTTGGGACAGTCGATGACGTTGTTGATGTGGATGAGGACGACGCGGTCGTGACGATGGGGGCGCGTGTCGTCGGAAGCGAGGCAAGGCTCGTGGTCGGAGTGGTTGCCTCGTTGCGCACCAGAAGCCACGGGGTGAGCGCGACAGCCGCTGCCAAAGCAACCGCAATGGCGACGTATTTGGCTCGCGAAGCCTGTTTCTCTTCCTTGTTCGGCATTTGTCCCCCGAAGGCGCCCCTACCTGCGCTTGACCAAAGTGTATGGGCATGTGACGGCTAACAACTCTTCGAGTATCGGCCTGCGGTGGCGCCTCGTGCAGTCTTTACGCCGGAGCATGCCGCCGGGGCTCGATTGGGTCTGAGGGAGCCGCTTCCCTTCGTGCCAGCCAGATGAACGGCAGGGCGAAGGCTTGGATGGCCCCCGAGATGAAATAGGTGGTCGAGTAGCTCCAGACGTCGGCAGCGCGTCCCAGGGCCGGCTGAGCCACCACGCCGCCTGCCGAACCCATCAGGGCGTCGAATGACAGCACCGTGGCCCGTTGTTCGCTTGGGATCAGTTGGTTCAAATAGGCCTGGCGCACAGGCGTCGCCGCCGACCACGCCATCGCCCACACGACGAGGAGGGAGACGGCGATCCAGAAGCTGTTCGTCGCACCGATCAGCAGCAGGGCAGACACTCCAAGCGCGCCACCGCCGGCCAGGACAGTGGTGCGTCGTGCAAAGACCTTGGTGACGAAAGGAACTATCAATCCACCGACAATCTGGGCGCCCGCAACAATGGCAGCGGCCAAACCGGCGACGCCATACGCCTCGCTGTCGCCATACAACTCGAGGAGATACGGCTGCATCGCATAGAAGGCGTAAGCGCTGACGCCCCACGTGAATGGTGCGGCGAGCATCAGCCATCGGATCGGCCGGTTGCGCAAGCCGTTGTCGACCGACGCCTTGACTATGCCGCGAACCGCTTGCATTGCACCGCTTTCGTGGTCGGGTGCGAACCCCAGATCGCGCATTGCAAACCATGCAACGGCCATCGTGACCAGCAGCAACGCGGCCCGCACGAGGTAGGGCACACCCAAGTTGGTGGCTTGAGCGATCACACCACCGGCGACTGAGCCGATCAGCATCGCCACTCCAAAGACAGTCTGGCCCTTGGCGAACATGGCCTCGAGGTTGCCGTCGTACCCGGAATAGGTGAGTGCATCGACAAGCCATGCCTCCACGGCGCCGGAGAAGAAGGTGAAGCCGAGACCGATTACGGCTGACGAGGCTGCCCAGCCCCAAAACGGAGCGTCGATGTGCCACATGAGGAGATAGAGCAACGTCGATATGAGCAGTGTGACGGCACCAAGAAGGTACGACGCCCTGCGGCCGTACGTGTCCGCAACCACTCCAGTCGGCACTTCGAAGATCACTTGGCCCACGGTGAAGAACGCGTTGGCCGCAAACGCCTGTGTGTTGGAGAGACCGGCATCGAGAAGGAAGAGCGTGTTGACGCCCCAGATCAGTGATGAAGCGAGCGTCGAGAGCAGCGTGAGCGACAGGTAGGTCTTTTGAACGCGGCGCGCAGCGTCGTTCATTGGCGCAGGCTAGCCAGCATCATGTTGCGATTCGCGTCGCACGGCGGTTCATCGGCTGGTTACTGTCTGCGCCGTTGTAAACGTTTTCAGTCGAGGGGAGAGCGTTCCATGGGTCGCTGGTGGAGTGGATCAGTCGGCTATGAGATCTACCCAAGATCCTTTGCTGATGCCAATGACGACGGATACGGTGACCTCGAAGGACTGCGCCTGCGGCTTCCCTATCTCGAATGGCTCGGGGTGGATGCCATCTGGCTGGCTCCCTTCTACAGCTCACCCGGCTTCGACCATGGCTACGACGTTTCGCATTACTGCGAGGTCAATCCAATCCACGGCGACCTAGACGACTTCGACAGGCTCGTTGCGGATGCCCACGATCGGGGCCTTCGTGTCGTTGTCGACATCGTGCCGAACCACTCGTCATCTCACCACCGCTGGTTCCAACAAGCGCGCGAGAGCAGAGATAGTCCCTATCGCGACTACTACATCTGGAAAGATCCGGCGCGAGACGGTGGCCCACCGAACAACTGGGTGAGCCACTTCGGCGGGCCGGCATGGACACTCGACGAAGCATCCGGTCAGTACTGGTGTCATCTGTTTCTGCCCGAGCAGCCGGACCTCAACTGGACGAATCCTGCCGTGCGTGAAGAGTTCGACGGAATCCTGCGCTTCTGGTGCGACAGGGGTGCCGACGGGTTCCGCATCGACGTTGCCCATGGCCTGATGAAGGACCCTGAATTCCGCGACAATCCGCAACGTGTGCCGATTACAGATCCCGAGAATCCTGCTGAGGTTTTTGGCGCATACGACCACCTCCACGACCTCGATCAAGATGCGACGACCGACATCTATCGGCGCTGGAACAGGGTGATAGAGCCGTACGACGCAATCCTGATCGGAGAGACGAACCCGCGGACCATCGACCGGGTGGCGCGCTACGTCGAGGGCGACGGCCTTCATACGATCTTCTACTTGGAGCCGGTGTGGATGTCGTGGAAACCTGTCGAGTTGCTCGACAAACTGGAGGCGATGAATCGGGCATCAGATACAGGTGTGTCCTGGGTGATCGACAACCACGACGCCTCCCGATCGGCAACGCTGTTCGGTGGGGGAGTAGATGGTCAGCATCGCTCATTGGCCATGATGACCTTCATGTGCGCTCTTGGTGGCTTCCCATTCCTGTGGGAAGGCCAAGAGCTTGGTCTCCATGACGCACAGCTCGAGACCACCAATCTCGAAGACCCGATCTCGACTCGGAACGAGCACGGAATCGGCCGCGATGTGACCCGTACGGTCATGCCTTGGGATACCACACACGCCAATGGGTTCTCCGCGACTGCTGAGCCTTGGCTGGTTGCCCCGGATCGTCCACTCGAAGAAACGGTTGCGGGCCAGAAGGGCGATCCAGACAGCTGGCTCAACAAACATCGTGAGCTACTGAGCGTGCGCAAGAGCCTTCCGGACCTTTGGCAAGGCAAGCCGCAATGGTTCGCTGCCCCGCGGGGCAACGCCCGAGCGTTGCGCCGTGGTGACACCATTGCCGTGGCCAATCTGGGGCAGGCCGCGATGGAATTCGAGCTCCCGCCCGGCTCCTGGGAGGTCCGTTACGACTCGCGAGGCACAGCCACAGGTGACCGATTGGCCGGTCCGGCAACCGTGGCTGCGGAAGCCACATACCTGCTGAGCCTCAGATGAGAGCCACCATCCAAGATGTGGCTCGAGAAGCGGGAGTCTCTGTCGCCACGGTGAGCCGTGCCATGCGGGGCATGACCCACGTGGCAGAAGACACGCGACGACGGGTTCTAGAGACGGCGCAGCGCCTCGGATATGCGCCGCACTTCGGGGCGTCATCGCTTGCCGGTGGCACGACAGGGATGATCGGTCTTGTCGCCCCGTATTTCCATATTTGGTATGCGAGCCAGGTCCTCACCGGCGTCGAGCATGTGCTCTCCGCTTCTAGCCGCGATTTGGTGATTTTTGCGGGAGACACTCCTGAGAACCGCGCACGTTTCCTCGACCGCTTGCCATCCCTCGTGACTCGCATCGACGGGCTGATCCTCGTCGACTTCTTTCCCAATGAAGACGAGCTACGGGCACTCCGCGAGTCCGGTCTGGCCTTGGTCGCAGTCGGAGAGGAACTACCCGGTGTTGCGAGCATCTCAATCGACAATTTCGAAGGGGCGTATCGCGCCACGAACCATCTGATCGACATGGGCCATACGAACATTGCGCTCGGAGGTGGCAGGCAGCTCTCCTTGGATGCCTCCCCGGTTCTGGCGCTTCGGATCGACGGGTACCGCGCTGCGCTCGAGGACGCCGGATTGAAGCCGCGAGTCGAATACGACCTCGGTGGGCTACTCAGCTCCACCGGCGGAAGGGCGGCCATCGACGAGCTTCTGGATCTCGCGGAGCCACCGACGGCGATCTTCTTCTTATCCGACGAAATGGCGATGGGCGGGCTGGCGCAAGCGCGGCGACGTGGACTTCACGTTCCGTCCGAGCTATCCGTGGTCGGCTTCGACGATCACAACATGGCAGAGGCCGCCGGCCTGACGACGATCCGGCAGCGGGTGCGAGAACTAGGTGTGTTGGCAGCACAGCGAATGGTCGCATTCGCGGACCAGGATCGAGAAGGGTCCCACGAGTTGGTGCCGGTAGAGCTGGTCGTGCGTCACACGACGAGCGGTCCTCATTGACCGGGTCGAGGCGCTATCGCTAAGGTGTCCCGGCGCTTCACTGTAAGCGTTTACATGGGCTGTGAGGGGCAAAGCCGAAATGGCATTGCCTTTCAGGATTCACGGCGGTCCTGTTGTGGGATCGCCGCTCCGATGGAAGGAAACTATCGAATGCTGATGAGAAGGAAAGTCTTCTCCTACGGCGCATTCCTGTTGGCTTTTGCAATGATCGCTGCCGCCTGCGGTGACAGCGAACCTGCCGCGCCACCAGAGACTGTTGTCGTAACCGAAACATCAATCGTGACTGAGACGTCGGTCGTTACGTCGATCGTCACAGAGACGGTCGTAGCCGAGAACCCGCTTGCGGGAACAACCGTGACCGTCTTCGGGCCCGAGTCATCTGACACCGAGGCCGGCGCTTTCCAGGCCGCCCTCGACCTATTCGCGGCTGCGAATGACATGACGATCTCGTACACCGGAGCTCGCGACTTCTCCGACCAGATCAACGTGCAAGTTGCCGGCGGCAACCCGCCGGATATCGGCATTCTGCCCCAGCCGGGCAAGCTCGCCGACTTCGCGCGGAGCGGCGATCTGGTCGCCTTGCCGGACGCTGTCACCGACCTCGTTCAAAGCACGACGCCTGAGGGCCTCTGGTCCCTCGGCAACGTTGACGGGGTTCAGTACGGCATCCCGACGAAGGCCGACCTGAAGTCGCTCGTCTGGTACCGGCCGGCGCTGTTCACTGAGAAGGGCTATGCCGTTCCGACCAGCTGGGACGAGCTCAACACTCTCACAGACACGATGATCGCCAACGGCGACACGCCTTGGTGTGTCGGCATCGACTCCGGCGGTGGCGCCACCGGTTGGCCGTTCACCGACTGGACAGAGGATCTGATGCTCCGCTTCCACGGCGGCGACGTCTACGACCAATGGGTCATGGGCCCGAACAACGGCGGCATCGGGTTCGCCGATGATCGTGTTGTCCAGGTCTTCGATGCGATTCGCAACCTCTGGGACAAGCCATCAGGCACCTACGCAGCAGGCGGCACAATTGCCACGACGCTGTTCGGTGACAATGCTCCTCCCCTCGAGGACGGCACGTGCCTCATGCACCGCCAGGCGAACTTCTTCGCCTCGTTCTTCCCAGCTGAGACGGTGTACGGGCCAGAGGGCGTAGATGTGTTCTACTTCCCGCCGGTTACTGCGGACATCCAGCCGGTGCTGGGTGGAGGCGTCTTCCCGGTTGCATTCCAGGACAGGCCTGAGGTTCTGGCTGTGATGGAGTACATGGCGACTTCGGACTACGCCAACGCACGTCAGCGTCTCCAGAAGCTGGCAAACGGTGGCGCTGCCGACACGGTCAGCGGATTCCTGTCGCCCCATCTCGAGGCCGACAAGTCGTTGTGGACGCCACTCGAGCAGTCGTTCCTCGACATTCTGGCGAAGGCTGAGCTGTTCCGTTTCGACGGTTCAGACAACATGCCGACCCCTGTGAATGCTGAGTTCTGGCGTTCCGCAACTGCGTTCGTCAACGGCGATATCGATGCCGCAACAGCAACTGCGAACATCGATGCCAACTGGCCGTAAGAAAACCGCCTAGACGGTATGTCTAGGACACGATAAGTGAGAGGGCGCCGGTTGATCCCGGCGCCCTCTGCTTTGCCGGGTCCTTTTGTCTAGGGTGATGCGATCGAGGAGGAAGGGGTAGCTTGTGGACAGAGTCATTTCCACGCTCATCGGCGTTATAGCCGCCGTCGTCGGCAGCGGCATCATCTTCATCGGCGCCAACAAACTGTTTGATGTTGCTCCTCGACGTTGGTCCTGGTTCACAAGCCTGCTCGGCGGTCTCACCGGCTTGTTCGTGTTCGCGATCCTCTGGGCCAACCGCGTCATAGCGTCGCCGGTCATTTGGACATTGGTGGCGACGATCATCGGCACCGGCGTCGGCTACTTGTTGGGAAGCCTTACCGACACGAGAGCTCGCCTCGTGGTGGGAGCCGCCGGCGGAGCGGTTCTAGGCCTCATCGTCGGTCTCAACATGCGGGACGTGATTCTCGTCTTTGGTGAAGGCAACAATCAGTTCCAGGTCGGAACGCCCATTCCCAATATCAATTATGGAGAGCTCGCTCTTTGGACCGCCATAGGGCTCGCCGTTGGAGCGGCAATCTGGGCGGTCCGTGGCCGCAGCAAACCGATAGCGCGCAGCCTCGCACTATGGGGCACAATCGGCTGGGCTATCGGTGCCTTCGGGATGCCCGACCTGAACACAGCGTCGCGTGAGAACGCCATCCTCGGTGCCACAGTGCTCGGCTTGGGGCTCGGGGCCGCCGCGGGCCTCGGGACGGTTCCCGATGCCATTCGTCTTCGTAGAATCGAAACCGGGTCACGCAAGTACATCTTCTTGACGCCCGCCCTCTTCTTCATAGCGGCGTCACTGGTCGTGCCTACGATCCGCACCTTCTGGCTCTCCTTCCTCGACGGTAGGGGAGAGGAAGCGGTCGGATTTGCCAACTACTCCTCTGTATTCACCGACGCCAACATCATCGATGTCAGCAACTGGACGGGCATCTTCGGCAGCCGGATGTTCATCGGTGGCCTGATCGTGATCGCATTGGGCGTGATACTGGCCAAGCTGGCCGGGACTAGACGGGGGGATGCATTCGAGTTCGGCCCGGGGACGATGACCCCTGTGGTGCTCGGTGTCTTCCTGGTCTCCTTCGCCGTGTTCGCCACTTTGCGTGGCACGATCATCAACAACCTGTGGTGGGTATTCACAGTCACCTCGGTGGCGACCGCACTGGGACTAGCTGTGGCCGTCTTGGCGGACAGGAGCAAGAGGGAGAACCTGGCGAAGTCGATCATCTTCATGCCGATGGCGATCTCGTTCGTGGGAGCCGGCATCATCTGGCGCTTCATGTACATAGCCCGGCCTCCCCAACGTGAGCAGACAGGTGTCCTCAACAGCCTTTGGGTGTGGCTGGGCCAAGTCAGCAACTCGGGTACCGGCAAGACCGTCGCAGCCGCGGTGCTCCTGCTTCTGATTCTCGGCTTGGCATATTTCGGTTTTGCCGGCTACCGAGATGGCAATAGGGGCATGGCCATCGGGTCGGCGGTTACCGCCCTTCCGCTTGCGTGGCTCATATACAAGTTCTTGGGCCCTGGACTCGGCGGTTTCGCCGTCGTCGAGGCAACTGGCAACATCCAGTCGCAGCCGATTCAATTCACGTCAGAGCGGCCTTTCAACAACATCTGGTTGATGGTGGTCCTCATCTGGATTCAAACCGGATTCACAATGGTCATCTTCTCCGCAGCGATCAAGGCTGTGCCCGGCGAACTGATCGAGGCGGCGCATGTGGACGGGGCAACCGAGTCGCAAACATTCTGGAGAGTCACAATTCCTCAGATTGCACCGACGATCGGCGTTGTGGTGACCACATTGGTCGTGACCGTAATGAAGGTGTTCGACATCGTGCGGGTCATGACGGCGGGCAACTTCGACACCAATGTCATCGCCAATGAGATGTACGACAAGGCGTTCACTGAGTTCAACTTTGGAGTTGGCTCAGCCCTGGCGATGATCTTGTTCTTAGCGATTCTCCCCATCATGTATTACAACATTCGCCGGATGCAGAAGGCGGCGGTCTAATGGCGGTAGTCACCACTCCCTCGAAATCGCGGCTTGGAGAGCGCCAGGGCGCCGGCAAGACCATTTATCGTTTTCTGCGTGCTTTGCCGACGTGGGTGCTGTGGCTCCTCGTTTTCGTCTGGAGCATCCCGACCCTTGGGCTATTCGTCAACTCCTTCCGAACCCGAGATGCCCAGTCGGCGACCGGCTGGTGGAGCTTCTTCAATGATCCGCAAGGGCTATCACTGGACAACTACTCGGATGTAATGGCAGCGCAGGTGGGTGGAGGCGTTGGCAACGCGCTGCTCAACTCGCTTGCGATCGCCATCCCGGCCACGATCATCCCAATCGCGATCGCGGCGTTCGCTGCCTATGCGTTTGCGTGGATTCCCTTCAGGGGTCGCGAGTGGCTGTTCATTGCAACCGTTGCCCTATTGGCCATCCCACTGCAGACGTCGCTCATCCCGTTGCTCCAGCTCTTCTCTGGAGGGGGTCACTGGACAATCCCACTTCTCGACAAGACGATCACGTTCTTCCCTGATCTGGACTTAGCGGGAAGCGTCACGGCCGTATGGCTGACCCATACGGGCTTCGGGTTACCGTTTGCGATCTTCCTATTGCACAACTACATCTCCGGTCTACCCAAGGATGTGTTCGAGTCCGCCCAGATCGACGGCGCCAACCACTTCACCATCTTCTGGCGCCTAGTTGTGCCGCTGAGCGTTCCGGTATTGGCAGCCTTCGCGATCTTCCAGTTCCTCTGGACGTACAACGACTATCTGATAGCGCTGACCATGATCGGCGGCAACGGAGAGGCATGGCCGGTGACCATCCGGATTGCTTCGTTGGCCGGCGAGTTCGGGACACGTGAACATCTGCTGGCTGCAGGGGCGTTCATCTCGACGGTTATACCGCTGATTGTGTTCTTCTCGCTGCAGCGCTACTTCGTGCGTGGCATCCTCGCCGGATCGGTCAAGGGCTAGACCGGCACACGCTCGTAGAGTTTGCCGTGGTCGAGATGGGGTAGAACCATCTCGGCGAACAGCTTGGCTTCTGCCGCGTGCGGATAACCGGACAGGATGAAGGCCTCGATGCCGGCCTCCATGTACGCCTCGAGTTTTGCCTTGACCTGATCGGGATCGCCCACGATCGCAGCACCTGCGCCGCTCCTCGCCCGACCGACACCCGTCCACAGGTTGGCTTCGACGAACCAGTCGTCGCCGGCGGCGGCTCGCAGCTGGTTCTGACGGGCCACTCCGGCGGACTGAGTATCGAGTGACTTTTTGCGGATCTCCTCGCCGGTGTCGTCGTCGAGTCGCGAAACGAGCCTCTCGGCGGCTGCGATGGCGGCGGCCTCCGTCTCTCTGACGATCACGTGGGCTCGCAAGCCATACCGCAACTCCCGGTCGTAAGCGTTGGCGCGTTCGCGCATGTCGTTTACCGTCTCCCTCACGCCGGCGACCGTATCGGGCCAGGTGAGAAAGACATCTGCGAACTGGGCAGCCGTGTCTTTGGCAGCGGGGGAGAATCCACCGAAGTAGAACGGTGGGCACGTCCCGGAAGCGGTGCGCACGCGCGGCGGATCCAGGTCGATATCGAGGAACTCGCCGTGGAAGCTGATTGAGTTGCCGTTGAGCAGCTCACGCAACACATACATCCACTCCTCGGTGCGCTTGTAGCGTGGCTCGGACTCCAGCTTCTCGCCGGGAATGTCCGACGAGATGATGTTGATGGTCAGGCGGCCGTGGAGCATTTGATCGATGGTTGCCAGTTGGCGGGCCAACTGCGGAACCCACATCTCGCCCATGCGGACGGCGGTCAACAGTTGCATCTGCTCCACTTGGGGCGCAATGGCACTGGCGAATGCAATGGTGTCTATTCCGAGCGCATAGCCGGAAGGGAGGAGGATGTTGTCGTAACCAAGCCGGTCGGCCGTCAACACGATTTCGGCACAGTGCGGATAGGAGGATTTGAGCCGATCTTCGGGCACTCCGAGGAACTCGTAATCGTCGTCGCACAGGGCTCCGAACCAGGAAACTTCTACGCGGCTCATGGCAGCGGCACTCCTTCCGAGGCTTCGATGATGTCGTAGACGTCGTCACGGGTGAGCGTGATGTCTAGCGCCCCGAGGCTTTCCACGATTCGGCTCGGGTTCTGCGTTCCGATTATCGCGACCGGTCGCGAGGGATGAGCCAGGACAAAAGCCAGCGCTACGTTGCTCCGTGTCGATCGTTCCCGTTTGGCAATCTCATCGAGTACCGCGACGAGAGCCTCGGGGATGTCGACTCCCGTAGGAATCCGGCCTCCCGCCAGTGGGCTCCACGCCAGCGGCAGGACCCTGTCGCGCATCGACTTGTCCAGCAGTCCGTTGCGCAGCGGCTCCAAGTGAGCAGCCGAGTACTGAGGCTGGGTGGTGACGATGCCGCGCTGGCAATAGGCCGCAAGGGCTTCGTATTGGTCCGGCGTGTAGTTCGATATCCCGTATTCGCGAATCTTGCCGGCTGCCACCAGAGCATCGAGGGCACCGGCCACTTCGGCGGGATGGGCAAACATGTCAGGGCGATGAATCTGGTAGAGGTCGATGACATCTGTCTGGAGTCTGGATAGAGAAGCGTCGCAAGCGGCGGCCAGATAGTCTGCGCTCGAGTCGTATGGGAGCGGCGGCATGATGCCGCCCTTGGTCGCCAAGATCATGCCGGTGCGCAATGCCGGCGCCGCGGCCAGTACCTCACCGAGGATCGTTTCGCTCATTCCGAATCCAGTACCGCCCCAGTCGAAACCGTAGACGTCGGCAGTGTCGATGAGGGTGAGTCCGTTGTCGATGGCGGCTTCGATCAGCGCGGTGGCCGTTGCGACATCAGTGTTGGTGAAGCGCCAGCATCCAAAGCCCAATGGGCCTGAGCGCAGTTCTAGCGAGCCGATTGCTCTGGTTTGAGTAGAAACGAGATTCATGAGCGGCATCCTAAGCTAACGCCGCACCCCGAGAACTGAGGATCAGTTGGCCACAGATATCGTTCGCTACGGCATCATCGGAACAGGAATGATGGGCATCGAGCACATCGCCAATCTGCGAACGCTCGACGGCGCAGAGGTCACGGCAGTGGCGGATCCCGATGACAATCAGCGTCGACTGGGGTCCGATTTTGCGGGGGGCGTAGCCGGCTTTGCTTCGCATCAGGAGCTGCTGGCATCGGGACTATGCGACGCGGTTGTCATCGTCACCCCGAACTTCCGGCACCACCAGATCCTCCTCGACTCGATTGCAGCGAATGTCCACGTGCTCACCGAGAAGCCGATGTGCATCACGGCTGCGGAATGTCGCGACGTCATCGCCGCTGCCGAGAGCAGCGATCGGGTCAATTGGGTAGGGCTCGAGTATCGCTATATGCCCCCGATCGCGTCGTTGCTCAGCCACGTGGCTGTCGTCGGCGAAGTGAAAATGGTGTCGATTCGGGAACATCGGTTCCCATTCCTGGTGAAGGTCGGCCACTGGAACCGATTCACCGCAAACACCGGTGGCACTCTCGTCGAGAAGTGCTGTCACTTCTTCGACTTGATGAACGTGATTGCGGATTCGAAGCCGGTTCGAGTCATGGCCTCGGGTGGGCAGGACGTGAACCATCTCGAGGAGACTTACGAAGGCGAAGTAAGCGACATCATGGACAATGCATTTGTGATCGTTGATTACGAAAATGGGGTTCGCGCAGCCCTTGACCTGTGCATGTTCGCCGAGGGTGCTCCTTACGAACAGCAGATAGCCGTGACCGGCACGGAAGGCCAGGTCGAAGCCTTCGTCCCACCCGGCATGTCAGATCGTCCCGGCCTTATTCAGGTGAACAGCCGGCAGGGTGGCGTGATCGAACGCGCCGAGCTGAGTGACTCCCATATCCCTCATGTCGGAATGCACCACGGCGCAAGCTATCTGGAGCACGTCGATTTCTTGGAGTCGATTCGAACGGGATCGCCAGCCAAGGTGACTTACGAGGACGGGTTGTGGTCGGTCATCGTGGGCGAGGCTGCCCACATATCGATCGCGCAGAAGCGTGTTGTCGAAATCGACGAGTTGCTTTGAGTAGCTCTGGGCCTGCTAGTCGCGGATAGCCAGACCGGTGTCCAGGTCGAAGAAGTGAACCTCTTCGGTCGTGACGGCGATCTCGATGGTGTCGCCCACTTGGGCCCGTGTCGCCGGATCGAATCGCCCTGATATACGGGTGCCTTCACCATGGCTGATGACTTCCGCACCCTCATCGAGATCGAGGGCGTCTTCATCGATGACCTGCTTGGCATCGAGGTCGAAGTAGACGATCTTCTCGAAACCGAGCGCCTCGACGTTCTCGATCGTCGCGGAGATCCGCTGTCCAGCCGGGTGGCTGGATTCAATAGCGGCGTCCTCGAAGCTCTCGGGCCGGATTCCGACGACTACGGTCTTTCCGACGTAGCCGGCGAGCGCCGGATGACGCGCCACGGCGGCCTCCGACAGGTCTAGAGAGTTCGATCCCAATTGGAGCTTGTAGCCCCCGTTGGCGCGATCGATCACACCTTCCATGAGATTCATCGACGGTGAGCCGATGAAGGCTGCAACGAACAGATTGTTCGGTGCGTCGTACAGCCGCTGCGGTGCGTCGACCTGCTGGAGAATGCCGGCGTTGATGACCGCAACCCGGTCGGCCATCGTCATGGCTTCGACCTGGTCGTGTGTGACATAGAACGTGGTCACACCGACGTTGCGCTGCAACTCTGTGATCTCAGCGCGCATCTGGACGCGCAGCTTGGCATCGAGGTTCGACAGCGGCTCGTCGAGCAGAAACACCTGCGGCCGCCTGACGATGGCGCGGCCCATCGCGACTCGCTGGCGCTGACCGCCCGACAGCTGGCCCGGCTTCTTGTCGAGCTGTTCGGTGAGCTCGAGAAGGCGGGCTGCGTCGCCCACTCGCTCCTTGATCTCCGACTTGGCATTGCCGGCGAGCTTGAGGGCAAAACCGATGTTGTCGCCGACCGTCATGTGCGGGTAGAGCGCGTAGTTCTGGAAGACCATGGCGATGTCGCGATCCTTTGGATGCACATCGTTGACTACTCGCTCGCCGATCTTGAGCTCGCCGTCAGAGATGTCCTCGAGTCCTGCGATCATTCGCAGCGTCGTGGACTTGCCGCAGCCGGAAGGGCCAACCATGACGAGAAACTCGCCATCCTCGATATCGAGGTCGAGATCCTTCACGGCTTGGAAGCCGTTGTCGTATTCCTTCGTAATGCCTTTGAGTGTTACACCTGCCATAGCGCCAGCTTAGTAACAACCGGCGTCGCTATGAAAGCGGTTTCATCTCCTTGGTAGGGTCAGCTCAAGCTCGACGGGAGGTGGCTGTGGCGGCGCCGGCGGACGTGGTGTCTCTGGCAGAGAAGTTCGAAAGGGTGCGAGAGCTGTGGTCTCCGCACGCGGTCGCTGAGTTCAACGGCCTCCAGATCAAGCTCGTCCGGGTGCATGGGGAGTTCGTGTGGCACAAACACGATGACACCGATGAAGTCTTCCTCGTGCATCGCGGTACGTTGAGAATCGAGACGAGGGGCAGCGACACTGTGACTCTCCACGCCGGTGACTTGTTTGTCGTGCCCGCCGGCATCGAACACAGACCAGTTGCTGAACTCGAGTGTGAGATTCTGTTGATCGAGCCGGCAGGGACTCCGAACACAGGGGAAGTGGCCACGGCTGCAGAGGTGCCTTTGATCTGATGACGTTGAACATCGATTTCGTTCGCAGTCGATTCCCTGCGTTCACCGAGCCTTCGCTGGCCGGTTGGGGCTTTTTCGAAAACGCTGGTGGGTCGTACTCGTGCCGGCACACGATCGCTGCGCTCGACCGCTACTACCGCGAAAACAAGGTCCAGCCCTACGGGTTCTATCCGGCGTCGCAGAAGGCGGGCGAGGCAATGGACCGGTCTCATGAGCGATGGGCCGCAACACTCGGCGTAGCAGTGTCCGAAGTCCACTTTGGCCCATCAACCTCGATGAACACCTACGTGCTGGCAAAGGCGATCTCGGATTCGCTGGGACCGGGTGATGAGGTCGTAGTCACGAATCAGGACCACGAAGCAAACACCGGCGCATTGCGGCGAGCAACAAAGGCTGCGGGGGCCAGACTCGTTGAGTGGGCGGTCGACCCCGAGTCTGGCCGGCTCGACCCCGAGCAGCTTGGTGGCAAGCTGACTGCGCGAACCAAATTCGTCACATTCCCGCATGCTTCGAACATCATTGGGGATGAGAACGACGTTCAGCAGCTGTCGGCCATGGCCCACGAGGCCGGCGCTCGGGTCATCGTGGATGGCGTTTCCTTCGCGCCGCACAGCATCCCCAACTTGGCGGTGCTCAGCGCCGACGTCTACCTGTTCAGCCTCTACAAGACCTACTCGGTACACCAAGGTCTAATGGTGGTGCGCGATGACCTTGCCGACGAACTGCCGAATCAAGGCCACTACTTCAATGCAGGGCTGCGGAACAAGCGCCTCACCCCTGCGGGTCCAGACCATGCTCAGGTGGCGGCAGCGGGAGCAGTCATTGACTACATCACCGAGCTCGGCGAACACCACGGGTTCACGGGCTCGTTGAGTGACGTGGCGGCAAGTGTGAGCGCACTATGGCGAAGTCACGAATCTGCACTACTGGAGCCGCTCATGGCGGCTCTGCGAGCCATGCCGTCGGTGCGCGTGCTCGGCTCCGACCGGCCCGCCTCTCAAGGGGACATGTACCGTTGCCCTACGGTCGCAGTTGCGTTGCGAGACCGGGACCCGGCCGATGTCGCCCGCGCCCTCGCATCTCGCCAACTCATGGTCGGCGCAGGTCACTTCTATGCGAAGCGCCTTGTCGAGGCGCTGGGTATCGACGCCGCCCGCGGGGTATTGCGCCTCTCGTTCGTGCACTACACGTCGTTGGCAGAAGTTGAACAGCTCATCTCCGCCCTCCAGGAGGAGCTCAGCTGAGCGCGGACAGCTGGACGATCGTTCCCGTCATGATGGCTACAGCCTTGCCATCCGATCGCAGGAGGTCCGCAGAAGACACGGTGAACTTCCTCCCCGGCTTCACGACCCAACCGCGAGCTACGAAGTGATCACCGGTCGCGGGCCGAAGTAGATCGACCTTGTAGCCGGAGGTGAGGACACGGGCCTGTGGTGAAGTCAACGACATCGCGGCGTACCCGCACGCGCTGTCAAGGGCAGTTGCCACGACGCCGGCGTGCACGAAGCCGTCTTGCTGTGTCAATCCCGGCGGGGGAGCGAATTCGAATTCGACCCATCCGGAGCCGATCTCGACTATTGCGATACCGAATGCCGACATCGCCGCCTGCATCGCGAAGTCGGCGCGGACCCGGTCTGCAAAAGCCGGGTCAGCAGGTTCGAATCTGGGCCGGTGCGTAGCCATTGTGCGACCGTACAACATCGGCTCACATGAGGCGCTACCTGGGTGGGTACAGAAGCACCGGTACTTCAGCTGAGTCGACCACTTCACGAGCAACGCTGCCGATGACAAGGCGTTTGAATCCCGAGAGGCCACGCGTTGACATGACGATCATGTCGAATCCGTTCTTGGCGCCGAAATGAGCAAGCACCTCACCCGTCTTGTCGCCAAAACCACCCACGACCATCGAGGTCACGATGAGGCCGGTGTCCTGGCTGAGTCGCCTCGCCTCACCTTCGAGGTAGACCTCTATGGCCTCGCTGATCGAGATGTCTTCCGCGTGGGCAAAGGTCTCGAAGTGCCGGTCCATTATCGGTTCCATCACGGAAATGAGGGTGATAGAAGCGCCGGTCGCCTTGGCGAGGGGCAGCACCTCATCGACTGCGGCTCGCGCCAACCTCGAACCATCCAGAGGAATCAAAATCGTGGGCCGGAAGGTTTCATCCACCTACGCCTCCAATCAGCTGCTGGTGTCAACGTAGACACTCGACGCAGTTCCCCATAAGGGCCGAAAGGACCGGAAATTCGGGCAGATATGCCTTGCAACTCGGCCCCTACACTTCGAGCCATGTCACCGCCTGGGTCGGCCGAACTGCTGCGACTCTCCAACGACGTGATCGAAGTCGCCGCGTCCACTGCGTACGGACCGCGCATTCTGCACGCCGGCCTGGTGGGCGGAGACAACCTGATGGCACAATTGCCTGACGCCAAACTCGAATGGCGACCTGGAGCCGACTTCAGCATGCGAGGTGGCCATCGGTTATGGATCGCTCCTGAGGTACGTGACATGACATACACTCCGGACGACGGCGCCGTCGAAATCATGCAGTTGGCCGGGCGCGTCGGCCTCGGTGTGCCCGCGGCACCTTCGATCCCATTTCGCCGCGAGATGGACATCGAACTGCACCCGAGTCGACCCAGGCTGCGGATTACACATCGGCTCACGTATGCCGGGGAGTCGACGGCGGTCGCTGCTCCTTGGGCGATAACGATGCTTCCCGCCGACGGGATCGTTCTCCTTCCGCTGCTTCGCGGCGCCCCTGGCCAGTTACAGCCCGATCGCAACTTCGTGCTGTGGCCGTACACCAGCATCAACGATCCGCTTCTTCATTTCTCCGATGACGCAGTGATCGTGAGCGGTGGAAGATCGACTCCCACCAAGGTGGGTACCTCGGGAGTCGCAGAATGGAGTGCGTACGTCCGGGGACGCACCGCACTGATAAAACGCGCTGTTACGGATGCGTCGGCGCACTACCCAGACAAGGGCGCGGCGCTCCAGTGCTACGCCAATGCGAACTTCATGGAATTGGAGACCCTCGGTCCACTGCGAACGATGGCCCCGGGCGATTCAGCAGAACACATAGAGGATTGGGAAATCCGGTCGCTCTCGGAGCCGATCGAATCAATCGACGGCCTGGCTCACGGACTACGTGAGCTTGGGGAGGACTAGCCGAGCCTGCTGGCAAATCGGCCAAGCTCTTCAATCCAGGGAGCCGTCTCCGCCGCAGGGCGTGACGACACGGGCAGTATGACCCGGTCGACTCCGGCGGAGCGCAGTTCTTCTATGACAGCTTCATCCTGGGGCGCAAAGAACACGCTCACTTCGATGGAGGCAGGATCCCTTCCGGCTTCATCAGCGCGGGCCCGCAGCGTTGCGACGTGATCAACGATCGGGAACCGTCCATAGAGCGGCATCCAGCCGTCGGCGTACTCGATCACGTGCCGGAAGGTCACGGATGTCGGCGCTCCGCCGATGACGATGGGCGGATGTGGCTTCTGCGTGGGCTTCGGCCATGACCACAGGGAATCGAAGTGAACGTGATCGCCGGCAAACTCCGCCACGTCTTTCGTCCAGATCTCCTTCATTGCAAGCATCTTCTCGCGGACGATGGCTCGCCTCTTCTGGTGATTGATGCCGTGGTTCTCCATCTCCTCGAGATTCCACCCGTAGCCGATGCCGAAGATGACTCTTCCGTTGGAGATGACGTCGAGAGACGCTACTTCCTTCGCCGTCCAGATTGGATCCCGCTGAGCGAGCAGCGTGATCCCCGTGCCGAGCCGAATTCGGTCGGTGGTTGCCGCGATGGCGGTGAGTGCAACGATTGCGTCGTGGGTGCGCCAGTAGTGCTCCGGAAGTGGTGGCGCTCCCTCGCGGCCGCCCCACGGAGTGCGTCGGCTGGTCGGGATATGCGAGTGCTCCGGAAACCAGATCGATTCGAAGCCGGCATCCTCAGCCGCCCTGCCGAACTCAACCGGCTGCATCGAAAGATCGGTCGGAAAGAAGCCAAGTGCGTACTTCAAGGAACTACTCCACGCTCAGTGGGGCGAGGCTAGACGAGTCTCCGGTTCTAAAGTCGCCGCAATGGGCTACGTACTTGGCATGGATACGTCGACGACGGCGACCAAGGCGTTGCTGGTCGATTCGTCGGGAGCAGTTGTGGCTTCGGCGGCAGCCGAATACCCATTCGACTCACCTGCACCTCTCTGGTCGGAACAGGACCCCGAATTGTGGTGGACGGCGACCGTACAGTCGATCCGGGCCTGCCTCGAGAATGCGAACATCGCAGGTTCGGAAGTCGAAGCAGTCGGTGTGGCCGGTCAGATGCACGGGCTCGTACTGCTGAACGGCCAGGGCCGACCGCTTCGCCCCGCCATCTTGTGGAATGACCAGCGGACGGGCGCCGAATGTGACGAGCTCCGGGCCAGAGTCGGTAGAGACCGACTCATCGCAATCACCGGTAACGACGCTCTAACCGGCTTCACGGCTTCCAAGGTGATGTGGGTTGGCAACCATGAGCCGGAGGTGCTGGGAGAGGCGAGGAGCCTGCTGCTGCCCAAGGACTACGTGCGATATCGGCTCACCGGGCAGTTAGCGACAGACAAAGCCGGCGGGTCCGGCACGCAGATGTTCGATCTCTCCCAACGCGACTGGTCAGAAGAGATCATCGCCGCAGTGGGAATTCATCGCTCCTTGCTGCCAGATTCTTTCGAGGGCGACGAGGTCTGTGGTCGGATCTCCGGTGAGGCTGCACTTGCAACAGGCCTGGAACGAGGCACACCGGTCGTCGCAGGCGCCGGAGATCAAGCTGCAAATGCGGTGGGGACCGGCATATTCGATCAGGGACAGGTCGCCCTATCGCTCGGAACCTCAGGAGTGGTGTTCGCAGCGTCTCGTGAGCCGGCTATCGAACCGCAAGCGCGGGTTCATGCTTTCTGCCACGCCGTGCCGAATCGCTGGCACATGATGGGGGTCATGCTGTCTGCCGCCGGATCACTGCGATGGCTCCGCGACACCATCGCGCCCGGCATGCCTTTCGAGATCCTGAGTGACGAGGCATCAGCGGTCGCCCCCGGATCGGATGGGCTGCTGTTCCTGCCGTACCTGACAGGAGAGCGGACGCCACATCCGGATCCGCTGGCTCGGGGAGCCTTCATTGGGCTCTCTGTGCGTCACACGCGGGGCCACTTGGCCCGCGCCGTGATGGAAGGCGTCGCTTTCGGTTTGCGCGAGACCTACGACTTGATGCGAGCTGCCGGAGTGCCTGAACCGGACCTTATTCGCCTGTCGGGGGGAGGCAGTAGAAGCTCGGTCTGGCGGCAAATCATTGCAGATGTCGTTGGGGCAGACCTGGTTGGATTGTCAATCACCGAGGGCGCTGCGTACGGGGCGGCAATTCTGGCCGCCTCGGGCGCCGGATGGCATGACACAGCTGCGGGCTTGGGCGAACAATGGGTGCAGACGAGCAGTGGCACATTTCGAAGTGCCACCGACTACTCCCAGAGCTATGACCTGTACCGGCGGCAGTACCCAATGCTGAAGAGCACGTTCGCTGAGCTGGCCGACCTCTAGCCACCGTATAGCGGCAGTCGTGCATCGGGATCGAGGCCGTCAAGCATTGCGCGTGCCCAATGGTGGTCGGGGTCGTCACAGAATTTCCAAACTCGTTGGTCGCTCGGGCCGGCCATCACGTTGAGGTAGTACATGTGATGGCCCGGAGTAGCTGCCGCCGGACCGTGGTACCCGCGCGGCACAAGAACCAGATCCCCGTCCCTGATCAGCTCTGTGACATCGATCTCACCGTCGGCCGTGTACATGTTGAAGAATCCAACACCGTTCGGTCCGTCGATCCGGAAGTAGTAGATCTCCTCCAGCGCTACCTCGTCCGGCGAGAACTCGTCGTGCTTGTGTGGGGGATAGGAGGACCAGTTGCCTTCAGGAGTGATGACCTCGACGGCAATGAGAGTATCTGCGTCGAACATGTCTGCGCTGAGAAAGTTGTTGATCTGGCGGGTTCCGCGCCCCCCTCCGCGCACCTCGATGGGAATGTCTTGTGCCGCCACGTAGTACGGATCGATGCGCCGAGTCGCTCGCGCCGCACAAATCGCGATTTCCGCATCACGTGTTGCCGTGAGCTTCACCTCTGCGTCGATAGGGGCGTAGACGAAATCGGTCACTCCCGAAAAAACACCATCCCTTCCGGCCAGGGTCCAGCTATGGGATTCGATCTCAACGTCCGCTCCGCCCGCCAGCGGCAACACCGCAATCTCGTCCGAGCCGGTGGTCAGCACCTTGCTCTCTCCTGGGGCCAACCGGAACACTCGAAGTCCGCTGTAGTCCCAGTTGGCATGAGCTGGGTCTGTGTACAGGAGGTCGGTACCGCTCGCTGCGGTGCCGTTCGGAAAGTAGAGCTGCTTGGCCATCCATCGTCCTATCTATCGACATCGCCCTGCCGGAACCTCTTTGCTCGTGTCGGCACCGTTCAAGAATGCGTTCACCTCAGACATAGCCAGGGCATAGGCCACGCCGCCGAGGCTGCGGGATTGGGCGAAGACGATACCAACCACGCGGTTGGCGGAGTCAAAGAGGGCGCCCCCCGAGTCCCCCGGGAGGGTATCTGCGCTGAGCTGGAGGGCAGAACGGGTCACTTCTCCCTCGTCGTAGATGTCGCCGGAATTCGCAGTGATGGGACGATCCACGGAGTAGGCAAGTAGCTCGAGGTGGCCGTCGGCGTTGACCGTGCCGATCACACCCGCCGTGGCTGAATCGGCGAGACCACGCACGGCAACACTCCCGCCGATGCCTGGAGCAACGAGGAGGGCGAGATCACGGTCCGGGTCGATCGACACGAGAGTTGCCGGCACGGCTTCGGTTCCCGGCCGTCTTGCGCGCAATCCGCCCTCTGACCCGGCGAGGACGTGTGCGCTGGTGAGCACCAAATCGTCATCAATGATGACACCGCTGCCCTGGGCATCTCGTCTACAGAACTCACCGAGCACCTGAACGACACTCTCAGATGGATGGGGCCCCGTAGCATCCTCGTCGATTCCGCCGCAGCTCGGCGCTGCCGCAATCAGTAGAGCAAGTATGAAGCTGTGGACCCGGTTCACGCTGCCTCGTACTCGTCGCGAAACCTCTCCAGTAGTTCGCGGACGGGCGTGGGCGGATGGTCGAGTAGCTCAGCAGTTCGCGGCGTCGTCAAGCTCGTGTCGTACGGAACAGGTGCCGGAAGCATCTGTCCAGGCGGGACAGGTCCCGACTCCACCATTGCCGGATCGAGATCGAATACCTCACACGCGAGATGAGCCAGTTCCATTCGGCCGACCGCATCGGCGCCACAGGTGTGAAATATCCCCGTGTGGCGACCGGCCCCGATCCGCAGAATCAGCTCGCCACACTGGATCGCCAGCGAAGGCGTTGCTCGCATGTTTATGTTCGGAGCTTCCCAGACCCTGTATTTCCTGCCGGATCGCACAGCGTCTACAAGAGAGGCGACGAAGTAGCCATACCCAGGGTCCTGGTGCCGAGGCGTATCCGGCCTTGCCCGATGCAGCCCGTTGACTCCGGAAACTCGGGCCACGGCTCCGCCGCGCTCGAGCGCCACCATCTCGCTGGCGAGTTTCAGGACGCCGTAGATGTTGACCGGATTCGGAGGTGTCTCTTCGTCGGCTCCGCCCTGGGTGCCATCGAAGACCCAATCTGTAGATACCAGCACGAAACTGGCACCTGCGTCTTCAGCGGCGCTCGCGGTGTGGCGTGTTGCCTCGACAAAGGCGTCCCAAGACCCTGGGCGGTCGGCGTACATCCTGTCGAAGTCGTTGAGGATGGCGCAGTGGACAACCAGATCCGGGTTGAATTGGCCAACACTTGCCGATACCGCCGAGGCATCGGTCATATCGACTCGATCGCTGCCATAACCGACGCGTGGTGGCGGAGTGAACGAATGCGTCGTTGTGAACACATCGTGATCGGCCGCAAGCGCGGCATGCACAATGTTGCTCCCGACGAAACCAGTTCCCCCTGTCAGCCAGACCCGCACAGGGCCTCCGACTCAGTGGTCATCGTCCTCGACACGCTCTTCGAGTTCGTGGAATTCCTCGGCGAACTCTTCAGCAAGGTGGGCGAGGCTCTCGTCACCGGCAGATGCGGCCTCGAGCTCCTTCGTGAGTTCCTCGAGCTCGGCGCCCCCGGCCATCATCATGATGAGCTCGTCGCGGGTGATCTCGTCCTTGGCGAAGTTCCCCATCGACTTGCCGCGATTGAGGATCAGGAAGCGATCACCTACCGGCCAGGCGTGGTTCGGGTTGTGAGTGATGAAGATCACGCCGAGGCCCCTGTTGCGAGCCTCGATGATGTACTTCAGCACCACGCCAGACTGCTTGACACCAAGCGCCGACGTGGGCTCGTCGAGGATCAACACCTTGGCCCCGAAGTACGCGGCTCTGGCGATGGCAACGGACTGGCGCTCACCGCCGGAGAGCGTGCCCACGGCCTGCTCGGTATCGCGGATATCGATACCCATCTTGGCCATCTCGTCCTTGGCGATACCGGAAGCCTTCTCCTGGTCGACCCGGCGAAACGGGCCCCATCCGCGGGTCGGCTCTGCTCCCAAGAAGAAGTTGCGCCAGACCGACATGAGGGGAACAACCGCAAGGTCTTGGTACACCGTCGCTATGCCGAGCTCGAGCGCATCGCGCGGTGAGTCGAACATGACCTCCTGGCCCTCGACTCGCAGCGTGCCTTCACTTTGTTGATGGGCTCCGGCGATGATCTTGATGAACGTAGATTTGCCGGCACCGTTGTCACCGAGGACACACGTCACCTCTCCAGCGTTGACCGAGGTCGTCACGCCGGTGAGGGCGATGATGTTCCCGTAGTACTTGGAGATGTTGTCTAACTCGAGGAGTGCCGGGTCACTCATGACGCTGCCTCTGCTTTCGCTCTTACGTAGTTATTCACCAATACCGCCAGGAGCAAGATCGCGCCGACGAAGAGGAATCGCCAGTCTGAGTTCCACCCGGCAAACGGGATGCCCTGGAAGGACATCGCCATGATGACGGCACCGATGCTGGCTCCGATCACCGATCCGTAGCCGCCGGTCAGCAAGTTGCCGCCGACGACAGCCGCGATGATGTAGAAGAACTCGTTGCCATCACCGACGTTGGCTTGGACCGAATTGAGTCGGAACGCAATGAGCATTCCGACGAGCCAGCCCGCCGCAGACACGATCATGAAGAGGATCGTCTTGGTGCGAGCCGCCGGCACACCAACTTGACGGGCCGCGTTTTTGTTACCGCCGACGGCAAAGGTCCAGCTACCGAACTTCGTTCTCAGGAGCAGATAGCTGGCGACGATGGCGAATCCAATGAAGTAGAAGACCGCAATGCGCCACCGCACCTCACCGCGGATGGTCTCGTTCTCGAACGTCGTTGCCCACATGAGACGGACTGCCAAGCCGGTGAATGCCACGGCGATACCGGTCATGGCAAGGGTGCGACCTCTCTTGTCTGCGACTGCGTCCGGCTTACGGCGCTCCACAAACGTCGACCGCAGCACTCCGAATGCGAGCATGAGCACCGCGGCACCGATGATCACCGCGAAGAACTCGGCGCGGAACTTCCTCGAATCTGCCTGGCTCTGCACGATGAACGCCACGACCACGATGGCTGCCGCAGCCATGGAGGTTATTGCCAGCTGTGTCCGCGCTGAGGTCTTCCCGGCGCTGCGGGCCGCTCCAAGAAGCAGTATGACGCCGGTGATGATCAGCCCCGCATACGCGATGGCGCGGAAGCCCTGCACGGTTAGCAGGAAGCCGATTTCGGTCTGGGACTCTGCGTCGAGAATCAACCCAAGGACGACTCCGAGGGCGATGGCGCCGCCCCCCATGGCGACGTTTCGTCCCACCCTGCCAGTGAGGTTCACAGCCGCGCTCGAATCAGCCCGCCTCTCGTATCGCCATGCACCCATTCCATACATGCCGACGGCCCCACCGGCGGCCAAGACGATGCCCCACAGCCAGTTGTCCGACGTGCCATCCGTGGCGGCCAGAAGAATGAGCCCGAGCACCCCAGCTGCAAATCCAACGACGGCTACCGGCATCCTCGCCTGGGCCGGTGTCTCGCGGCGTTGGAACATCAGTTCGAGAACCCCGACGATGAGCAGCAAAGCACCAACAGTGAGGAGGACTCCGTAGACAACGTTGCGCCCACCGAGGAAGCTGTCCCAAACATGATCATTGCGGATCCAGACCGCGCCGAAGACGTTCTCCCAGAAACCGTGATCGGGAGCGTCGTTGAGGCCCTCCACAATGACTTTGTCAGTGAAGAGCTTGGCGAAACCCAGCTTGGCCCCTCGCAGGATGAAGAAGGTCGCGAGCGTGACGATGAAGCTCGGCAACGCCGTCTTTTCGACGAGGGTGCCGTTGGCCCATCCGATGATCAAGGCAAAGATCAGGGTCAGGGGAATGGCGACAGATAGGGGAAATCCCGCACCGCCGAACTCGCCGACTTCCTTGACGAGAAGGACCACCAGCATGCCGGTGGCTCCGGTGATTGCACCGGACGATAGGTCGAATTCGCCGCCGATCATCAGCAGCGCAACCGCGATCGACATGATGCCGAGGCTGGCCGACACATCCAGATAGTTGTTGACCCCGGCGGTGGTGCCAAAGACATCGGTAACCGCCCAGAAGAAGACCCAGATGACGGCTGCTCCAATGAGGGCGCCGATCTCCGGCCTAATCAGCAGGCGCTGAATCGGTCCTCGATAGGCGAGCCTTTCGTCGGGAGCGGCGGCGGCCTCAGCCGCCGGTGCAGTGGTGGTCACAAGGTTGATCCGACATCACTACCAACGAATCCCTCGGCTCGCATCCGATGCTCCTCTTCATCGACAGAACGGTGAGTGTATCGAACCGGCCGGGCCGCTGCCCGGGGAACACTTCTGGCCGGGGCGAAGAGAGAGGGGGCCGGCGTACCGGCCCCCTCTCTGTCGATTATCGGTTGTTGGTTTAGCGGGTTCCCGCTGCCACCAGTGCCTTGATCTCGGCAATGTTGTCGGTGTCGACGAAACCCGGTCCAGTCAGGATCGGGAATCCACCACCGAGGGTGTTCAGGTTCGTGTTGTTCAGATACAGCGTGATGATCGTGGCATACCCCTGGAGGTACTGCTGCTGGTCGATGGTGAAGTTGATTTCACCGTTCTCGATGGCCGCAGTCACGTCCTCTGAGTTGTCCACACCGCCGATGAAGCACTCGCGGCCCGCCTGTGAGCAGGCTTCCACAGCGCGGAAGGCAACGATCGGGCCAACGCCAAAGACGGCGTTGATGTCCGGATCGGCCTGCAGGGCGGCGAGGATCGTGTTGATCTGCTCCTCAGGGTTGGCGTCCGGGCCAACGAACTGGGTTACTACGCCGCCGGCGCCGGTGAATGTCTCCACAGCACCCTGGCAGCGCTCCTCGAGGCCAACGTTGCCCTGCTCCTGCTGAGCACAAAGAACCTTGGTAGCTCCAAGGGAGTTGAACCTGAGTCCCGCACCGTTGCCGGCGGCGGTCTCGGTCTGGCCGATGTGAGTGATAGCGCCGATGCTCTGATAGTCGTTCACGCCCGAGTTGAGGGTGACGACCGGGATTCCGGCAGCCACAGCGGCGGTTGCCGCCGGCACTACGGCTTCCGGTGACGCCAGCGAGACGCCGATACCGTTACTGCCTGCGGCAATAGCGGCCTCGATGTCAGACACCTGCTTGGAAGGGTCGTTGAACGATGGGCTCCAAACGCAGTTCACCCCAACGGCGGTACATGCGTCTTCCATGCCCTTCTTCACGACGGACCAGAAGGTGCCGTCATCGGAGTGGGTAACCATGTGGAACGTGAGGTCGGAACCCTGGTTCAGGTCGACCGTGTCGCTTGTGGTAGTTGCGGTGGTGTCTCCACCGGCCGTTGTCGACGTGCCGTCGCCATCATCGCTGCCACAGGCGGCAATGACGAGTACGAGCGACGCGAGCAGCGCTACCAGACGGAATTTCTTCATTACTTGTGTCTCCCTTCTTGAAACGGTTCGGCTCGCGCCATGGAAGTGTTTCACTCCCGATTCGTTTGGCGGATGCCTCGTTCCAAGAACTAGATCAGCTGATATCACTTGAAAAAGGTGCCTGCGCACCCAGCGATCGCCACAAGTTAGTCAGTGATTCGGCCGTCCGCCAAGAGGGGCCCGGCGCGTCTTGAATCCGGAGCCTCGGGCAGATACCGTCGCCGCGGCGGAACCAGAACAGTTGACAGGAGTTTGCCGTGCTACTCGGGTTGATAGGAGCCGGGCGGATAGGTGCTTATCACGCCGGCATATTGAAGTCGCTCGACGGAGTAGACGATCTGCTGGTGTTCGACGCAGTAGCAGATCGCGCCGAATCGGTCGCCCACGAGATCGGAGCGACACCGTCTGATCTCGACCGGCTGTTCGAAGTGGCTGACGCCGTCGTCATTGCGAGCTCCACAGACACGCACGCCGAGATGCTGGAGCGGGCAGCCGGGGTCGGCAAGCCTGCGTTCTGTGAGAAGCCCATCGACCTCGACCTAGCAGCCACCCGGCGAGCAGTCGAGGCTGTCGAGGCTGCCGGCATTGCCGTCCAGATGGGATTCCAGAGAAGATACGACCCGGCAATACGATCCATCCGGCGGCGCATAGCCGACGGCGAACTCGGCGAGCTGTTTCTTGTCCGCTCGCAAACGCACGACCCGGCACCGCCCCCGCTGGAGTACATTCCGCGCAGTGGTGGGATCTTCAGGGACTGCCTAATTCACGACATCGACGCCGTTCGGTACGTCACGGGCCAAGAGGTAGTGCGTGTGGCTGCTGCCGGCTCAGCTCTCGGCCATCCTGCAATCGCCGAACTCGGCGATGTCGGCAGCGCGGCCGCAACACTCGAAATGTCGTCGGGGACGATTGCCCAGATCTCGGGCCTCCGGCTCGATCCTGTCGGGTACGACGTGCGGCTCGAGGTGTTCGCAGAGAAAGACAGTGTTGCAGCCGGTTGGAGTGACCGAACTCCTATTCGCTCTGCAGAGTCGGGAACGAGCGCGCCGGCAGACCCCATCACAACCTTCTGGGACCGATTTGCGGCCGCATATCGAGCAGAAATGGAAGGATTCCTTCGCGTGATGCGCGGCGACGAGAAGCCCGCCTCAACCCCACGCGACGCGTACGAGAATCTCAGAGTGGCGGCCGCTTGCGACCTGTCGCTCGGGGAGCGCCGGATGGTTGAACTGGAGGAAATCGAATGAGCTTTCTGGATCGCATTGCCGGCGCGCCCATTACGTGGGGGGTGGACGGTTCCCCTGGCTGGGGTCACCTGATGCAGCGGGATCGGGTCATGCAAGAGATGGCGGATGCCGGACTGCATGCCACCGAGCTCGGGCCCGACGGCTATCTGCCACTCAATCCCGACGAAATGGCCGACTACGTAAAGGGGTACGGCCTCGTCGTGGTTGGGGGCTTCGTGCCCGCAATCCTGTATCGCCCAGACTTGGTCGACGAGCAGATTGCCTACGCGCGCAGGGCGGCTCGCCAGATGGCGGCCGGGGGGGCGAATGTTCTGGTGTTGGGCCCGGCGACCGCACAAGCGGGCTATGACGATTCACTTCAACTCGAAGCCGGTGAGTGGAAGATGTTCTTCTCCAACTTGGAGCGACTACGTGATGTGGTGGCAGAGGAGGGCCTTGGCACAGCCCTCCATCCGCATTGGGGAATGGTCATCGAGCGCGCGGCACACATCGATCGCTTCCTCACCGACTGTGACGTCGACATGTGCCTCGACACCGGGCACGTATTCATCGGGGGAGCCGATCCGGCCTCGATCGCTCGTGATGCAGCGAGTCGAGTCAGCCATGTCCATCTCAAGGATGTCGATGGCGAATACGCCGAGATGATTCGTGCTGGTGAAATCCCATTCAGGCAGGGAACCATCGACGGTATGTTCACTGCGCTCGGCCAAGGTGCGGTCGACATTGCCGGTGTAATCCGGCACCTCGAAGCCGGCGGATTCACTGGCTGGTATGTCCTCGAACAGGACAAGGTGCTCGACGAAGAGCCAGAGCCGGGACAGGGGCCCATTGCCGATGCGATCGCGAGCGTTGAGTTCCTTCAGGACCTGGCAGCGTCGATGTGACGGTCGAGGTCGCGGTCGACGCTGGCGCCTTGATAGGTGAGAGCCCGTTATGGGCTCCAGCAGAAGGCGTTCTGTATTGGGTGGACATCGAAGGGCGTGCTGTTCACCGCTTTGATCCGGCCGCTGGCGACGACCGGTCTCAGAGCCTGCCGGTGCGCCCCGGCTCGATCGTGCTGACTCACGAAGCCGGCCGCCTTCTCATGGGTGCGGAGCATGAGCTCGGTTGGTATACGTGGTCGACGAACATCTTCGAGCCAATTCGAGATCTCGAAGAAGGCGGTACCGGCAACCGACTCAACGACGGCCGAACCGATCGTCAAGGTCGTTTCTGGGTCGGATCCATGTTCCAGACCACTGACGCCGGCAAGTCCACTGGGATGTTGCATCGTGTTGATGCGAACCTCTCCGCCACGACCGTACGTTGGGACATCGGTGTTTCCAACGGCATAGCTTTTTCCCCCGAGGGCACAACGATGTACTTCGCCGACTCGCCGACGGAGACCGTCTGGCAATTCGACTACGACCCCGGCACCGGCGAGCCTTTCAACTCGAGGACTTTTCTGGATTTTGCCGATATACCGGGCAGACCAGACGGAGCGTCGGTCGATGCAGAAGGCTGCTATTGGATCGCGTGCGTGTATGGATGGGCTGTCGCCCGCATCACGCCGGACGGTCGAGTCGATCGTGTCATCGACATGCCCGTCGAGAAGCCTTCGATGCCGACGTTTGGCGGTGCCGACCTCGACGTGCTCTACGTCACATCGATTTCCCAGAACACCAACCCGGCCGCACAACAGCCCTTCGCAGGTGCAGTGTTTGCATTGGACCCGGGCGTGCGAGGCCTCCCAGAGACGCCGTTCGTTCACAGCGCCTAGGAATTCCACCCAGCACTCGTCACCTCAGTAGAGGCTGTCTCCGCCGGTGCCGCCTTCGAGCATGGATTTGGCTCCAGATGCCAAAGCGATCGCGTCGCTCGTGACGGTGATCATTCTGAAGCCTTGGTCGCGCCGCCTTTGTGCCAGCGCGGGAGTCGTATGGATGCCCGGCACGACTTCGCGGGCATTGCAGACGGTCACAATGCGGTCCAGCGCGGCTAGAAACGGACCGTCGTTGTCTGACGCTGGTGGCAGTCCGTAGCTGATTGAAAGGTCGGCAGGGCCTACGTAGACCGCGTCGATGCCGGGGATATCGAGAATGTCCTCGAGGGCCTCAACCGCTTGGGCGGTCTCGATCATCGGGATCACGGCAACCCCCTCATTGGCTGAGGCGGGCGAGTAGCCGGCGTGAAGGCGAGCCGCTCGCATCGGACCCCAGCTTCGCGACCCTGCCGGCGGATATCGGCAGGCTGCGACGGCCGCTGCCGCTTCGTTGACGCTGTTGACCATGGGCACAATTACCCCCAATGCGCCCGCGTCCAACACACGTCCGATTATGCCCGGCTCATTCCAGGGCACTCGTGCGATTGGCACGCTTGACGAGCTCTGGAGACCCTGAAACATCCCAAGAGCGTCCGAGTAATCAGCGGCGCCATGCTGCATATCGACGCAGAGGTAGTCGAAGCCGACTGAACCCATCACCTCAGCCGTCACCGCATTGGCGACACTGAGCCACCCTCCATGAGCCACGTTCCCTGCTGCCCAGATTTCCTTGAGTGGATTGTTCATATGCTCCCGCTCCGATCGACGGCACGCTAGCCGGTGGACATGTTGGATCGGCAGTCGGACCTACCTAGAGTCGCCGCGAGTTCATTGGAGGCGGAGTGAGTAACAGGCCCAAGATTTGGCTCGAGCGACCAGCGCTCCCTGACCTCGAGGACGAACTCGAAGTTGCGGCCGAGATCCTGGGGCCGGGCACAGCTGACAGCCCTCTGCGCGGCATCACGGATGCAGCGGGAGCACTAGCCGGTGTGCTGACTTACGACGCTGCTCTCATGGATGCGGCACCCCGACTCAGAGTGATTTGCCGGACTGGAATTGGTGTCGACAAGGTCGACATCGCAGAGGCGACCAAAAGGGGCATTGCGGTATGCAACACTCCGGACGGCCCGACGGTTTCCACCGCAGAGCACGCGTTTGGGCTGATACTCAACGCAGCCAAGAACATGAAACGATCTGCCGGCTGGCTTCAGGCCGGGCAACACGACATGTTCGCCCGCCATCATGCCGTCGAGCTCGATGGCAAGACCCTCGGGCTCGTAGGGTTCGGACGGATTCCGCGGCGAGTGGCAACTGCGGCGCATGGCATCGGCATGCGAGTGCTGGCCTATGACCCGCACCTGGCTCCAACCGCATTCGCAGGAGCGGAGCGGGCCGCAACGCTCGAAGCGCTTCTCGCCGAGGCTGATGTGATATCGGTTCATGTGCCCCTGAATGCAGACACAGCCGGCCTGTTCAGCGCCGATCGCTTCGCCGCCATGAAAGATGGCGTTGTGTTCGTAAACACTTCACGTGGCGGCGTGGTCGTCCAAGAGGGACTCATTTCTGCCCTCGATAGCGGAAAGGTCATGGCAGCCGGGCTCGACGTCACAGACCCCGAGCCCCTTCCGCCAGGTCACACGCTCCTGGAGCGAGACAACGTCCTGGTGACGCCTCACGTCGCTTCCGGGACGTGGGAAGGCAAGCGGCGTATGTTCAGAAAGGCGTTCGAGCAAGCAATCCAAGTGCTTGCGGGTGAAAAGCCCGATCATCTCATCAATGCCGATGTGTGGGAAAGACTCACTAAATGACGTTGGGGAGGCGGATTGGAATCGGCTTGATCGGATTCGGCTGGATGGGCCAAGCCCACTCCCGGTCGTACCGCAACATCCCTGTCTATTTCCCGGAAGCCGGCATCGTGCCCGAGTTGGTCGCGGTCGCCGACACAGTTCCGGAGCGTCTCGACATGGCAACCGACAATTTCGGGTTCGCCAGCAGCACTGCGAGTTGGCACGACCTTCTCGACCGCAGCGACATCGACGTCATCGATATCACGGCACCAACAGCCATGCATCGGGAAATCGCTGAAGCCGTCGCCGCCGCCGGCAAACATGTCTTCTGCGAGAAACCGGTCGGTGACAACCCCGCCGCCACGGCCGCCATCGAGAAAGCGGCTCGTGACGCCGGCGTCGTGTCCGGGTGTGGATACAACTACCGATGGGCGCCGATGGTGCAGTACGCCAGAGCCCTCATCGAAGGCGGCCGGCTCGGCGAGCTAACTCATTACAGGGGCCGATTCTTCTCGATGTATGGGCGGGACCGGCTCGGCGTGCTCAGTTGGCGATTCATGCAGGAGCACTCTCAGTTCGGCAGTCTCGCCGACATCATGAGCCATGCGATCGACATGGCCCACTTCCTGGTCGGCCCGATCAACAGAGTCGTGGCGACCAGGGAGATCTTCATCAGGGAGAGGCCCCTCCCCAAACCGGGGAAAGGCACACATTACGACCGGGGTGCCCCAGAGGATCCGATGGGGCAAGTCACCAATGAGGACTACGTCGGTGCGTTGGTGGAGTTCGCGAATGGCGTACGCGGCACTCTCGAGGCAGATCGGTCGATCTTCGGCCCGCAGAGCCAGATGGCATTCGAGTTGAACGGATCACGCGGCGCGGCTTCGTGGGATCACGAGAAGCTGAATCAGCTTCAGCTGTACCTACCCGAGGAACAACCGACCGATGGATTCGTCGAGGTGCTCTCGGGCGGTGACTACTTTCACCAGGGCAACTTCGTTCCAGGAGGCGGAAATTCGATCGGGTACGAGGACCTCAAAACCATCGAGGCGCTCGAGTTCCTTCGGGCCGTGTTGGGCGAGCGAGAATCGAATCCGAGCTTCGATGCCGCAATCGATGTGGCCAACGTAATGGACGCAATGGTGCGTAGCTGGGACTCTGAGAAGTGGGAAGACGTGCGCGACCTCAGGTTGTGAATGCTCACACCGGTACTCGATACTCAGTACTCGGTGGCTAGTGCGAGGAGGACTCGTGGAGACAATTCGATTGACGATGGCTCAAGCCCTGGTGAAGTGGCTCACCGCGCAGCGGACGGTCGTCGACGGTCACGAGGTTTCGATCTTCGCAGGGGCCTTTGGGATTTTCGGGCATGGAAACGTAACAGCCCTCGCCGAGGCATTGCAGCCCGTCCAAGATGAGCTTCCAACGTGGCGGGGCCACAACGAGCAGTCGATGGCGCTTGCCGCGGTCGCGTTCGGCAAGGCCATGCGCGGTAAGCGCATCATGATCGCAACCTCTTCAATCGGCCCGGGTTCAACCAACATGGTGACGGCGGCCGCGGTGGCCCATGCCAATCGGTTGCCGGTATTGCTGCTGTCCGGAGACACCTTCCAACATCGTATCGTGGACCCGGTGCTGCAGCAGGTCGAGAATTTCGGCGACCCGACCGTAACGGTCTGTGACACCTTCAAGCCCGTAACGCGCTATTGGGACCGGATCACCAGGCCGGAACAGCTCGTGCAGTCGCTGCCGCAGGCTTTGGCGACCATGCTGGATCCTGCCACCAGAGGCCCCGCGTTCCTCGCCCTTCCGCAGGACATTCAGGCCGAGGCGTATGACTATCCGGCCAAGTTCTTCGATCTGAAGTTCCACTACATCCGGCGTCCTGGTCCCGATCAGCGCGATATCGACGCCGCGGCGGCTGCCCTCAGCACCGCCGACAAGCCGATGATCATTGCAGGCGGCGGCGTCCACTATTCGGACGCCATCGAAAGGCTGACTCACTTCGCAGAGGCGCGGGGTATTCCGGTGGTCGAAACGGTCGCGGGCAAGTCGACGTTGGTTCACGATCACCCCAACTACGCCGGCCCCATTGGTGTGACGGGATCCACAGCTGCCAATGCCGTCGCCGAGGACGCCGATCTCGTCCTTGCCGTGGGTACCCGTCTCCAGGATTTCACAACCGGGTCCTGGGCCGTCTTCAAGAACCCCAAAGTGAAGTTTGTGGCGATCAACACGGCCAGCTGGGACGCCCACAAACAGCAGGCGATCCCGATTGTCGGCGATGCAAAAGTCAGCTTGGACGCTCTCGACACGGCCATTGGCGATTACTCCGCGCCCGAAGCATGGTTGCAGTTTGCCCAAGCCCAGATTGCGCAGTGGCACGACTACCTCGACTCGTGGAAGCACAAGCCTCCTCAGGGCAAACCGGCGTATGCCGAGATCATCCAGGCTGTCAACGACTTGTGTGACGACGGCGACTACTGCTTGAGCGCGGCCGGTGGCCTGCCGGGCGAGCTGACGATGGGCTGGCGCTCCAAGTCCGTTGCGTCCTTCGATTCCGAGTACGGCTACTCCACCATGGGCTACGAGATCGCCGGGGCGTGGGGGGCAAAAATGGCTCGCGGCGATGGCGACGTCATAGCCTGGGTCGGAGACGGTTCATACCTGATGATGAACTCCGACATCTACTCGACCGTCATGACCGGCCACAAGGTCATCTTCATGATCATGGACAACGGTGGTTTCGCCGTCATCAACCGCCTCCAGGTGAACACAGGAGGAGAGGAATTCAACAACCTTTTGCGCACCGCAAGGCATGAGAGCTACTTCCACGTTGATTTCGTGAAGCACGCCGAATCCATGGGGGCCTTGGTTGAAAAGGTCGAGAAGCTGGCCGATCTGCCTGACGCGTGGCGGCGGGCGAAGGCGGCCGACCGCTCTTACGCCATTGTCATGGATGTCGATGAGTACACGTGGACCGAGGGCGGCACCTGGTGGGAGGTCGGAATTCCCGAAGTGAGCGACCGCGAACAGGTGCGGGTGGCCCGCGCCGAATGGGAAGCCGAGAAGAAGCATCAGCGGGTTGGGATCTAGCGACGTGGCGACGCATCTCGTATCCCGTTTCCGGTGTCCGCTATGAACGTCATCTTCACCGGCGGCGCGTCGCTGATCGCCCTGGCAGCGGCGCGGCGGATCGTTGCCAGCGGGGGGCAAGTCGTACTCGGCGACGTCAAGGATGGCGCCGATGTCGTTGCGGAGTTCGGGGAGTCGGCTCGCTATCTCGCAGGAGACGTCACCGATGACGCATTCCTTGATCTGCTGGTCGACACGTGCGTTGCCGAGTTCGGAGGCGTCGACGGGGTCGTACACGCCGCAGTTACATTCGAAGACGCCACGTATGGCACCACCCGCGAGGAGTGGGCGCGAGCCCTCGACATCAATCTGATCAGTGCGGCGATCCTCACCCAGAAGGCGATTCCACATCTGCGTCGAGCGGGCAGCGGATCCGTCGTGTACATCTCTTCGATCTCGGGAATGCGTGCCCAGCCGACACGAATGGTGTACTCCGTCACGAAGTCGGCTCTGCACATGTTGGCTAAAACCGGCGGAGTGCAGTTGGCCAAAGACAAGATCAGAGTCAACTCGGTATCGCCGGGCTGGACCTGGAGCAACAACATCGCGGGACGTTACGGCGACCGGCAGAGGGCTGACTCCTTCGCAGCGGAATTCCAGGCGCTTGGGCGCATGGCCGACCCGGAGGAGATCGCGGCGGCGATCTTCTGGTTGCTCTCCGATGAAGCAACGTTCGTCACCGGCACCGATATTGCTGTTGACGGCGGCTATTCGGCATTGAGCCCTGAAGCCCTTGGCCAGCCTCAGGAGAAATATCCCCTTCTCGGGTGACCGTAACCTGGTGGCATGTCGAGAAGCATGGGTTCCAAAGCGTCTCGCAAACGCTCTGTGCCGAAGTCGATCACCTATCCCGATCTGCCGATCATCGAGCACCGCGCAGAGCTGCTCGAGATCATCAACGAACACCAGGTCGTGATCGTTGCCGGTGAGACCGGATCGGGAAAGAGCACTCAACTTCCCAAGCTGTGCCTGGAGTTGGGGCGAGGCGTCGCCGGACTGATTGGCCATACTCAGCCACGGCGCATCGCGGCTCGGTCGATAGCGGAACGGGTCGCCGAAGAGCTGCAGAGCGCAGTCGGAAACCTGGTCGGCTATCAAGTCCGTTTCACGGATCGGGTAGGACCGAACACTCTGATCAAGGTAATGACAGACGGCATTCTGCTCAACGAGCTACAACGCGATCGCGATCTCGAGCGATATGACACGATCATCATCGACGAAGCCCACGAGCGCAGCCTCAACATCGATTTTCTCCTCGGCTACTTGAAACGGTTGCTCCCGACGCGACCCGACCTCAAGGTGATAATCACCTCAGCGACGATCGACACCGCGCGATTCTCGCAACACTTCGGCGGCGCTCCGATCGTCGAGGTCTCGGGTCGCACCTATCCCGTTGAGGTCAGATATCGGCCGCTGGTAGCTGATGATGGCGGGGAACCCGTTGACCAGACGGATGGCATCGTGGCTGCGGTCGAGGAGCTCGCTCGCGAGGGCAATGGGGACATCCTCGTGTTTTGCTCCGGCGAGCGTGAAATACGCGATGCCACCGAAGCGATTGTCGACATCGGCCTGGCCCATACAGAGGTATTGCCGCTGTTCGGCAGATTGTCGGCTGCCGAGCAGCACAGGGTCTTTGCCGCGCACACGGGCAGGCGGGTGGTGGTCGCCACCAACGTTGCCGAAACGTCGCTCACGGTTCCCGGCATTCGTTATGTGATCGACGCCGGAACTGCCCGGATTTCCCGGTACAGCAGGCGCACCAAGGTCCAGCGGCTTCCCATAGAAGCGATCTCTCAGGCTTCAGCGAATCAGCGGGCCGGGCGCTGCGGCCGCCTCGGTCCTGGAGTGTGCATCCGCCTCTATTCAGTCGAAGATTTCAGAGGACGTCCCGAGTTCACCGATCCTGAGATCCTGCGAACGAACCTCGCATCGGTCATCCTCCAGATGGCTGCGATCGGCCTTGGCGGGATCGAAGCGTTTCCATTCGTCGAGTCCCCAGACACCAGGTCGATTCGAGATGGAATTGCTCTGCTCGAGGAGCTTGGTGCGGTGAGTGGGGAGGATGTGGGAAGTCGGCAGTGGCTGACGGACGTTGGCCGTAACGTGGCACGCATTCCACTCGATCCACGGATTGGGCGAATGTTGCTTGCCGCCCATGACGAACTCTGCCTCGACGAGATTCTCACATTGGCGGCTGCGCTTTCGATCATCGATCCACGAGAGCGTCCGGCGGACAAGGAACAACAAGCGGACCAGCAACACAGTCGATTCAAGGACGAGACATCTGACTTTGCTTCCCTGCTCGGCTTGTGGACGTACGTCGAAACGCAACGGCGCAAGCTCACCTCAAACCAGTTCCGTCGCATGTGCCGGCGCGAGTTCTTGAACTGGCGCCGCCTGCGCGAGTGGCAGGACTTGCGCGCTCAGTTGCGCCGAGTCGCCAAGGAACTAGGTCTGCGACACAACCAGAAGCCGGCGTCGAGCGAGGACATCCATCGGGCTCTCCTGACCGGGTTGCTGTCCCACATTGGAAACAAGGATCCGAACAGCTTCGAATACAGAGGTGCCAGGGGAGTGAAGTTCGCAATCAGTCCTGGATCGACACTCTTCAAGAAGGCGCCAACTTGGATCATGGCAGCTGAACTCGTCGAAACTTCGCGGACTTGGGCGCGGATCAACGCACCGGTTGACGTGGCGTCGGTCGAAGAACTCGGCGCCCACCTAGTGCGGCGGACCGTCTCCGATCCATGGTGGGACCACAAACGCGGAGCTGCAGTGGCCGCCGAGAGCGTCACCATGTTGGGCATGTCGTTGGTGACGGACCGTGTCGTCATGGCTTCGCGGTTCGACGCCGAAGCGGCCCGAGAGCTGTTCATCCGTCACGCCCTCGTTATGGGGGAATGGGACAGTCTCCACGGCTTTGTGGCGCACAACGCTGAGATGGTCGAGCAGGTACTCGCTGAAGAGGCTCGGGGCAGGCGGGCCGACATGCTCGTTGACGAGGAGGCGATGGCTCGCTTCTTTGCGGCCCGGATCCCGGACGATGTCGTGTCGGTGCGCCATTTCGATCGGTGGTGGACCTCAACTCGCGACGAGCACCCGTTGCTGTTGCACATGACGCAGGACGATCTCATAGCCGCGGATGCCGATGATGTGGACGATCAAGCGTTCCCAGCGGTATGGCGTCATGGCGACCTAGACCTGGACCTGAGCTACGAATTCGATCCTGCGAGTAGCTTCGATGGAGTGACCGTCTCGATTCCCGTGCACGTTCTGGAACGGATCGATCCTGTGGTGTTCGAGTGGAATGTGCCCGGATTCAGGCATGACCTCATCAGGGCGCTCATGAAGTCTCTTCCCAAACGGTTGCGGAAGCGTTTTGTCCCGATCCCCGACACGGCCCAACGGCTTGCCTCGTCTATGGACGCCCAGGAAGGCTCACTTATCGAGGCGCTCCGGAGGGAACTCACCGAAATCAGCGGAGAGGTCATCGTTCCAGGTGACTTCGACTCGGCTTCTCTTCCGGCGCACGTTCGGACTCATTTCCGAATAGTCGATGAGCAAGGAGACCCCCTCATTGCCGGCGACGACCTCGCCGCACTACGAGCCGAAGTGAGGTCCGACGTCGAGGAGGTCGTTGCAGCCATCAGCCATCCCATTGAGCGGTCCGGCATCACCAAGTGGGACTTCGGAACGCTGCCCGCCACAGTTGCACTCGAGGGCGAATCACACGCTATCGATGGGTATCCGGCGCTCATCGACGACGGCGACTCTGTCGCGATTCGTCTCGTGGCGAGTGCCCAGGTTCAAGTCGAGCAGACTTGGCAGGGAATTCGCCGTCTCCTCGAGCTCAACCTTCCCAACCCACGTCGACTCTTGGGCTCCGCACTCACCCGAGAAGCGAAGTTGGGCCTGGCGGTTAGCCCGTATCCGGATTGGGACGACTGGGCCGAGGATGCTCTCGACTGCGCTCTCGACAAGGTCATCGCCGATGCTGGCGGAATCGTCAGAAGTGAAGCTGCCTTCTCGCGACTCGTTGCTTTTGCGAAAGAAAACCTGCTCGACGTGCTGGATGCGGTTGGGGAGCGCTCGAACACCATCCTGAAGGAGTTGCGCCATCTGACTTCGACCTTCGACGCAACGGATGACGACCGCTTCAGCGCCGCGCTCGATGACGTTGCCGACCAGATCGGCCAGTTCATCTACCTGGGGTGCCTCGCCGGAGTTGGCTTCGAGCGTCTTCCTGACGTGGCGCGCTATCTGCGCGCAGCTTCATACAGACTCGAACGGATTGCCTCGCACCCGGATCGTGATGCAGCCGCGACATTGCGGGTTCGTACGTTGGAGGACCGGTTGGACGGAATCATCGAATCAATCCCGTGGCGATCGGAGATGATCGACGTGACCTGGATGCTGCAAGAGCTGCGCGTGAGTCTCTTTGCTCAGCCGATTGGAGCCAAAGGCAAAGTGAGCGAGAAGCGTTTGCGCCAGGCACTCGATGAGCTACTGCGACCGGTCTGAATAGAGCGCGGGTCGCCGCGGTAGATCCACTGCCACCGGCATTCCTGTGTCGAGTGACTCCACGACACCGTCTGCGGCGAGTAGGGCCACGTAGCCGTCCCATGCCGAAGCTCCCACAGCTCGGCCCGTGTTGACTGAGGCAATCCACGCCCTCACCTCGTTGAGGTAAGCAGTCTCGAACCGCTCCAACCAGTCAGGCTCCATCCGCTGTCCGGCGGTGCCGCCCTTCCGCACAACCGGGGTGTGATGAGGAGCGACCGTCACAGTTCCTGTCGAGCCGATCACCTCAACCCCCACCTCGTAGCCAAACCCGCTGTCGGCATTGACCTCGATCGTGGCGAGAGCGCCGTTCGCCATCTCGAGCGTAATGAGCTGCAATTCAAGAGCTTGGGTCGCGGACGGATGTATCACGACGCCAGACGCAAAGACGCGAACCGGATCTGAATCGAGAAGCCAGCGCGCCGAATGGATGTCGTGCACAGCACTCCCAAATACGACCTGATTGGTTGTCGGGCGCGGCTTCTGTGGAGGGTTGCGATGCCACCCACGGAAGATGAGGGGCCGCCCGATGTCGCCGGCCGTTATGGACTGTCTCACGGCAATGTGTTGCGGATCAAACTCTCTCATCAAGCCGACCTGAACAAGGCGCCTTCCGGCGGCAACCTCAGCCAGGACGACGCCGTGGGCATCCTCTCCTGAAACGCCGAGGGGCTTCTCGACCAAAGCCGGTTTTCCCGCGTCTATACAGTCGATGGCCAGTCCGGCGTGCGTTGCATCCGGAGAGGCGACTACGAGAGCATCTACGTAGCTCGACAGGATGACGCCCCGGGCCTCCGGGGCGACATCGGCACCGACCTCGGCGGCGACCGATGCCGCACGATCCTCCTCGGCATCCATCACTAGGGTCACCGTTGCGCCTTTGACGTGACGTGCGATGTTCCTCGCGTGGCGAGCTCCCATACCGCCGGTACCAATCACGCCGATTCTCAAATGCGCCTCCTCCGGCCTCGGGGATTCTCGCATCTGGCGACATTGGACGAGGCCGGGCCGCTTCGTATACTCGCAAACCGTCCTGTAGAGGAGCGCGATGGCAAACCGATTCGAAGGCAAAGTGGCGCTCGTCACCGGGTCGACGCAAGGTATCGGAGAGGCAGTCAACGACCTCTTCGTAGCCGAAGGCGCCGCCGGCGTGGTCGTCACCGGACGCAGTCGCGAGCGCGGTGAGGCAGTCTGCAGTCGGTACCGTGAATCCGGCTGTGACGCCATCTTCGTGCAGGCAGACCTGGCTGATACGGCGGCGTGTCGGGGACTGGTTGCTGATGCGGACGCCCACTTCGGGCGCGTCGACGTGCTGGTCAACTCGGCGGCGCTCACATACCGCGGCACGATCGTCGACACGGCAGCGGAGCTGTGGGACCAACTCATGGCCGTCAACGTCCGGGCGCCATTTCTGCTGATGCAGGGCGCCATTGAGATCATGCGGCGTGAAAGCATTGCGGGCTCGCTCGTCACCGTTGGTTCGGTGGCCGCCTACGGTGGCCCGCCATTTCTTCTCCCATACTCCGTCAGCAAGGGTGCGCTGATCCCCATGGTCCGCAATATCGCGTACTCGGTGATGCATGACAGGATTCGTGTCAATCTGATTCAGCCGGGCTGGATGGACACACCGGGCGAGGACGGCATCCAGCGCGAGTTCCACGAGGCGGATGACTCATGGCTCGCCAATGCAGAGGCCAATCAGCCTTTCGGACGCCTCATCAAGCCGCCGGAACTCGCCAAGGCCATCGCATTCCTTGCTTCCGAGGACTCCGGGCTGATGACCGGCGCCATCGTCGACTTTGATCAGTCTGTCCTCGGTGCGGGAAACCAATCGGTCCCGTCAGCGGCCGAAACCCCGCGATGACTATCGAGCTGATCACCGTTGGTCGGGCCAATATGGACCTGTACTCGACAGACATCGGGGCTCCGTTCGCCAAGGTGCGCAACTTCGAAGCCATGGTCGGCGGGAGTCCAACGAACATCGCTATCTCAGCTCGTCGCCACGGAGTTCGTTCCGCGCCCTTCACCGGGTTGGGGGAGGACGTAGTGGGTGACTTCGTTGTGGACTACCTCACGAACGAAGGGGTAGCAGTTGACTTCGTCGAACGAATCGCGGGTCGCGCAACCTCACTGGCGCTACTTGGAGTTCAACCGCCGGACAATTTCCCATTGCTGTTCTACAGGGATGACCCGGCCGACATTCATCTCACCGTCGAACATGCCGAAGCTCTGCCAGTTGCCGATGTCAGCGCCGTCCAGCTCAGCGGCAACGCTTTCTCCAGGGGTACCTGCGCAGACGCAGCCTGGCTCATAGCTGAACGTGCCGCATCAGTTGGAACTCTGCTCTTTCTCGATTTGGACCTGCGGCCCACCGACTGGGCCGAACCGGCTGACTTCGGCCGTTCGATGCGGCGGCTGCTCCCTCTGGTCGACGTGGCCATCGGAACGGAGGAGGAATTGGCCGGCGCTCTCCTCGACGGCACCCGTCCTCTCGCTCACTCCGTCACTGCCGCAGAGATCGAGCAACTGGACCAGATAGTTGCTGAGTCTGTAGATCGAGACGGCGGTGCCATAGTCGTGAAGCGTGGTTCCGCCGGAGCATCCGTCTTCGATGGCTCCGGCCGGCTTGACGTGGCCGGTTTTCACGCAGAAGTGATCAACACCGTCGGGGCGGGCGATGCGTTTGCCGGTGGCCTGATCCGCTCCAGGATGCAGCACCACGACTGGGCAGCCTCGATTCGCTTCGCCAATGCCTGCGGCGCGATACAGGTGAGCCGGCACGGCTGTAGCTCAGCGTTCCCTACAACTCCGGAGGTGAATCAGTTCATGAAAGACCACGGAGCCACGGATGCCTGAGCTCACGCCGGGCAAGATTCGCGGCCTCGCCACCACATCTTCACCGAATGGCATCTTCACGATCCTTGCAATCGACCATCGCGATTCGATGCGGGTCGTGCTCAACCCAGAGGATCCGCAGGCAGTAACGCCTAGCGATCTCACAGCTACCAAGCTCTGGTTGCTGAACGAACTCGGTGACGAGGCAACGGGCGTCATGTTGGAGCCCGAATACAGCGCCGCCCAGGCGATCGCGACCCGTTCCCTGCCTGGAACCGTGGGCTTTCTCGCCGCCGTTGAGGCCCAGGGCTACCTCGGTGACCCATCTGCCCGGCAGACCTCACTGCTGGACGACTGGGGTGTCGACAAGGCGAAGCGGATCGGAGCCAGCGGCATCAAGCTGCTTGTCCTATACCGGCCGGACTCAGACGCGGCCGATGCTCAAGACGAGTTGATCCGGCAGGTGGTCGCCGACTGTGCCACCCACGACATTCCGCTGTTTCTCGAGCCCGTTGCATATGTCACTGAAGATGGCCTGAACACCGACTCGTCGGATTTCGCCAGCAAACGCCGTGACATCGTGATCGAGTCGGTGCGACGGCTCGGCGCGCTCGGACCCGAGATCCTCAAAGTCCAGTTCCCAATCGACACCCGTTTCAACAAGGACCGGGCCGAGTGGGCGGATGCCTGCGCCGAGCTTGACGACATGTCGCCGGTTCCGTGGGCTCTGCTTTCAGGTGGAGATCCGTTCGACCTCTTCCGCGAGCAGGTGCAAGTCGCATGCAAAGCCGGTGCCTCCGGCTTCATGGTTGGCCGGGCGTTGTGGAACAGCGCCATCATCGCGCCGGTCGATCAGCGATCCGACCGCATCGAACACGAGTTGAGGCCACGCTTCCGTCAATTGGCAGCGATTGCCTTTGAGCACGGGCGCGACTGGGGCACGATCCATCGTGGCCCAGATGCAAATGAGACCTGGTATCGAGCCTATTGATGCCCATTCCTGTCGCAGAGCCCGTCTAGCTTGAGCAACATGGAAGTTGTCGTTCGTCGCAGTGCTCGACGCAAGAAGACGGTGCAGGCCCGCATCATCGATGGGGTGCTCGAGGTGGCCATTCCGCACAATATGTCGGAGGCTGAGGAACGGCATTGGGTGGACGTCATGGAGCAGCGCTTCAGCCGCAAGGAGGCGACGGCGGCTTTCGATCTAACGGCACGGGCAGCCTCGTTGGCGCAGCGCTGCCGTCTCCCAGAGCCGGCCTCTATCGAGTGGTCGGAGCGGCAACGCACCTTGTGGGGTTCGTGTACGCCGGCCAGTGGTCGAATTCGCATTGCCACCAGGGTTGCCAAATACCCGGAATGGGTTGTGGACTACGTCATCGTCCACGAACTGGCGCATTTGGAGGTTCCCGACCACAGCCGCCGATTCTGGGCCCTGGTGAGCCGGTACCCTGACGCAGCCAAGGCGCGCGGCTATCTCGAAGCCAAGAGTGACGGCCGCTAGGCCGCTCCGGACCGGACGAGCGCGGAGGCGACTGTTTGCGCCCATTGTTCGATCTGGTCCCGATCGCGCCAGTCACCGGCCATGTCCTTGGCCATTGCTCCCGCCAAGAATCCCTTGGCATCACTCTCGAGACGGCCACCGAACGTGACGTGACCGGCTGCGGACACGAGATCCATGAAGCCCTGTACTTGATCGGTCGGCGGTAGATCGTCGAGAGCCGTGTCATCGAGCGGGCCGCTCGAGAATAGCCAGACCGGGAGCTCACTCAGCAGATCGGAGTAGCGCCTGATGTACTTTTTTGCCGGCTTGTGCCATCGATTGGCGTAGAGAGCACCGCCGACGATTACGGCGTCGAACCCCGCAGGCGAGGCGAAATCGCTCGCAGGACGAGTCGTGACTTCCAAGCCGCTTTCGACCAGGACGTTTGCAACGGAGTTGGCAATGCCCTCCGTGCCGCCGAGTTTGCTGCCATGAACGATGAGTACCCGCATGTGACATACCCCTTTTCCGACGCCTCCAAGGTATGAAGCGGCCGCAGCACCGTGTAGAGCCGGAATCCTCTTAGTCGCAGCCGGGTGCAGAGGTTTGCGACGAGGTTACCGACGCCTCCTCGGGCGCTGCATCTCTCGGTTACTCGTCGGGCTGGGAGGTAATCAGCCGAGCTACCCGGTCTCTGAACAAGTAGTCGCCGGCCCATGACAGCAACGCTGCGACCCGATTGCGGAACCCGATCAGCTTGGCGAGATGCAGGGCAAGCCACATCACCCAGGCCAGATAGCCCTTGAAGGCGATCTTGCCGAACAGGTGAACGACCGCCGCGTTGCGGCCGATGACCGCCATGTTGCCCAAATCACGGTACGAGTAAGCATGGGGCACCTGCCCTGCAACCACACGCAGTATGTTCTCGGCAGCGAGCGTTCCCTGTTGGGTCGCATTTTGGGCGACCATAGGCGAAGCCACTTCTCCCGGCTGTGACGAGTCGCCGACCACATACACATGATCCGAGCCGTTGACTGAGAGGTCTGGAGCGACTTCGACTCTGCCGTTGCGACCGATGGGCAGACCCCAAGCCGATAGGTCTGGCGGCCCGCCCACTCCCGCCGTCCAGACGACCGTCTGCGAGTCGATGCGAGCTCCGCCTGCGAGGTCCACTCCGGCTTCGTCGACGGCTTCCACGGATGCACCGAGCAACACCTCGACACCCATTCGCTCGAGACGCTGTCTTGCGTATGCCGAGAGCTTCTCCGGATACACCGAGAGCAGGCGTTCACCCGCCTCTACAAGTACGACTCGAGCGTCCTTGACAGAGAGTCGAGGGTGGTCGCGGGGGAGAGGCCCGTTGATCAATTCCTGAATGGCGCCGGCGAACTCCACTCCGGTTGGCCCACCCCCGACGATCAAGAACGTCAATTCGTGGCCGCGAGCATCTGCCGGGAGCTGTTCGGCTGCTTCGAAACGTGCCAGTAGATGGTTGCGAAGCCTCACAGCTTCTTCGAGGGTACGCAGCGGAAACGAATGCGCCTCGGCACCCGCCACGCCGTAGTAGATCGTCGTCGAGCCTGCGGCCAGGATCAGATAGTCGAAGTTTTTGACGCCCGCCGTGGTCATCAAAGTGCTCGTCGCACTGTCGAGCCCGGTCACTTCTGCGTGAGTGAATCTCGCGTTGCGTTGGCGCCTGATGATCTTGCGGACAGGGTGACTGATGTCTCCCGGCGCCAGCTCGGCGGCTGCCACTTGATACAGCAGCGGGAAGAAGGTGTGGAAGTTGTGGCGGTCGATGATTTCGACCTCGACGTCGGCCTTCCGCAACGCCTTCGCTGCCCACAGGCCGCCAAACCCGGCACCCACAATCACGATGCGAGGTCGCCCGGTCGATTCCATGCCGGGAAGCTACAAGCGATCTCCCCTTCACCGAAGCCGGACGCCAAGCAGGCGGTCCCTGTTAGTGCTCGTGAGACCGCAGGCGATGAGCGCGCCACGGCGTGGGCTCGCTGGTTGCGATGGATGAGCGCTGGCAGAAGTACGAGGACAAGACTGGCCGGGTGATGCCGATCACGGCCCTAGGGCCTCCCTAGCTGCTGCGGTCGTGGCCCTGGTCCAGGCGGCCGCCGCACAGACATGTGAACGATTGTGGGGAATGCCAGGAGGCGTCTGTTGCAAAGAGGAAGACGGTCTCGTCGAGCATCTCGCAATACGCCGTTGCCAGGGCTTCGGCCGCTTCGCCTGGCTCGGGGTTCAACGCACGACGGACCCGGTACACGTCGTGGCGGGTCTGATCGAGAAGTTGTCGAGCCGACGCAAGCTCCCTGATAGATCCCCTGCTCTTGCGCACATCATGGTGGAAACGCCAGGCGGCCAAGAGGTCACCCAGTCGAGATTCAATAATCGGCGACAGCATGCTGCGACGCTAGCCGTCGAAGTCGTTCGTCTCCACGGCTATGTTCGATCCCAGTCCGAGAATAGGAGCCTCATTGACCGCTGCATCGCCGACCACCGAACCCACCCACAACTTCGACTTCTCCGGTCTGCGTGCGCTCTTCATCAATTGCACCCTCAAGAATTCGCCACAGCGATCTCATACGGAGGGCCTCATCGATATCAGTCGCAACATCATGGAGACGAACGGCGTCACCACCGAGTCGCTGCGCGCAATCGACTACGACATCGCATACGGGGTGTGGCCGGACATGACTGAGCATGGAGCCGAAACCGACGACTGGCCGAGGCTGTTCGAAAAGGTCCGAGCTGCCGACATTCTCGTTCTCGGATCGGCTATCTGGCTCGGCGAGAAGACTTCGGTGTGCACCAAGGTCATTGAACGACTGTACGGCAACTCATCCATGCTCAACGAGCACGGTCAATACGCCTACTACGGCAAAGTGGGCGGCTGTTTGATCACGGGCAACGAAGATGGAGCGAAACACTGTTCGATGAATATCCTCTACTCGCTTCAGCACCTCGGCTACACGATTCCGCCGCAGGCAGACGCGGCCTGGGTGGGCGAGGCAGGTCCAGGACCTTCGTATCTAGACGAAGGTTCCGGTGGGCCGGAGAACGACTTCACGAACCGGAATACAACATTCATGACGTGGAACCTCATGCACATGGGGAGGATGCTCAGGGACGCCGGAGGCATGCCTGTGCACGGCAATCAGCGCTCCCACTGGGATGCGGGATGTCGATTCGATTTCGAGAACCCGGATTACCGTTGAGCAGGTTCAAGTGGTGCCGACGGCCATCAGTATGAGCGACTCGGCGAGTTCATCTGTCGGGGCGGCACCGTCGTTGGACAGAACTACGACAGTGACCCCGGCCGTCGCATCGTGGCGGACGCTTGACGCAAAGCCGATCGTTCGGCCGTTGTGCCCGAAGACGCGGTTGGCACCGACGTCATAGGCGGCCAGGCCCACCCCGTAGTCAGTGCGCGGTGCGGTGAAGTCGGTCATCACAGCCAAGGATTCTGCGCTGATGATCTCTCCTGCGAATAGGTCGCGAATGAACTGGGCCACAGCGGATGCCGAGGCTACGAGGCCGCCGGCCGCGCCAGCGCCTCTTGCGAACTCCGAGGTGGGAAGTCCGGCGAGAGATATCGCCGGCGACGATGAACCGAACCGCTCGTATGGGGTGGGCAGTTGAGTGGATGCGTCTTCGAGCTGCGTGTCGGCGCCTTCGCGCAGGATCCGCTCTCGCAACGCGTCGGTCCATGGCCGTCCCAGCACTCCTTCGATCACTCGCTCGACCGCCAGATAACCGATGCTCGAATAGCTCTGCCGGCTGCCGGGTTCAAAGACGAGCCCACGATCCAGCGCATCGGCCAACGGGTCGCCAGAGCCTTCCGGGATTCCACCGGCTTCGATCGCTTCAAAGATCCCGGCGGCGACGTCGGCGTCTCTCAGCCCAGATGTGTGAGACAACAGCTGGCCCAGCGTTATCGCCTCGGGCAGATTCGGCACCTGCTGTGACGCCGAGTCCGCCAGGCTGAGAAGTTGGTCCTCCGCCATGCTCAGGACGAGGGCTGCGGTGTAGATCTTGGTGATGCTTCCGATACGGAACCGGTCCGTGGGTTCCATCGCCTCTTCTGACTGCCGATCATTGAAGCCAACTGCGATCGCTTCTTCAGCCCCAGTCGAATCAACAACCACTACGACGGCACCAACGACGTCGTGGGCCGCCTGCCACGCTGCAACCTTCTCGGCAAATGCGGATTGCGGAGCAATTGTGGGGAGCGGCACAGCAGATGTCGTCGTGGTTGTCGTCGAGGACGACTCGTCCGCCGGGCTATCGGCTACCGCCCCCGAGCAGGCGGCCAGGAGGACTATCAGGGCGGAAACGAGGACTCGCATTCGGTTCACGAGCCGAGGCTATTGCACCCTGTGCGATACCGGGAGTCCGGCGACGAGGCCCTGATGGTTATGGTCGGCCCCCAAATGCAGGCAGTGACGTTCATCGCGCCATATCGGGTGGCGGTCGAAGACCTTCCGGACCCGCGGATCGAAGAGCCAACGGACGCAATCGTGCGAGTCGAGTTGACGGCCATTTGCGGCTCCGACCTTCACCCGTATCGCGGCCGCGAAATCGGCCTAGATGCGGGGACAATCCTCGGCCATGAGTTCATCGGCGTGGTCGAGGCGACTGGGCGCGACGTAGCCATTGCCCTAGGCGAGCGGGTACTGAGCCCCTTTTCGACATCGTGCGGGGAGTGCTTCTACTGCCTGGCGTCGCTGACTGCTCGCTGTGACCGAGGTGAGTTGTTCGGATGGGTCGAACGAGGACAGGGACTCCATGGGGGACAAGCCGAGTACGTGCGGGTGCCGCTGGCCGACGCCACGCTCGTGGCGCTCGGCGCCGACCTCGGTGCGACCCCGGAGGCGCTGTTCGCAGGCGACATTCTCGCTACCGGACTGTTCGCCGCGGCGGGTGGGGGAGTGGGCCCGAGTGACATGGTGGCTGTGGTGGGTGCCGGGCCTGTCGGCCTCATGTGTGTGATTGCGGCCATCGAGGCCGGTGCGAAGTCCGTTGTCGCCATAGATCCGCTCGCGCCGCGGCGAGCGCTTGCTGAAGGTTTCGGAGCCATGTCCGTCGATCCCGAGTCAGCGAATCATCTGGTCGCGCAGGCAACGGTCGGCAGGGGAGCAGATGTCGTCCTCGAAGCGGTCGGTTCGCCGCAGGCGACGGCGTTGGCGTACTCGCTAGTGAGGCCGGGCGGAACGATCTCTGCGGCAGGGGTCCACGTCGAACCGCACTTTGCGTTTTCGCCGGGTGATGCTTACGACCGCAACCTCACCTATCGCGCAGGCCGCTGCTCGGCGCGCATCTTTGCTCCGCAGGCCTTGGCGATTGCTGCGTCCGGAAGATACGACTTGGCCGCCATCGTCTCGCACACGATGCCTCTCGCAGATGCCGTTGCCGGTTATGCGATGTTCGACGCCAGGAGCGATGGATGCACCAAGGTGTTGCTGACCCC
>JAHEJX010000088.1 GCA_024638645.1 Actinomycetes bacterium
CCAGCCGTCGACCTCGAATAATCGCGACCGGTTTCGCGCGGGCGTCGCAGCGATGACCCTAGGCTCATATGGCAAGACCCCTGATACGACACGACTGCACCACAGGAGACGCCACGTGACCGAGTTCGCATATTTCTGTGGGCACGAGCAATTTCAGCCGGAAACGCTTGTAGAACACGCCCGCCTTGCCGAGCAGGCAGGCTTCGATTGGCTCGTCGTTTCCGAGCACTTTCATCCATGGGTCGACGACGTTTCATCTTCTGGCTACGCGTTCGCCACGATAGCGGCGATGGCGATGGTCACCGAAAAGGTGCAGATCGCAACGGGGGTCACGACGCCCCTGTTTCGCTATCACCCAGGTGTCATTGCCCAGGCCACCGCGACCCTCGACCGTCTCAGCAACGGTCGCTTCAACCTCGGAGTGGGTACCGGTGAGAACTTGAACGAGGGCCCCCTCGGCCTGCCGTTTCCCAAGTACGCCGAGCGAGCCGCGCGTATGAAGGAAGCCTTGATCATCATGCGTCGCCTACTCGACGGCGAAAAACTCTCGTTCGAAGGGGAGTACTACTCGACAGATCGCGCCAAGCTGTACAGCCCACCGACTCGCTACGTCCCGATCTGGATGGCTGCCGGAGGGCCCAAGTCTGCGGCGCTGGCCGCAACCCACGCGGACGGAATAATCACAAGCGTCAAGGTGCCTGAAGAGACGAGGGAACGCGTCATCGATCCCGCGCACACGGCAGCCGAGGAAGCCGGGAAGCCCGATCCGCGAATCCTGGCCTCGCGCTGGTCGATCCTGGCTCACGACGGAGATGAGGCATGGGAAGCGTTGGGTGCTTGGAGAGGACTGCGAGCGCCCGGCCGCCTCGAGGCGGTCGATCCAATGGAGCTGAGGGTGCGTGCGGACGAGATGGATCGCGAAGAAATCCTGTCCCGCTACAGCATTGTGCGAGGACCAGCGGACTACATCGAGACATATTCGCCGCTGGTCGAATTCGGCGCCGAAGTGGTCACGATCCAGACGACTTCGCTAGACCAGGAGAAGACCATTGCGATGCTCGGATCGGAAGTTCTGCCCGAGTTGAGGTCGCGAGCGAAGTCGAGCCCCTAGAGGCCGAGCTCGCTCCTGAGCACCCGGAGCTCGCCGGCCAACGTCAGATTCGCCGGGTCGTGAGCCGCCACGGCTTCGAGCGACGGAATGATGTCCATTTCGAACGCTTGGCGAATGGTCGACCCATCGTCGTCGTCGCCGGCGCCGTCGAGCAGGGCCCTCAGTTGCCCAATCAGAGCAGGACCGAGCGTTCCCACGAGATCGATCTGCCAAACGCCGTCGGAGTTGCGCCTCGTGATGATCGTTGCTTGCCCCTCACCCGTCACTGTGACCGCAGCAAAAGAATCGCCGATCTGGCTGAATCCGTCGACGGAGACATCAGCGAGGCTCGAGCTGTAACGCTCTCGGAGCGCAGCGCCGAAATTGCTCAGATAGGCCTCGGCGGATTCGGCAGTAGCACCCCGCCGGAGGAGAGCTGCCAGGTCGGCGGTTGCCATTGCGTTCTCGGCTCCCACAATCACGAGCATCGATCGCTGGTAGGTGAGATCGAGAGCTGCTGCCGTGTCATCTTCCTCGATTGCATCGAACCAGGAACGAACGCTTCCCGTAGGGAACTGGGATGGCGTGGTCGTGTCAGAGTCCCCCCCACCGCAGGCTGCAGTGACGAGCACAAACGTGAGGGCGAGTAGGACGCGTCGCACTGGGCGAATCTAGCTAAGGCTGGGGGTTGCGCATATCTCTTAGAATTGCTTGGTGTCAGCAGCTAGTTCAGGCGCCGAATCATTGCGCGCCAGCGCCCTCGGTGTCGTTGCCGGAGTAGTCAGCGGGCTGTTTGGAGTCGGTGGCGGCGTCGTCGTCGTCCCCGGTCTCGTCATGTGGATGGGTCTCGATCAGCGCCGAGCTTCCGCCACCTCACTGGCGACAATCGTGGCTTCGGCCGGAGCGGCCCTAGTGCTTTTCGGCCGGGCGGCGGCGGTCGATTGGAGCGCAGCTGCCTACCTACTGGTTGGGGCCGTCGCGGGTGCATGGATCGGGGCCAGATTCCTCGACAAGGTACCGGCGGCTGGGCTCACTTGGGCCTTTGCTGTGTTGATGCTGGTAGCAGCAGCCCGGCTGGCTTTCGGATGATCACGGTGATCGCGCTCATCGTGGCCGGGTTGGCGGCTGGGGCATTGGCAAGCAGCCTGGGGATCGGCGGGGGCGTGGTCTTTGTTCCGGTTTTGGTTGTCGGATTGGGCCTGGAGCAGGCGGTAGCGCAAGGAACCTCCCTCGCCGTCATCGTTCCGACTGCGCTGATCGGCACATATGGCCATACGAGGTACAAACGAGTCGACTGGAGAGCGGTCGCACCGGTGGCCCTTGGCGGCGCCGTGGGCGCGCTGATCGGGGCGCGAGCCGCTCTAGCGGCGGATCCACTTCTGCTCCGCCGGCTCTTTGCTCTCCTGCTGGTGGCGCTGGCGGCGAGACTGGTCTGGGGGATGATCAGACCGGCGGCGACTGACCGCTGAGCCCGATCGGAGCGCTGACCACGCCGGTCGCGAAGAACTCCCGGCGCGCTCGCCGATCTGCGAACCCGGATCGGTAGCCCAATGTTGCGAGATAGGCGACCCCGGCGACCTCGCCGCCCCACACCCAGGGATTGCTGAAAACGCCCCGGGCGAGTTCGGCCGCCGATGTGGCAGCGTTCGATGAGAAGTCGAACCCGAGAATCGGCCACCACAATGTTTCAGGATCAGCCCACATCGCATCGAGAAATAGGTGGATCAGCACGCCAATGGCGATCGGCATCCATCGTTTCCGCGGCCGGCCGCGCCGTGTCGCCAGGACGATCCAGGTCATGAGGAGTCCCGCCAGCACCAGGCTGTGAGTGAACAGTCGAACGGACCGCAGCGATTCGTAGAAGATGAGGCCGATGGGCGTATCGATGAGATCGGGCAGGACCGCACCGAGCATGAGGAAGCGCAGGTCCATACGCTCGTCACGAAACGTATAGCGGGTCAGCGCGGTGGTGGCCCCGAGGTGCCACAGCAACATCGTTCAGACGACGAGGATGCGCCGGCAATGGATGCACCGCGGCGGATCGGATTTGCGAACGTCGATCTCTTCCGCTTCGGTGATTCTGAGATGGCAACCGCCGCAAGTGCCGTCGGCGAGGCGGCCAACCCCTACGCCGCCCTTCGCTTTGCGCAGATCCTCGTAGAGCTCGACGAGGACCTCGTCGATGAGCGGCACAATTGCTGACTTGCGCTGCTCCTTTGTCACCAGACGCGCGTCGATACCCTTCCAGGCCTCCGCAATGACGGATTCGAGCTCGTTCTTCTTCTCGGTGAGCTCGGAGACCTCTTTGGATGCCGCTTCGACTTCGGCCTCCTGCTCTTCGCTTCGCTCCATGAGCTCGAGCACTTCGTCTTCCATCTCGCCCTTCTTGCGAGTCAGCATCTCGACCTCGCGCCGCATATAGTCGGCGTCTCGGGCACTGAGACCTCCGGCATATAGCCGCATCTGCTCCCGGTCGATCTTCTCCTCCGCTATCTCCAATTCACCGTTCGTCTTGTCTACAGCGAGATTGGTTTCCCTGAGTGCGGTTTGCGCCCGATCAAGGCGCGAATTCGCCGTGGTCAACGCTTCGTGGGTCGCCTTGTAGGAATCAAGCTCTGGCAGCGACTCTCGTTCATGAAGCAGCCGGTCGATCTCGAGGTCTACCGACTGCAAGTCGAGCAGATCTGCGAGGCTCTTCAGCTCCTCCATCATTCGGCCTCCCAGGGGGTCGGGTCGAGGTGGGTCAGGTCGACGGTTCCGTCGAACGTTGTGGAGACGAGAGAGTACAACCTTGCGATGCCCGGGCGTTCGGTGGCTGCGTGGCCCGCGTCGATGACAACCAATCCCCGTTCGACGGCTTCGTTGGCCCGGTGATGGGAGACGTCCCCGGTCACCAGTACGTCGGCTCCGGCGGATGCTGCAGCACTCATCAGTGAGGATCCCGATCCAGGAACGACGGCGACCCGCAAGGTGTCGCCTCCCGAATCGCCGGCGCGGCGGACGTCGGTTTGCAGCGACGTGGCCACGTGCTGCTGAAGCTGGGACAGCGGACCGTTGAAGCTGCCGATGCGCCCAACGAAGCCGGCGTTGGCGCGCGCTGAGTAGACATCAAAGGCCGGCTCGTCGTAGGGGTGAGCCGCGACCAGCGCGGCCACCGTCGCATCGACGCGGCTTTGCGGGGCATTCATCTCAATGCGAACTTCGGGCACGCTCGATAGGTCTCCGACAGTTCCTGTGAGCGGTGATGTGCCTTCTCCGGGGCGATACGAGCCTTGGCCCTCAATTGTGAACGAGCAATCGCTGTAGCCACCGACGTCGCCGGCCCCGGCGGCCCACATCGCGCCGGCCACAACAGTCACTGCGTCGCTCGGCAGATACGTCACGATCTTGGCTGCATCGCTCGGCCAGGTGGGACCGAAACCACTGACGTCGATGAGCTCGAGGGATTCGGCCAGAGCATCCGCGCAACCACCCTCTGCGACGTCGAATGCCGTGTGCACAACGTACAGGGCGACTCCACCTCGGACCAGCTCGAAGACGCGGCCGGCTACGGAGGCGCCGGCCACCACGCCACGAAGCGGCGAAAAGACAAGTGGGTGGTAAGAAACAAGGAGGTCGCAGCCCGCCGCAGCTGCGGCGGCGATCACCTCACCAGAAGCTTCGTGGCACACGCCGACGGTCCCTGCCACCGCACCCCGGTCGCCAACTTGGAGTCCGACTGCATCCCACGACGCCGCCTTGGAGAGCGGGATGGTCGTTTCGAGCTGTGCGATGGCGTCGGCAATGGTCGGGGTCATTGCCGTGATGCTACCCAGCGCCGGGGGCGCCGATCAGATCGCGGACGGTGCTCGCAATGCCATCTTCGATGGTCGGCTCTCTGAAGCCGCAGCTGGCAAGCAGCGAGGCGGCTCCCTCGTTTGTCTCCAGGTACGATGCGGACATGGTCCGGTAACCCTCGGCAGCCGCGATCGCGGCGAGTTTGTCGAGCAGCATGCGGGCGATTCCCTGTCGTCGATATCCAGGCTTCACGACGATCGCCCCCTCGACGTCATCGGCAGTCCGTTCTGCATAACGGGCTATTGCGACACCTCTAGATACGTCCCCGTCGGCGATCATCGCAGCCAGCGCCAAATGATGGTGGTAGTCGACCTCGGTGAGATACCGCAGCCGATCAGCCGTCAGCCGGAAGTGTGGATTGAAGAAGCGCATGTAGACGGTGTCGTCGTCGGCCGCAGCGAACTCGGCCGCCAGTGCGGCGGCGTCTTCTGGCACCAGAGGACGGACCCACAACTTCTCACCGTTGGGGAGCTCGATTTCCTCTTCGAGATGGGCCGGGTACCCGGTCGGGAATTGATCCGGGTGCTGTTTCACGAAGACGGCCACTCAACCTCTTTTCAGATGTCTCGAGATCCGAGACACGAGACACAATGTGTGTTCATAAACAATTGTACGCACTTTGCGCACTATTGGAAGCACCCGGCGATGAAGACTCCTAACTAGTTCTAGTCCCACAAATAGTCACCGCCCGGCTCAATCCGGGTAAACCCGACGGGGTTCGTCTGCGAGTAACGGGTGGGAGTAGGCAAGCACCAAAGCAGATGACCCAAGGGAGGGTTCACAGATGAAACACAGAGGGGCACTCACCGTATTTGCGGCGGCATTCGCGGTCGTCCTGCTGGGCGGGCTGGCGTTGGCGCAGGTGGGTGCGCTTCGCCCTGCACCGGCTCCGGACACCGACGACGTAACGCTTGTCGCGGCTGTCGACACGGCCACCGAGGCCGTAGAAGTGGTCGACGAACCGGCCCAGACTGTCGACGATCCTCCCGACACACAGGACAGTGGCAAGACCGATCAGGCCACGCCCGACGACGGCAAGAGCGACGGCGGCGACGACGGCAAGAGCGACGGCAGCGACGACGGCAAGAGCGACGGCAGCGACGACGGCAAGAGCGACGGCAGCGGCGACGGCAAGAGTGACGGCGGAGATGACCCCACCGAACCCGAGGACACCACTCCCCCACGAGTCGAGATCCTCCATCCCGAGGACGGGCAGGTCTTCCATGAGAAGACAATCACATTCGAGGGAGTGACCGAGCCCGGAGCCAAGGTCATGGCCGGCCGCTACGAGGCAGATGTCGACGGAGAAGGTCATTGGCGCATCCGGCTCGTGCTCAACGAGGGCCGCAACTTAGCCAAGTTCACTGCGACAGACAGGGCGGGTAATACCGCTGAAGCCAGCGTGACGGTGGTGTACGAGCCCAAGGACGAAGAGCCCCCGACGGTCGAGTTCAGCGCTCACCAGGAATACGGCTCCAGCTCCGCCAGTCCCCCATTTGACGTGTTCTACGGTACCGCCAAGCCCGGCGCAGGCATCTTCGTCGAATCCGGATACGGGAGTGGCCGCACTGAAGCCACCTCAAAGGGCCACTGGGAGATCAAGGTCACGTTCCCCGAAGCTCCGGTCGGCAAGGAATTCCGAGTCGTGATCGAGTCGACTGACGGGGGTCGGGCCATGTTCGAGTTCCATCGCAAGGGCGACAAGGTGGAGCGCGAGTTCACGGCCAACCAGAAGTACGGCTCATGTGGGGAAGAAGTTCCCTACGACGTCTTCTTCGGGACAGCCGATGCCGGCGAGCGCATCTGGGTGGAGTCGCCGTATGGCAGCGGAGTGACCGAGGCCAATGCGAACGGGCACTGGGAGATCAAGGTCGAGTTCCCGAAAGCTCCCCCGGGCAAGGTATTCGAAGTGGTGGTCGAAGCTCACAACGGCGGGCGCAAAGTGTTCACCTTCGTCAACACCGGAGGCGATGGCGGACACTAGGCGGAGTCCGGCTCCGCAGTACTCGGCTGTCGGATACTGAGTACAGAAGCAGGTAGGGAAACAGCCGCCCTCGGGGTCCTCCACCCCGGGGGCGGAACCCGCGCGGGGACGGCTCCGTCGACCCCGTATGACGTGGCACGTAGAGTCCGTTCATCGTTTGTTGAGGAACGTTTGGCCGACACGTGGGGTTCACGAGATACCAGATACGAAACACCGATCAGTATCCTCACCACGACCACCTAGGGAGCCCACATGTTCTTGCGCAAGAAGACTGAAATGCCGGACGCCACTGCCGCACTTCCGGGTCGTGCCGAGCCGCTAGAAGTCCCGAGCCTGCATTACGTCAACGGGAACCGCATTCAGCCGCCATATCCGGACGGCATGGAGACCGCCGTCATCGGTATGGGGTGCTTCTGGGGTGCCGAGCGCCTGTTCTGGCAACTCGAAGGCGTTTATGCCACATCTGTGGGCTACGCGGGCGGCATCACGCCCAACCCGACCTATGAAGAGACGTGCTCGGGCATGACGGGTCACACCGAAGTCGTGATGGTCGTTTTCGATCCGGACAAGATCTCGTACGAAGAAATCCTCGCCGTGTTCTGGGAGGAGCACGACCCGACCCAAGGCATGCGCCAGGGCAACGATCGGGGCACCCAGTACCGCTCAGCCATCTACTGGAACAGCGACTCGCAAGAGAAGTCGGCACTGGCAACTCGGGATGCGGTGCAGGAGCAGTTGACGGCAATGGGCTACGGCAAGATCACCACTGAGATTGCCGAAGCCGGCCCCTACTACTTTGCCGAAGGGTATCACCAGCAGTATCTGGCGAAGAACCCGAACGGCTACTGCGGCATATCCGGCACAGGCGTCAGTTGCCCAACGGGCATCACCGGCTGATCGGTTCGACGTGAGACGGGGCGGTGCAGCGCCGTCCCAGCTTCTCACCATTCGCTGGCGCTCCGGTCGGCTTGCTTCGCTACCTCGCCATCTTCTCCTGGATTCGTCGCTCGACTGGGTGGTACGCGCCGCGCAGCGGCCTGTGCAAGAGCGCATATAGGAATGCTGCCGCGACCCAGGCCAGAACCGCCGGGCCGAATTGCCTACCTCCGTCGAAATGAACACAGCCGTCGCGAGCAGAGCGGGAGCCAGCCACCAAGCGTTGGGAGAATGGCGATATCTTGGCCTGCCGCTGGGTCGTGCCGCTTCATGGCCAGGTCATCGAGACCCGCGAGAAGGGCCAACGCATCGTCTGCCTCAGCAGCAGGCACTTAGACGCGGTGGGAGCCGGATCGCTCCACCACATCTGCTTCGTAGCCGTTCTTGCGCAGCGCCCCGGCAAGCGCGTTCGCCTCTTCAGACTCGTAAAAGAGCCCCACTGTGATTCGCTCACTTGCCATTGCCGCCGATTATGACCTAGCTGCTCGCCGTCCCGTACGCTCTGGTCGTGACGTTCACCGATCCGGCCGACAGCTTCAACCGATTGCTTCGCGAGCTCGACGAAGTCCAACGTGCGTTGGTCGATTGTGATCCCACCGATTTCGGCCGCCGCCAGGATCTGAAAGACCGAGAAACCGCGCTTCGCGACGAGATTCGTGGATTCAGCCATGAATGGACCGATCACCTGTCCATTGATCAACTGCGTCGCCGCATCAAGGAGGTCGAAGGCCAACTAGAAGATCATTTCGGGAACCGACTGTCTCATACGTCCGGAGGACAGACGGGTTTCGGGGGCGGCCTCGACCCGAAGTACTTACACGCCATGAACCGGGCCATGGACAAGTCGGGCGACCTCGAAGGCAAGAGGGCCGAGCTTCGCCGCCTCAAGGACCAGTTGGCCCGCCTGGAGGACGCATAGCCCGACGTTGTCAACAGCGAGCTAGCCGGCGATCTCTTCGGCGAGCTCAACGATCCGACGACACCCAGTCTCGATGGACTGGTCGGTGGCTGTGAGGCTGAGACGGATGTGGCCGGCAGCTGACGGACCAAACGACTCGCCCGGCATGGTCGCAACGTCCTTCTCCTCGAGCAGACGCGAGGCGAACTCCTCGCCAGTCAGACCGGTGGCACGCAGATCAACCATCACAAAGATGCCCGCTTCCGGCATGTGGCACGAGACGACTTCAGACCCGTCGAGAGCAGCTGCAACGAGACGGGATCGTCGCCCGTAGTCGGCAATCATGTGATCGAGCTCTTCGAACTCGTGGGTCAATGCAAATGCAGTGGCATCCTGCAGGAAGGGTTGCGCTCCGAACATCATGGCCTCCGACACCGCAACCAGGTGCTTGATCAGCTCCGGCGAGCCCACAGCCCAACCACAGCGCCATCCAGTCATCGCGTGCGACTTGGAGACGCTCGCGATGACGGCCGTGCGCGCGGCGTGGTCACTGATGTCGAACGGCGATAGGAATTCTCCGTCGTATATGTGGTGCTCGTAGGCCTCGTCCGAAATCAGCCACAAATCGTGTCGAGCACAGAAGTCCGCGACCTCCCGCACCACCTCAGGAGCAAGGACTGAGCCCGTTGGATTGTGTGGGTTATTGAGCAACAGAACCTTTGACTCGGGCCGCAGTGCAGCTTCGAGATCTTCGACTTGGAGATGGAAGTGAGTGTCGGGTCGGAGTTGCACGAGGTCCAACTCGGCGCGCGATGCCCGGATGATGCCTTCGTAAGCCGCGTAGAAGGGCTCCGGCACCATGATGTGGTCGCCGGCCTCGAGCAGCGTCTGGCACAGCGCGTATAGAGCAGTGTGCGAGCCCGGGAAGAACGTGACCTGATCGGTGCCAACGGCCCGGCCGGACCGCTTGCTGTAACGATCGGCCAGCACTTCGAGCAGGTGCGGCTCGCCGCGCCCAATCGCATATCTGGTGCGTCCGGCGCGCAGGCTTTCGACGGCTGTGTCGACGATCGGCTTCGGCGTGTAGATCCGGGGCTCGCCGATCGAAAGGAATACGATTTCTGCGCCTTCGCGCGCCCGCTGCACGGCTCTGTGGTGCAGGGCCCATCGGCCGGTACCTAGTCCCAGCAATTGCTCGGTGAGCGTAGAGAACTTCACGATTCGAGGCTAAACGGGCTCCCGCTGACGAGCCAATGGGCCGTCGTCGTCGGTATCAGGAAGGCACCTCGCGTCTCTGATAGTCGACGCAATCTTCTCGACAAGGAGGGCAGGCCTATGGGTCCGACAATCCGGCGATTCGGTGCACTAGTGGCGTTGACCGTGTTGATGGGCGTCCTGGCGGCGCCTTCGCAGAGTGCTGTGGCACACGACGGTGACTTCAACCACTACAAGACGAAGCACTTCTTCACAAAAAAGGCAGCCAACGACCGGTTCGTAATACAACGCTATGCAGTTGTCGACAGCGCCGGCAACCTGGTGAGGGGCGAGCGTGTTGCCAGTGCTACGCGCAATGGGGAGGGTAGTTACAAGGTGACGTTCAAGAAGGACGTTGCAGACTGTGCCTTCAGCGTCACTCCGCTTGCGGATAACGGGGCAATTCCGATCCGTTTCGCCGTAGCATCCACAGGCGCACTCTGGGGGGACAAGAGCGTCGGCGTCGGCATCCTCAAAAGTGATGGCAGCTTCCTCGACGGTGGCTTCAGCATCGTCATGACTTGTTAGCTAATGCCAATGGGGCTTTCGGCCCTCCAATAGCGCACCACGATCCATACAATCAAGGTAAGGAGGTGCGACATGCTGCGACCGGGGACCAGGGTCACGAAGATGACCCAACGAGTCGGCCAAAGGGCACCTGAGGGCAAGATCATCGATGTGCGCAACGGCTCATACGAAATCAAGTGGGATGACGGCCACACCAGCATCATCACGCCCGAAGGCATCGTCCCGCTCAAGAAAAACAAGTCGAGCTGAGTCTCTTCGTACCGGACCGACGTGGGAGCGATTCGCCCCCGGGTGGTCCGGAGTTGAAACGCGACTATACGGCCGGAGACCGGTGAGGTGGACCGAGACTGGCGAGTCGGTGTGGTGACTGTGTCGATCGCCGCCGATCTCGTTACTCTGTGACCCCGAGAGGAGATGCATTTGACCCTGGAGAACTCGACGCCCCCGCCGGACGTGCGGTACAAGGCGAGCGGCAAGCTGCGCAGCGATTTCTACCACTCCGAGCTGGCGCGACTTCAAGATGAACTCGCCAAGCTGCAGCGGTGGATTCGCACCGAGAAGCTGAAGGTCGTCGTCATCTTCGAGGGTCGCGACGCCGCCGGAAAGGGCGGCGTCATCAAGCGGATCACCGAGCGTCTCAGCCCGAGAGTGTGCAGGGTGGAGGCCCTGGGCACACCGACGGAACGCGAAAAGACCCAGTGGTACTTCCAAAGGTATGTGCCATACCTCCCCGCAGGAGGCGAGATGGTTCTGTTTGACCGCAGTTGGTACAACCGCGCCGGCGTTGAGCGGGTCATGGGTTTCTGCACCGATGAGGAGTATCAGGAGTTCCTGAGATCGTGCCCTGAGTTTGAGCGGATGCTGGTCCGCTCCGGCATCATCCTGATCAAATACTGGTTCTCGGTGAGCGATGAAGAGCAGGAACGCCGTTTCCAGGCCAGGATCAACGATCCGAAACGGCGCTGGAAGTTGTCCGACATGGATCTGGAGTCGCGCAGGCGATGGGTTGAGTACTCCAAGGCGAAGGACGACATGTTCGCCCACACTGACATCAAGCAGGCTCCGTGGTATGTCGTGAACGCCGACGACAAGAAGAAGGCCAGACTAAACACCATCAGCCACCTCCTGACATTGATCCCGTTTGAGGAGGTCGAAGTGCCACCCATTGAGCTTCCGCCGCGAGAGGACGCGTTCGCCTACGTCAGGCCGCCGCTGGGAGATCAGACCTTCATCCCAGCCAAGTACTAGGTCGTACCACAAGCCGCACGTTGGGCACTAGGCCTCTAGTGACTGCGCCGCCTAGCGCGATGCTGGACGTACACGACGCGCAAGGGGGTTGTCATGCGTCGATTCCGCGTCATTCTCATTGTCGCGAGCGCACTGCTGCTGGTTTCCTGTGAGGGCTCCATCGATATCGATATCAATGTCGATGAGGGAGACAGGGTAAAGGGAAGCGGTTCCATCACCACCGAAGACAGGACGGTGGGCGATTTCGATCGTGTCCAACTTGCGGGTGAGGGCAGCGTCATCATCGAACGCGGTTCGGCCGCCCTCACCATCGAGACCGATGACAACCTGCTCACTCACATCGAATCATCGGTGTCAGGTGGCACTCTCGAGATCAGGACTGAGAGCGGCATCGACATCGACCCGAGCGATGGTGTGACCTATCGCATAACTACGGAACAGCTCGTCGGAATCACGCTGACCGGTGCGGGAGACTTCGATACAGGCGAGTGGTCGCCCGACGAGTTCACCATCGTGCTCGCAGGGGCGGGCGACATCGACGTCACCGCCCTCACCACAGGCGATCTCGACGTGACGATTTCGGGAGTCGGCCAGGTCACCGTGACAGGCACAGCGGACAACCTCACGATGTCGCTTCCCGGTGCGGGCAGCTTCGAAGGCGAGGACCTCGCAGCAACGGACGCCGTAGTGACTGCATCAGGCGCCGGCTCGGCAACGGTTTGGGCCACCGGCACGCTCAGCGCGACAGTAAGCGGCGTCGGCAGCATCGACTACTTCGGTTCCCCTGCCGTCACCCAGTCCGTAACCGGCATCGGCAGTATCAACAGCCGCGGCGACAAGTAGGCAAATCCGACTCCCTTCGCTCGCGCAGCGTTCTCCGGCTTGAGGGATGAAGCCTCTTGTGGCCACATCCCCGGGGTCGGACGATGGAGGTGCTCGTCGACGGCGCCTCACCTTTCTGGCACGAAAGCACTGCCTGCGGTGTCTCTATATGTGAGACAGCAAGGGGACCCGAGTGGCTATACCCGACGTTTCGCAGCTCACTGAGGAGACCGAACTCTTCGAGCAGCTCTACGGCCCACTCCGTCGCTTCGCCGCCGTGGTAGCCCCCATCGAGGAGGACCCAGATGATCTGCTTCAAGAGGCCGTCGCCAGGGTACTGCGCCGTCACCGACTCACCGAGCTGGATGAGCCTGGGGCATATATGCGAAGAACCATGTTGAACCTCGCGGCCAACCAGAGAAGGTATTTCGCCAGGACCCGGCGAGCGCTGGCTCGCCTGGGATCGACCGTAGGGCCAACCAGTGACCAGTACCCATCGGACCTTGCCGAGCTGATGCGCTTGCCCCCGGCGGAGCGGGGCGTCCTCTACCTGTCTGAGGTCGAGGGGTATCGCTACGCCGAGATTGGGAGGATGCTGAATTGCTCCGAGGCGGCGGCTCGCAAGCGAGCTTGGCGGGCGCGCCGCAAGCTGCAAGCGGCGATGGTGGGGGAGGTCACCAATGGCTGAGGAGCTTACGCAGGCACTGACGGTGCTCGCCGAACGCGGGGATCCAAGGGGCCCTCGCTCGGTCCTCACTGCCGCCAGGCGGGATGCTGCCGCGGAGCCGACCCGCTGGTGGGTCGAGCGACCAGCCTGGGTCGCGGCCACGGCCTTTGTCGGAACCATGACTGTGCTTGGGGGGTTCCTTGCTGTTGGTCTAGCCGTACGCCGACCGCCAGGAGACGTCGGGGCAGGCTGGATCACGCGAGCAGTAGATGACTCGGCGGCAGGTTCGGCCACGGAGTGGCTGCTGATTCCGGCTATCGCACTCGTCGTGGCAGTTGCCGCGCTCATCGTCAGGAAACACCTAGTCGAATCTCGGAAGGAGAGGATGATGGCAACAACCATCGATACTCGGGCAACAGAAGACCAAGGGACTCAGAACGTCATCACCCTCGAGAGGACCCGGCGCACAAATCACTGGCTGACCGGCGCGGTCATCGTCCTCGCACTCGCATTGGTCGCGATGGGCGCCTGGGTCGCCTACGACGCGTCATCCGAGCCGGTGACGGCTGCCACCAACGAGGTTCAGTCGCTTTACGACGACTACCTCGCTGCTTGGACGACCGGAGATACAGACGCCTTCAGCGATGCCACCACTGAGGGATTCGTGCAGTACTCGTTCGGCAACGAACTGGATCGATCGGTGGTAGCCATGAACGTCGCGTCCGGCATCGACGTGGAACTCGTTGGCGACCTGGTCATGATTGCGGACGGCACCAACTACTACGTAGCAGCCGTCGAGAAGATCACGTTCGGCGCGAGTGACTTCGAGGGCGTATCGGCATACAGACTTGTTCCAACGCCAGAAGGGCTGAAGATCTCAGAACACACCTGGGTCGGCAACCTGTAGCCGCGAAAGGCCGAGTTGCGCAGCAACTCGAAAACCACTCGAGCCGGATTGGCATCGCCGATCCGGCTCGAGTGGGCGTTGCCGGCGGTGGGCGGACGACTGTCTCGCGAAACTTCGCTGTGTCAATCAGGCGGATCGCAGCGCAGCGGGTCGGCATTCGGATCGCTAGCGGCGTGCGAGATGTGTCAGGCCAGTGAGATCACCATGGCGGTGTCGTCGACGTGCCGGGTTGGCAGCGAACCGACATCTTCATCCTTGGCGAGCTCTAGACGGATGGCTTCAATCTCCCGAAGCTCTCCCTGGACGTCGGCAATTGCGTATGCCCCGTTGTCAACCTTGACCAAGATCTGCGGCGCTGCCGTCACATAGGCGACATGGTGCACGATCCCTGGTTGTTGCTTCGCCTTCATAGACCACCCGTATCGTCGCAGCTGCTTGCGGACACGG
>JAHEJX010000089.1 GCA_024638645.1 Actinomycetes bacterium
CCGGGAGTGTCGATACAACCCGAAGCAACGAACCGGCCCGGACGCATGTCCTTTCACAACGCTCTATTGGGACTTTCTCGATCGGAATCGAGAGGCGCTGGCGGGAAACCATCGAATGGCGCGGCAGCTTGCTGCGGCCGGCCGGTTGCAAGACATGCCGGCAGTTCGTGACAGGGCTCGGGATGTCCTCGAGTTGCTCGACAGCGGCTCGCTTTGATCACCGGCTGGAGTGCGCTGCGACGAGCAATTGCCGCACTGATCCCAATCCGACCTCAGTTCTGAAGGCTGCGCCTTCTTAGACTGGCGCCATGGACATCATTCTCGTAGCCGGACTGTGGCTGCGGCGCTCGGTCTGGTCCGGTGTTGCATCGGAGCTCGAGCGTCTGGGTCATCGACCGATACCAGTAGCGCTGCCGGGTGCCGATGACGGCGACACCTCGGCAACGCTGGCCGATCAGGTCGACGCAGTGATGGCTGCGGTCGAAGCAGCAGAGCAACCCGTCGTCGTTGGACACTCGGCCGCATGCACTCTGGTGTGGACGGCCGCAGACCGGCGGCCGGAATCGATCCGGCGCCTGGTGCTCATCGGGGGGTTTCCCGCTGCGCACGGCGAGACTTACGCGGCCTTCTTCGACACCGTCGACGGAGTGATGGCCTTCCCGGGTTGGGAGCCATTCGAGGGGCCCGACAGCGTCGATCTCGACAGCGCGGCTAGGGAGTCATTCGCCGCAGGTACCGTCCCGGTCCCGGGCGGCGTTGCCAATGGAACCGTCGAATTGAGCGATGACCGCCGCTACGAAGTCCCGACCGTCGCCGTGTGTCCCGAGTACACAGCCGACCAACTTCGAGGCTGGATCGAAGCCGGCGACGTCCCCGAGCTCCGCAAGGTGAAACGGCTCACCCTTGTCGACATCGAATCGGGGCATTGGCCCATGATCACGAGGCCCGCCGAACTCGCCCGAATCCTCGCGGATGCGGCGGTTGCTCACTGAATTGAGCTTGGCCAAATCGTGAACCCATATGGGGTCGGCCTGACCTCGATTTGCTCATCCTCGACCGTCAGGACAACTTCGCAGCCTATGGGTTGTTCTGGTACGACCCTGAGAACGCCGCCGGCGTCGTCGAGCCGATGCGCACCCGAGATGATCACCAGCGGCGCGGCCTTGTTCGGCACATCCTCACCACACATCCTCACCACCGGCGTCGACTTGCTTGCAGAGACCGGCGCTGAGCACATCTCGATCGGCTTCGAGCCGGATAACCCGGCTTCCAGCCATCTCTACCGCAGCGTCGGCTTCGAGCCCCACAGGCAGACTGACGTCTTCACCCGCCGAACAGCCGGACGAGCTTCTTAGCCCGACCAGGCGTCCAATCGTCGGACGAGCCACGGCTCAGCCGGCAATGTGCAGTCGCCTTCACATGCCCCTCGGCCGAGGTGCGTGTTTGGAGATGCCAACTCGCTTCTTCGTGGGACCGCGGATTGCCGTTGCGGACAAATATGGGCGCGATGGGGGAGAAGTAGTTGACAAGTGGCGCGCGAGGGGGCAAAGTGGGGCCTCGTGGGAGATGACGGACTAAAGACGGGAACGGACTCGCGTGTTTCTTGGGGAGTACCAACACGCTCTAGACGACAAGGGACGGGTCGTTCTGCCGCGCAAATTCCGGGACGATCTGGAAAAGGGCTGCGTCATCACCAAGGGCCAGGAACACTGCATCTACGTGTTCACGATGGACCGTTGGCAGGAAGAGATGGAGAAGGTCTCCAAACTTCCCCGCACCAATCGCAGAGCTCGCGACTTCTCCCGCTCATTCTTTGCAGGTGCCAGCGATCAGAAGCTCGACCGGCAAGGCCGCGTCGCCATTCCGGAGAACCTGCGCCGCTTCGCGTCGTTGGAGAAGGACGTGACCGTCGTCGGGGTTGCGGATTACATCGAGATCTGGTCGACGTCGGCTTGGGACGACGCAGTCGCCGAAGCCGACGAACTCTACGCAGGTATCGAGGAAGTGCTCAGCGAAGGTGGCGACATCTAATGGGTGTCCTCGCCTCATACATGGAAGGAACACGATCACGAACGAGGTCTGGCTCATTGTCAACCCCCCGGATGCCATCTGGAAGGCCCCTTACTCCGCCCGCTTTCAGAATGGCGCCAGCGCTCCGGGGGGTTGACAATGAATCAGACCAACACCAAGCAGGGCGACAGCTACCACCGGCCGGTGATGGTGGAAGAAGTGCTGTCGTACTTCCAGGAGACGGCGGGCCTATTAGTCGACGCAACGTACGGCGGGGGAGGCCACGCCTCCGCCTTGTTGCAATCGAATCCAGAGTTACGCGTCCTCGGCATCGACCGGGATCTCGACGCGATGTCACGGGTCCCGGTAGGGCACGGCGATCCGCGACTTCACCTGGTAACGGCCAATTTCGGCGACCTGGAGAAGATTCTCGCCCGCGAGGCTCCTAATGGGGATCTTGCTGGCGCACTCTTTGATCTTGGCGTTTCCTCGCACCAGCTCGACGTTGCTGGCCGCGGCTTCTCGTTTCACAGCCCAGGCCCGCTCGACATGCGGATGGGACCCGATGCCACACAAAGTGCGGACGACATCGTCAACCGTTGGTCGCCTGGTGACATCGCCACGATCCTGCGCGACTACGGAGAGGAACGGTTCGCCGGCCGCATCGCTGAGGCCATTGTCAAAGCAAGACCGATCGGCGACACCGTGGAGCTGGCGAGCGTTATTGCCAATGCCGTCCCCGCCCCCGCCCGCAGGCGGAAACACCCCGCAAGACGTTCCTTTCAAGCGATCCGCATCGCTGTCAACGGAGAGCTCGCGGCGCTTCGCCGCGGACTCGATGCCGCACTCGATGCACTTCGACCTGGAGGCCGTGCTGTCGTGATTTCGTATCACAGCCTCGAGGACCGAATAGTCAAGCGCCGTTTCGCGTCGGGAGCGACGGAGTGCACCTGTCCGCCGGACATGCCGGTCTGCGGATGCGGCACGGTTGCGGAGCTGCGGCTTCTCACCCGCGGAGGGCAACGCCCCAGTCCAGCTGAGATTGAGAACAATCCACGCGCCCGCAGCGCAGTGCTGCGGGCCGTGGAGAAGGTCACGATATGACCGCCACCGCACATCAGCACGACTCGTTCGATCTCGAACAGCTGATTCCTGTGCGAAGGAGACGGGTGCGGCTCCGTCCATGGTTCGTCTTCGCCTTTGTGGTAATTGTCGCGTTCTTTGGGCTGATCTTCAGTCGTGTATCCCTGGATCGCTCCGGATTCGAGCTCGATGATCTCGAGACGCAGATCGCCATCGAAGAAGCCAGGCATTGGGACCTACGCGTTGAAGTCGCTCGGCTCCAAGACCCCAATCGGATTACCACACTCGCCGTCGGCAACGGGTTGGTGTACCCCGAGGAACGTATTGCAATTGAGGTTCCTGGGATCGAGAGCGAGGGGCTCGACGATGATTTCCGCTGGGCGCAATTGAAGGCGGTGCTCACCGCGCAGCCGTGAGCAAACCCTTGGAGGAGGGCGATGAAGCTCGATAGGCCGAACGCTGGCGGCCACCGAACCCGAAAGGGCTCGATCCGTAATGGCTAGCCGCCGCAAACCAAATGACTCACGCCTGTTGGTGCTTGGGATCGCCTTCGCGGTGGCCTGGGCCGGTATTGGCTATCGGCTTGTTCGGGTTCAGGGATTCGAAGCCGAAGACCACGCTGCCCGGGGTGAACAACAGCGCGTCCGCACCGAAGACCTAACGGCACCACGTGGCACCATCTATGACCGTGACGGCGTCGAACTTGCGGTCTCGATCGACGCCATCACCGTAACGGTCAACCCGGCTGAGCTCGAAGATCCGGTGGCCCTCGCCCGTTTGTTGGCGCCGATGGTGGGGGAGCCCCGCCACGTCTTGCGGCAGCGCTTCACCAAACCTGGCTCACAATTCGCCTATGTCGCCCGCCGTCTCGAAAGCGCAGAAGCTGAGCAAATCCGGCGGTTCGTGCGGGATAGCGACATCGCGGGGGTCTACTTCTCGGCTGAGCCGAAGCGGGTCTATCCAGCAGGGAGCTTGGCTTCTCAGGTCGTCGGATTCGTGCGCGACGACGATATGGCAGGCCTCGAGGGCATTGAGTGGAAGTACGACGAAGCACTCGCTGGTGTGCCCGGCCAGCAGATCGTCGAGCGCGACCCATACGGCAATCCGATCCCGCAGGGAGAATTCATCGTCGATCCCGCCCAGCCCGGAGCCGATCTCATACTCACGATCGATCGAGAAATCGAGTTCGCTGCCCAGCAGATACTGGCCCAGGCTGTTGCCGATACAAATGCGACGGCCGGCACCGTCGTCGTGCTCGACGTCGACACCGGAGAAGTCCTCGCCATGGCGAGTGCACCAACGTTCGACCCGAACAATCGCACCGGGGCGGATCCTTCCGCCTATCGAAACCGCGCCGTCACGGACGTTTACGAACCCGGGTCAACGCTGAAGGTGGTGACCGTCGCTGCTGCTCTCGAAGAAGATGTCGTGACGCCGCGCACCAGCATCAGAGTGCCTGCCAAGCTCGAGATCGGCGACAAGAATTACACCGACGTCGGCCGCAAAAAGCCGCGCCAGATGACTGTCAGCGAGATTGTGGCTCAGTCTTCCAACGTCGGCACCATTCTCATCCAGGATCTGCTCGGCAACGATCAGCATTACCGCTACCTCGCTGCCTTTGGGCTGGGCGCCGCCGCCTCAGGTGACCTGCCGGGGGAGGCGAGTGGCCACCTGGAGAACGTCCGCAACTGGTGCGACACAACGTGCGGGCCCTCGACCGCTATTGGATACCGCGTCGACGTAACGCCTTTGCAGATGGCCTCCGTGTTCGCGGCAATCGCCAACGACGGCGTTTGGGTGGAGCCGCACGTCGTACGCGAAGTGATTCGAGCCGACGGGACCCGAGAGCGATTTCGACCAACGGAGCGTCCCGTCGTGTCCGCAGCCACGGCTCGGGTTATGCGGCTCATGCTGCAAGGAGTCGTGGAATCGGGAACTGGAACACTGGCTGCGATCGATTCATATACCGTGGGAGGCAAGACAGGCACAACGGAGAAGTTCGTTCCGGGCGAGGGCTACTCGGCCGAGGACCGAATAGCCAGCTTCATCGGTATTGCGCCGATAGATGACCCGCGCATTGTCGTTGCCGTCGTGCTCGATGCGCCGCACGGCGAACTCGAAGACGGCTCGGACCTGAAATTCGGCGGTGTCTCTGCTGCTCCGGTCTTCGCCGCCGTTGCCGAAGCTGCTCTCCACAGGTTGGGAGTACCGCCGGATGCCCGCTAGGTCGACCAGTCTCCATCGCCTGAGCCAAGTAGTGCCAAATGCCACCGTCGTTGGTGAAGACGTCGAAGTCGTCGACGTCGTCCACGACTCGCGTGAAGCGAAGCCGGGCACGGCTTTCATTGCTGTGCGTGGCGCGACTGTGGACGGGCACGATCACGCCTTGGCAGCGTGCTCCTCTGGGGCCGAATTCGTGATCGTCGATCACACAATGGACCTCGACTGCCCGCAACTCGTCGTGCCGGACACCCGGGCCGCCATGGCCAAGATCGCAGCTGCAATTCACGGCGAACCGGCTACCCAAATGCAGATAGTCGGCGTCACCGGTACCAACGGCAAGACCACGGTCACCCATATGATCGAGGCGATTGTGGAGGCTGCCGGCGGAGTCCCCGGGATTGTCGGCACAGTGGGAGCGCACGTAGCCGGCGAGGTAGTTCCTTTGGCGCGAACAACGCCCGAGGCGACCGACCTGCACAGGCTGCTTCGCCTGATGGTGGACCGAGGTGTCACTGTCGCCGCCCTCGAGGTGTCATCTCACGCGCTCGTCTTCGGACGGGCCGATGCAATCGTCTTCGACGCAGCTGTGTTCACCAATCTCTCCCAAGATCACCTCGATTTCCACCACACCATGGAGGAGTACTTCGCAGCCAAGGCGATGCTCTTTGCCGAAGACAGGGCTCGCCACGCCGTGGTCTGGTACGACGATCCGGCAGGTGCCCGCCTCGCCGCGGAGACGACCCTGCGAACCACGACGGTCGGGTTCAGCTCAGGCTGCGACGTGGTCGGGACGATTGGGCACCTCGACGCCGCCGCCTCGGTCGTCGACGCCGCTATCGACGGTGCCGTCATCCGTATGCGAGTTCCGCTCGCCGGGCGATTCAACACGGCAAATGCTTTGTTGGCAGCCGCCACGGCTGCACATCTTGGCCTTCCCCACGACGCAATCGTTGCCGGGATAGCAGCTCTCCCGACAGTCCCGGGCCGGTTCGAGCAAGTACCGAACGACCTGGGCCTGACGGTCATCGTCGACTATGCCCACACCCCGGATGCAGTGGCTTCCTCGATAGCGACAGCCGCAGAGATCGCCAGGGGGCGAGTCATTGCGGTTGCCGGTTCGGCCGGTGACCGCGATCCGGACAAGCGGGGACCGATGGGCGCGGCCGCCGCAACGGCGGATGTCGCCATCATCACCTCCGACAACCCGCGCAGCGAAGACCCTGAGCTCCTGGTGGCGCAAGTCCTCGCCGGGGCGGGCGGATGCAGCACGTCCGTGCTGGCCCAAGTCGACAGGCGTTCTGCGATCAGAGCGGCGCTGGCAATAGCCGAGCCTGAGGACATGGTGCTGATCTTGGGCAAAGGTCACGAGACGTATCAAGAATTCGCAGACCGCACCATCGACTTCGACGATCGAGCTGTTGCGGCCGAGGAGATGGCGTCCTTGGGAGGTGCAGCATGAATTGGAACCTCCGCGACCTCGCCCAAGAGCTGGGCACGTTGGTCGGCGCAGACGGTCGGATCGACGGAGTCTCCACGGATTCACGTTCAGTGACCGAAGGCGATCTCTTCGTGGCCATCGAAGGTGAGTTCCACGACGGTCACGACCATGCCCGAGCAGCCGTCGAGTCCGGAGCGGTTGCGGTCGTAGCCAAGGTCGGCAGGTGTGACGTGGTCCCTCGAATCGAAGTTGCAGACACGGGTGCGGCACTACTGGCCCTGGCCAAGCTGCGCCGCAACGAGCTGACGATGCCCGTGATCGCCGTCACCGGGAGCACCGGAAAGACAACCACCAAAGACATGCTGGCGTCGGCTATACCGGGCTCGTGGGTTTCGCCGGCATCATTCAACAACGAGATCGGCGTGCCCCTCACCGTCTTGCAGACTCCCCAGACCGCTGCGGCTTTGGTCGTGGAGATGGGGTCGCGGGGCAAGGGCCATCTGGCATGGTTGATGCCGGCGGTGCGCCCCGACGTTGCAGTGATCACCAACCTCGGCGTCGTGCACCTCGAGACGTTTGGCGATGAAGCCACGCTCGCCGATGCCAAGTGGGAGATCGTGGAGGGCCTGACTGCCGGCGGCACAGCTGTACTGCCGGCCGATGACCCCCGCCTCGCCAGGGAGCACCTAGGCAATACGCTCACCTTTGCAGTAGAGGCGGACGCCGATGTCATTGCTCGCGACGTGAGCTTCGACGACCGAGGCCGGGCTGGGTTCACTCTGGTGACAGCGCAGGGAGAACGCCCTATCCAGCTCAGCCTGGCTGGGATTCATCAGCCGTCCAACGCTGCGGCCGCGACGGCAGCTGCACTCGCCGTCGGTACCGACCTCGACGCCGTTGCGGTCGGACTTGCTGCGGCGACCGGCTCCAAATGGCGAATGGAGATTCACGACGGCGTCTTCACGGTCATCAACGACGCCTATAACGCCAACCCGACTTCGGTCGAAGCCGCGCTGCAGACCGTTGTGCAGCTCGGCGGTCGTCCCGTCGCCGTGTTGGGCAGGATGGCAGAGTTGGGCGACATCGAGGAGGCCGAGCACATCCGAATCGGCCGCCTTGCCGCGACACTTGGGTTTGCGGCAGTCGTCATAGTCGGCGCCGATCCAGGCTTGGCAGTCGGCGCCGGCTCGATCGCGCGCAGAGTGGAGACTCCCGATGAGGCAATGAGGGTCCTGGAATCCGTGATCAGACGAGGCGACACTGTCCTGGTCAAGGCGTCGCGATCCGTTGGCCTCGAGGGTTTGGCCGAGCAATTGATCGAGTCCGCAGGATCGAGCGCTGGGACCGTCGCATGATTTCGCTGCTAATTGCTGCCGCCACATCGCTCGTCATCACGATTCTCGGTACTCCTGTGGCCATTCGCATCCTGCGCGAGAAGGACATCGGTCAGTTCATTCAAGAGGAGTTGGAGGGGCACGCCCACAAACGGGGAACTCCAACCATGGGCGGCGTCGTGATGCTGATCGGAGTGGTCGCCGGATACATCGCGGCTCACTTCCGGACTTTCAGCTTCGGGGAAGGTCTCGGGTTCTTCACTCAGCCATTCACCGCCGAAGGCTGGCTCGCAATCTTCGGCTTTCTCGGAATGGGCGCGATCGGCTTCTTCGATGATTTCGTCAAGTATGCGCGCAAACAGAACAAGGGCCTATCAAAGCGGTGGAAGTTCCTTGGCCAACTCGCAGTCGCCGGGTTGTTTGCGTGGGGCGCAGTTTCGGCCGACGTGAGCACGGAACTGTCTATCACCAGAACAACGGGCATCGATCTCGGCCCCTGGCTCTATGGACTGCTGGTGTTGCTCATGCTCACAGCGGCGGCCAACGCGGTGAACCTGACCGACGGACTCGACGGCCTCGTCGCCGGCTCAGGGTCTCTCGTCTTCGGGGCATACGTCCTTGTCGCCTTCTGGCAATTCCGCAACCCGGAGACCTACATGGTGAACGGTGCGCTCGACCTCGGAATGTTTGCGGCAGCCGTAGTCGGGGCTGTTCTCGGATTCCTGTGGTGGAACGCGGCCCCTGCCAAGATCATCATGGGCGACACCGGTTCCCAAGCTCTAGGCGGGGGTCTCGCCGCACTAGCGCTGCTGACCAACACCCACCTGCTCCTCATCCTGCTCGGCGGTCTATATGTGATGGTGACCGTATCAGTGATCCTCCAGGTCTTCTCGTTCCGGGTGTTTGGGAAGCGGATCTTCCGCATGGCCCCGATTCACCACCACTTCGAGTTGAAGGGATGGCCGGAAACGACGGTGATCATCCGGTTCTGGATACTGGCCGGCGCCATGGTCGCTGTCGGAGTAGGTCTCTTCTATGCAGACTTCCTGGTTGTGACCGAGGGGGGCCTATGACCCGGACCCTGATTCTCGGTGCTGCCGTCTCCGGTCGGGCCGCCGTCGGGCTGGCCAATCGGCTCGGCCATGACGTCACCGTGTACGACCGCAACCCAAGCGCACTGGTCGGCCTCGATGCCACCACCGTGGCAGGCGAGTGGGATCGCAACCTGCTTGCAGACAAAGATCTGATCGTCACGAGCCCCGGAATACCCGAGTCTGCCGCTCCGGTGGTTGACAGCTCGGGTTGCGGGATCGATTTTGTGAGCGAGATGGAATTCGGATTCCGCCATCTCGATGCCCCGTGCTTGGCGGTCACGGGTACGAACGGCAAGACAACCGTCACGACCGCGACGGCTCAAATACTGGTGGCCGACGGAATCAAGGCGATCGCAGCCGGCAACATCGGCTTGGCTCTGAGCGAGGTCGCCGGTTCCGACTACGACGCAGTCGTGGTTGAGGCATCCTCGTTTCAGCTCCAATACATCGACACATTCCATCCCAAGGCGGCGGCCATCCTCAATATCGCGCCCGACCACCTCGATTGGCACCGGACGCCTGCCGGCTATGCCGCTGCCAAACGGCGTATCGGTGAGAACCAAACGTCCGAAGACATCATCGTCTACGACGTCGATGACGAGGGCGCTCGCGCTGCTGTGGTCGAATTGCCAGGGCGCCAGGTACCCGTAAGCGGCCGACATCGGCCCCGGGGTGGCAACGGCCCCGAAGCGACGATCTTGCACGTTGGCGAGCTCGAACTGGCTCGACCGGACCTCGACGCGGCGTACACGATGGATCTGACCGCTGCTGCGACCCTGGCCCTCCATATGGGAGCCGGTCGCGCGGCCATAGAAGAGGTGCTCGCCAAGTTCGCGACGGTCACCCATCGGCGGACCGTCGTCGGCGTGTGGGACGGTGTTACTTGGGTCAACGACTCCAAAGCGACCAATCCGCACGCTGCGCTCGCGGCGGTCAACGCCTTTCAGTCGGTCGTGCTCATTGCAGGCGGTCGCAACAAGGGTCTCGACCTGGCGCCGGTTGTGGCGGCACCGTCCATCAAGACGGTCATTGCGATCGGAGAGGCGGCCGACGAGCTGGAAAGGGCCACCCCTCGGGAGCGTTTTTTGCGGGCGACCACCCTGGCGGATGCCATAACGCTTGCCGACACACAATCCGCAAGTGGAGACACGGTGCTCCTGGCACCGGGCTGCGCCAGCTTCGACATGTTCGAGAACTATGAGGAGAGAGGCCGGATCTTCACCGAACTGGTCACCGGAAGGAAGGCCACCTAATGGCAACCAGCGTTACCCCTATTGCGAGAGCGCGGTCGATTCGGAGGGCGCGCGAGGCGGCTCGTGCCGCCGATCGCAACTCGGTGCTAGTGCTGCTGCCGGTCATCACTTTGTTAGTAGTTGGACTCGGCGCGATCTTGTCGGCTTCAAGCGTCATTGCCCGTATCGAGCGGGGTGACCAGTTCTTCTACTTCAAGCGGCAGATCATCTGGGCGGTGCTCGGCGTCGGGGTCTTGATCCTTGCGATTCGGATCCCGTACCACCTATACAAGAAGTACTCGGGTCTGCTTTTCGGCCTGTCCGTCGTTGGGCTGGTCGCGACGCTCACAATCGGATCGGTGCGCGGGGGATCGCGCCGGTGGATCGAAGTCGGCCCTGTGACCATTCAGGCAAGCGAGTTTGCCAAGTTCGCCGTCGTAGTGTTCCTTGCGGCCGCGCTATCTCGCAAGCAAGACTATCTCGACAGCTTCGCTCACTTCTTCTGGCCGATTGCCGGATCACTCGGGCTCACCGCGGTTCTCCTGATGTTGCAGCCGGATCTCGGCACCACGATCCTGATTTCGGCTACCGCAATCGCAATGCTGGTGGCTTCTACCACTCCGCTCCGATACGTCGTTGGCCTCACAACGCTCGGGACTGCCGGCGCTCTGGCTTCTGCGCTCACTCAGCCCTATCAGAAGGCTCGCATACTGGCATTCCTCGACCCAGCAGCCGACCCGTTGGGATACGGGCTCCAGCCACTACAGAGTTTGGTGGCTTTGGGCACCGGTGGCTGGTTTGGGGTCGGCCTCGGCGCCAGCCGCGCTCGGTGGAGCTTCCTGCCCAATGCCCACACCGATTTCATCTTTTCGATCATCGGCGAGGAGACCGGTTTGGCTGGGTCGTTGACCATCGTCGCCTTGTTCGTTGTGCTTGCCGTCGTGGGCATCAGCGTGGCGCGCCGCGCGCCCGACATGTTCGGGCGATTGCTTGCGATCGGACTCGTCTCCTGGCTCTCTTTCCAAGCGCTGATCAACATCGGAGGCGTCGCCGTCGTCCTCCCGATCACCGGCGTGCCGCTTCCATTCGTGTCGTCCGGCGGCAGCGCCATGCTTGCCAACATGGCCGCGGCAGGCATTCTCGTGAACATTGCACGGGCGACCGCCCGGGGAGGTAAGTCGGCGACGTGACGTATGCACTCGCTGCCGCAGGTACGGGTGGCCACATCTACCCGGCGATCGCAGTCGGTGATGCGCTGCGCCAAGCCGGCGTCGATCGCAGCCGTATTCTCTTCGTGGGAGGCAGCCGGCTTGCGGCGACTGCAGTACCAGCGGCCGGCTTTGACTACTTAGAGGTCGAGATCCGCGGCCTGCGGCGGAGTATGTCGCTGGACAACCTGTCATTGCCGAGCATGGTGTGGCGAGCCAGCAAGAAGATCGAGTCCGAGTTCACCCAGCGCCGGATCCGCGTTGCCATCGGCTTTGGTGGGTACATCTCCGTGCCGACAGCATGGGCTGCACGGCGCATCGGTGCCAAGTACTTCGTTCACGAACAGAATGCCGTTCCCGGAGTGGCTAATCGGTTGGTGAGTCGCCGAGCAGTCACGTCGTTCATTGCCTTTCCCGAGGCCGCAGGGGTGTTGCGTAGAGCTGAACTCGTAGGCAATCCGCTGCGCCCTGCGCTTGCGGCCTACAACCGCGACCGGCTGCGCCCTGCAGCGCTCGAGCACTATGGGTTGGACGGGAGTCGGCCCATCCTGGGGGTTCTGGGAGGTTCGCTCGGTGCGAAGGTCCTCAACGAGGTAACCGGCCGGGTGGCGGACGCCCACGACGCAGGTGAGATATCGATCATTCATCTGACCGGCCACGCTCACCTCGACTCTGTCTCGGAAATCGCATCGAGCTCAGCACAGGAGTGGAAGGTCTTTGCTTTCGAAGACAACATGGAACGCTTCTACGCGGCGAGCGATGTTGTGCTGTCACGGGCCGGCGCGCTCACCGTCAGCGAGCTGGCAGCAACGGGAACTCCCGCGGTGATGGTTCCATACGCGGCGGGCGCCGCCGGGCATCAAGCAGCCAACGCCGCCCATCTGGCGCAGGCGGGTGGAGCTGAGCTCGTCCCCGAGGATCAGATCGATCAGGTACCGGTCTTGCTCCAGCAGCTAATCGCCGACTCGGAGCGCCGCAACAACATGGCAAAGGCTGCGGCGTCGATGGGCAGGCCGGACGCGGCACATGTGATCGCGCGCTCCCTGATCGAAGCAGCAGGCGAAGCATGACGGACCCACGCAGCCTCGACGGAATAGATCGAATCCACATCGTCGGAGCAGGCGGCGCCGGCATGAGCGGACTTGCCAAGCTCCTGGCGTCGCTGGGACATCGGGTGTCCGGATCTGACCTCAAACCCAGCCAGCGACTCGAGGCGCTCACCGACCTCGGCGTCGCAACGTGGGTGGGGCATCTTCCAGAGAAGATGCAGGGGGTAGATCTGATCGTGACCTCATCAGCTGTGCCACCGACTGATGCGGAGGTCGTCGCTGCCCAAGCTGCGGGGGCATTGTGGTGGGAGCGACCCGAGCTCCTCGACGCGTTGACGCGGCAGAAGCCGGCGATCGGTTTTACCGGCACCCACGGCAAGACGACATCGACCGCCCTCGCTGTGACCGCGTTGCGTGGGCTTGGGCTCGACCCCAGCTTTCTGGTTGGCGGGCAGATGGTGGCTTTCAATACGGGTGCTCATCTGGGCAGTGCCGACGCTTTCGTTCTCGAGGCAGATGAGGCGTTCGGCACGTTCCGCAAGCTGAATCTCGACTCCCTGATGGTCACGAACATCGAAGCAGATCATCTCGACTTCTACGGAACGGTTTCTGCGCTCGAAGAGGCATTTGCCCTCGTCGCCAGGCGCGTCGGCGGCCCGGTGGTGGCTTGCATCGACGATCCGGGCGTGCGTCGGCTGGCTGCTCGCGTCGAGGTGATCTCCTACGGGACTGATCCGGACGCGACGTGGCACATCACGAACATCTCGAGCGTTCAAGGAACCGTCTCTCTCGAGCTTGCCGGGCCGGGGTATCGGGGTCATGTGTCGGTACCCAAACCCGGCGATCACGTTGCCCGCAACGCAGCGGGAGTGGTGGCACTGCTCACGGAGCTGGGTTATGACCCGCATGGGGTCGTGGCCGGACTGTCAGAGTTTGCGGGGGTCCGCCGCCGCTTCGAGGTGCGAAGCCGAGTCGCGGAAGTAACCGTTGTCGACGACTATGCGCATCATCCAACAGAGATCGCAGCAACGATCGCCGCCGGTCGCCAGGGCGGGTGGGGACGCGTTTGGGCGGTCTTCCAACCCCACCGCTACAGCAGGACCGCCGAGCACGGTCCCGCATTCGGCGAACCGCTTGCCGTTGCCGACAAGGTCATCGTCACCGATGTCTACTCGGCAGGTGAGCCTCCTTTGCCGGGTGTCAGCGGGAGACTGGTGGCCGAGTCTGTCCATGCCGCCGGCGGCGATGTGGAGTTCGCCGCTGACCTCGGCACGGCTGGCAACCTGCTTGCGTCGGGCGTCGAGCCGGGTGACTTAGTGCTGTTGCTGGGCGCCGGTGACGTCAACAGTCTTGCCGAGCCGCTGGCGCTCGCGCTCGAGGGGCGCAAGTGAAATCCCTCCGATCTTTGCTGGAGAGCGGGCAAGTCGAGGCCGACGTCCCCCTGGCGGCTTTGACCACGTACAAGTTCGGCGGCCCGGCGGCCTGGTTCGCATCGGTGGAGTCAACGACCGAGCTTGCCGAGGTGATCGAGGCTGCGGTCGCGGAAGGCGTCCCTTACCTGATTGTGGGGCGTGGCTCGAACCTCGTCATAAGCGACGCTGGTTTCGAAGGCCTCGTCGTCAAGCTCGCCGGCGACCTTGCCACCATGGAACCCAACGATGATGGTTCGGTGACCGCTGGTGCTGCCATGCCGCTACCCAAACTCGCCAGGAGCGCAGCAAAACTCGGTCGCGGCGGTCTCGAATTCCTGGTGGCAGTTCCGGGATCGGTCGGCGGCGCCATCCGTATGAACGCCGGTTGTCACGGATCGGAAACCGGGGACTGGCTGCAATGGGTGGAGGTCTACCGACCCGGGCGCGGTGTGATCGAGGTCGAGCGCAGCGAACTCGAAATGACGTACCGCTTCAGCTCGTTGCCCACGGCGGACGTCGTGATTCGTGC
>JAHEJX010000020.1 GCA_024638645.1 Actinomycetes bacterium
CGATCCTTTCCGGCTCGCTTCAACCGCTCCTCGAGGGCTGGCGGCGACCCGTCACCATGGCGCGCTTCGGCCTCGTCGCCGTACGCTCAATCGCATCCCTGGCCAAACGGTTTGATACCGCTGGCGGCAAGGCGCTGCTTGCCGGGCTCGGCGCCCACTCGATCACGCGCCTTGATGCGGCGGCTACCGGCGGCGTCGGTCTGCTCCTGGGCGCGGCCGGCCACGCTGTGGGATGGCCCATTGCCAAGGAGGGATCACAGTCGATCATCGATGCGCTCGTTGCAGAGCTGCAGCATCTTGGAGGCCGTGTCATCACCGGCCACAGGATCACCCACCTGCGCGACATCGATCGCGGCGTCGCCGTCTTCTTCGACACTTCCCCTTCCGAAGCAGCAGCGATCGGCGGTGACCGGATCCGTCGGCCGGAGTCACTGACCAAGTGGCCTCACGGACCCGGCTCGCACAAAGTCGATTGGATCCTGAGCGACCCGATTCCCTGGGCAGACGAGCTGTCGCCGCGCACTGCGACCGTCCACATCGGCGGCAACTTCGACGAGATCGTGAAAAGCGAAGCAGATGCGCTTGCCGGCCGGCCACCTTCGAATCCGTTCGGCATCGTCACCCAGCCAAGCTTGTTCGACACGACCCGCGCTCCGCAAGGAAGGCACATCGGATGGGGCTACTGCCACACTCCGGCCGGTTACACCGGCGATGCCACGGAAGTCCTCGAAGCACAGATCGAGCGGTTCGCCCCCGGATTTGGCGACACGATCGTGGAGCGCCACGTGCACACCGCACATGGGTTGGAGCGGTACAACTCCAACTATGTGGGGGGCGACATCGCCGGAGGCGTGACCAGCCTGTGGCGGCTGTTGGCTCGTCCCCGGCTGAGCCTCAATCCGTATCGGATCGGCGAGCGAACCTTCCTCTGTTCGGCCTCAACTCCGCCCGGTGCAGGCGTTCACGGCATGTGTGGGGTACACGCAGTGCGCTACGCCATACGCGATCTCTCGTAACGCCTGGACAGCGCTACCTTTTTGCACGATGAAAAGGGCCACAGTTCTCGTTGCGCTGGCGCTCGTGGTCGCGGCATGTGGCGGCAGCGAGGAAGCCGACAACGGCGTGGCCAGCCTGCAGACCGACACACCGGAGCAAACGACCACGACGGCGCCTCCGGTTGCGGGTGACGAGGCTTTGCTCGAGTTCAGCCAGTGCATGCGCGACGAAGGCATTCCCCTCCCCGATATTGCCGTCGATGCCGAAGGTGCGCCGATCCTGGATCCGGCACTGCTCGACACGATCGATGTGCAGTCGGACGAGTTCAACGGGGCCTTTGAGAAGTGCCAGCCGATCCTCGCTGCATCGCAAGCATTCAGCGTCGACATCGACCCGCAGCTCCAAGCCCAAATCATGGATCAGCTCTTCGTGTTCTCGCAGTGCATGCGAGACGCCGGCTTCGGCGACTTCCCAGATCCGACGGATCTCGGCTCCGGCGCTCCTCCCTACCCGATCTCGGTGTTTGCGCAGTTCTCCGACCCGGAGTTCGAAGCGGCGATCGAAGACTGCCAGCGCAATCTCGCTTTCCCTGGATTCGGGGGCGGCGGCTAGTCCTCGCCTTCCCACTTGTGGGGGCGACTGAGAAGCTGCGTGAACCCGAACTCGTCGCAGAATGCTTCGAACTTGGTGCGCGGCACACCGCGCCAGTAGAGGTCCTCGATCGTCTCTGTGAGCGGCACATCGCGTCGTAGCGTGGCCAGCTCCTTGAACAACAGAGCGTCTTCCATATGGTCGGCAAGAGTCGCCGCCAGCTTGGCCCCGCCCCGCACCGTCATCCCCCACTGCTCGTAGTCCAGCGGGATGTCCTCGATGTGGCCGAACTTGGCTAGCACTGTCGAAGATGACTTGGCGCCCCAGCCGGCCAGGCCGGGGTAGCCGTCTGCGCTGTCGCCGACAAGAGCCAGGTAGTCGGGGATCGATGCCGGAGTCACGCCAAACTTCTCGATCACGTCGGCTTCGTCGAAGAACTCCCGCTCCCGACGGCGGTAACCGAGCACCTTGGGATGACCGTAGAGCTGTGCCATGTCCTTGTCCGGCGTGTGCACCACGACACGGTCCACATCGTCGACGTACTTGGCGGCGGCCGTTGCCAGCGCGTCGTCCGTCTCAAACTCGTACATGGCCCATACGGTCACGCCGATTGCCTCCATGGCCCGCTCGGCGAGGGGAAACTGGTCCCACAGCTCGGGATCGATGCCGACGCCGGTCTTGTAGCCGGCGTATCGATCGTTGCGCCACGACTCGATCACGCTGTCGAAGGCTGCAGCGACGTGAGTGGCCCCCGATTCGGCCAGCATTCCGAGGGTCGCCGCGGTGATTCCGTACGTGCCGCCGACCTCCCTGCCGCTGGGTGAGCGGCGCTTGGGAGCGCCGTAGAAGGACCGGAACAGCTCATATGTGCCATCGATGACATGAAGCTCCATGGCTTGAGACCCTAATCGCATCAACACATTCGCTGCCTATCAGATTTGGGGTATTGACAAGATCACGTTCTTGAGCATATGCTCAAACCGAATGCTCAAAGCACTTGCTCAAAACAAGAGTCGGCGCAGCGGAGGTCGAGAGATGTACAAACGAAGCGTCAGGCGGGCCTACTTCGGAATCTCGCCCCATCTCTGGCCATTTGCCGCTTGGCGGATGCTCGTCGCCTGGGCCGCGATCGGCATCGGCGGCGCGGCGTTGGCCGCATACGTAGCCGGCGTGGACGACCTCAACCCAATTGGTGCCTCATTGGTGGCTTTGATCTACTCGGTGTGGATCGGCTTCTTCCTCCTAATCCCCGCGACCGTGCTCACACTCCTGGACGCAGCGTTGATGCGTCGCCCGAACCATCGACCGGCCAAGTTCGACGCCCGAGCTCGCCGTTTCGATCGGCAGAACCTCGCAAGCTGGGCAGGGTACGCCGGCCTTGTTGGCACCGTCTTTGGAGTTGCCTACCTCTTCGTCTACCTGAACGCATTCGCAATCGATCAGAGCTACTTGCGCTTACTCAGAGACAACCTGCTCCGTTTTGCCATCGGTGGAGCCGGAGCCGGAGTTGTCGTGGCGCGGATCATGAATGCCATCCACGACAGGTCGCCGGCCGGATCACTCAACGACCAGCTGCGGCGCGCCGCGGTTCTCTGGGGGGCAACGGTGATCGGCTTCGCCACGGCGCTGCTCTACTTTGCCGACTCGGCACTGGAACGCTCGATCATTCCGGGGGCCCTGCTCGCAGTAATCGGGGCGGCGGTGATTCCGCAACTGGCCGTGACTCCTCCCATGGACCTGTCCCAGATCCCGCCGCCCCAGCTTCCAAGTGCTCCGTCTCCCGGCTCAGAAGATCCTGAAGGGGGCACGGGAGGCGGAGCAAGGGGGGATTGGCGCAACGCTCCCCCGCCCGAGCTCCCAAGAAACCAACCAACTCGATCGAATTCAAATTCGATCTCGACACCTATGGAGGTGGCTAATGGATAACACGTTGATCCTGATCTATGCGATCTACGGCACGGTGGCAATCGGGCTCGTCGTGTGGCTGGCACGCACTCTCTTCGCCAACGGAACGGTGTTCCTTGCCGACGTGTTCGAGGCCAGGGCAGGAATGGCTGAAGCCGTGAATCGACTGCTGGTCATCGGCTTCTACATGCTGAACCTGGGATACGCGCTGCTGCTGCTCCCCGGCGGCGACAGGCCCACCACCAACATCGAGGCCAGCGAGCTGCTGATTCGCAAACTCGGCATCTTGCTGGCAAGCCTCGGCGTGATCCACTTCGTCAATATGTACGTGTTCTGGAAGATCCGCCAGCGTCGCGAGATCGATATTGCGGAACCTCCGGTGCGGCATCGCACCGTCACCGCAGGCGTTCAGGAGAGCTAGATGACCCTCACCGGGATCACGGTTCTCTACGACGAGACATGTGCTCTCTGCAGGAAGTCGGCGCACTGGCTCGAAACTGAGAAAGCCCACATCCCAATCGACGTTCTGGCCGCCGGTAGCCCGGCGGCCAGGGCGCGCTTTGGCGACGTCGGAGTTCTCGGCGAAGACCTCGTCGTGGTCGGGGACGACGGTCGAGTGTGGTGGGGCTCCCCTGATGCCTACATCATGGCGATGTGGGCCTTGCGCAAGTGGCGTCCGTGGGCAATCAGGCTCAGCCGTCCCGGTATGAACCGGCTGGCGGACGCCGTGTTCAAGCGAGTCTCCACCCATCGCAAGGCGATTGGGGCCATACTGGGCGAGCCGTATTGCGCCGACTGCGCTGCGAGGCCCGTACAGAGGACATGAGCCCAAGATCGTGAGCACAGACACCAAGACGCGCATCATCGAAGCCACCGTGGCGACAATCAAAGAGGAGGGCATCACGGGAACGAGTGCCCGAGCCATTGCCCGTCACGGTGACTTCAATCAGGCGTTGATCTTCTACCACTTCGGCAGCATCGAAGACCTGCTCCACGCCACGATGGAGTACACATCGAACGCCCGTATCGAGCTGTACCGATCTCGCCTCGAGAAGGTGCACTCCCTTGCAGATCTAGCCGCAGTTGCCGGCGATCTCCATCGCGAGGATCGTGAGTCGGGGAACATGACGCTGCTGACCCAGCTGATGGCCGGAGCAGCCACCGACGAAGTGCGCGCGCAGCACCTCATGACGACATTCGAACCGTGGATCGATTTCGTGAAGGAGACCCTCGAACGGCTGGTGGCCGAATCTCCCTTCGGCGGCATGTTCGACATGGACGACATAGCATTCACCGTTTCTGCGCTTTTTGTCGGCGTCGAGCTGATGTCCGACCTCGACCCTGACCGGTCTCGAGAGTCCGTCTACGACACGATGCAGCTGCTCGCCGCAGCCTTCCAGGGCCTGCTCGGCGAACCCGGCGAATCGGCCGAACCACAGCCCCGCCAGCAGATTGCAGTGGAGTAGCCAGCCGCGACGACGTATTCTGCGCTCATGGCAAAGCCGCAAAGCCTCATCCGGGGCGAAGCTCACCTTCTCAGCAACTGGTTCTCGAATGACTGGCGCATCGAGAACATGGGCACCCAGGTCGCCAGGCTGCGCCGATTCCCTCGCCTCCACGTCAGCGCGGTGCAACTCGTCGACGGCACAGAGTGGACGCTCGAGCCGGATGGCTTCGCCGTCGTCAAAGCGGTCGATTCTCAGGGGACTGAAGTGGGGCGCGTAACCCGGCGCTCGTGGTGGGGCAGGCGCTGGGACGTTACGGGCCCAGGCTTCAACTACGAGCTGGTGAGCCACCCCGTCCCGCGACGATGGAATATCGACGTCGGCGGCTCAACGGTCGCCGAAATCAGAGGCTCTCTCGTGTCGTACAACACGGTCACCATCGACGCTCCGCTGTCGTTACCCACCGTGGCGGCCGTACTCGCATGGCATGTCATCGCCCGACCGTGGGAGGCCGCAGCCGCCCCGCGTGGACTCGTGCCCCGCACTCGAACTGCCGACACCGCCGTGGCGCTTGCTTCCGACGTTTCACAACAGCTCTAGATGGCTTTCGGCCCCATCGTCTCCGGCGGTTGGCTCGCAGGGCACCTCGACCACGAAGGGCTTGTGCCCGTGGATTGCCGCTGGTATCTAGGAGAGCCTGAGCGCGGACCCGCGGAGTACGACCGTTCCCACATCCGCGGCGCCATCTACATGGACCTAGACGCGGATCTCAGCTCGCCGGCCGGTCCCGGCCGGCATCCGCTGCCTTCGGCTGCCGACTTCTCGGCCACTCTTGGGGAGAAGGGAATCTCGCCAGACTCAGCCCTGGTCGCTTACGACGACAGAGGAGGCGCCGTCGCCGCCCGCCTCTGGTGGATGTTGCGCGATTTGGGCCACGAGAGGGTGGCCGTGCTCGACGGTGGCCTGGCTGGCTGGCCGCAAGAGCTCATGGATGCTGCCGACGTCAATCTGCCTCCTACCAACTACAGCGGCGCCGCCGGCAACATGCCGAGGACTGATCGGAGCAGCCTTGCGACTCGCCTTCGATCCGTTGTCGCCATCGATGCGAGGGCTGCGGAAAGGTATCGCGGCGCAGTGGAACCAGTTGATCCGATCGCCGGACACATCCCAGGCGCCATCAGTGCACCGCTGACCGACAACCTCGATGCCCACATGCGTTTCAAGTCTCCGAGCGAGCTTGCGCTGCGTTTCGAGGCGCTTGGGGTGGCTGCGGACTCTGCAGTCGTGTCCTACTGCGGGTCGGGAGTTACGGCCTGCCACAACATCTTGGCGATGGAGCTGGCCGGCCTTCCCCCAGCAATGCTGTATCCGGGTTCCTGGAGCGATTGGGCTACGGCCGGAATGCCGGTAGCCGTCGGAGCCGAAACAGGCTGAACTGTTTGTGGACACACCGGATCTCCCCCAAGATCCGGCGAAATGCGGGTAGCGCGCTTGTCGCGAAGCCGACAGGCCTTCAACCCCACCGCAGTCTCGCCCCGAGCGTTCCCAACCCCCCAGGAAACATGTCGCTCACGACGAGCTCTGCGTACCGACGGAACGTCGGATAGGAGCAATCTACCAAGGTCCACCACATCTGGCTACCCCAATAACGCTGTTAGCTTTGTGTACCAACGATTCTCGGGATCTCCTGCCTCCTCCTCCAGCGAGCCCTTGGCGAGCGTTGGGGGAGGAGGACGATCGCGCAGCGATCGGACGAACCGCAATGCACGCCGCCCGCGAACGACAGGGCTACCTCGGGGCTCCCCCTCCCCCAAATCGGCCTAGCTGTCGAAGGGGGAGACACAGGCTGAACCAACGGATCACTCCAACCCCAGCGCCGTTTCGGCAGCTTCCAGGGTCTGTTTCCCCTTCAGCACGGGGGCGAATAGGTCTCCGTGTTTGCGGAGCCGATCCCATATCGTTGCGATTGTGAAGTCTGCCGGATCGATCGAGTCGACCTCGTCCCACAGCAGCGGAGTAGACACGGTTGCCCCCGGCCTGGGCCGCACCGAATACACGGCGGCGGTCGTCTTGCCACCGACATTCTGGTTGAAGTCGATGAACACCTTCGGTCCGCGGCGGCGCATGTCCCACTCGACGGTCGCCGCGTCCGAATCCGCCGAAGCGATCATCCGGCCGACCGTCTCCACGAAGCGGCGAACTCGGGCGTAGTCGTATATCGGCTCGAGTGGGACGAGGATATGCATGCCCCGCGAGCCCGTCGTCTTCGGATAGCCGGCGAGGCCGAGCCTCTCCAGCAGCACGTTCACCAACCCCGCCACATAGACCACCTGATCCCACGAGCTGCCTTCCTGGGGGTCGAGGTCGAACAGGGCGTAGTCCGGCGCATCGGCGTGGTGCACACGCGACAGCCACGGATGCATCTCGATCGCGGCCATGTTGGCAATCCACACCAGCGACTCGACGTCCGGCGCAGTGCAGAATTCGATCACCTCGCCCCGTGACGACGACCCGATCGGAGCCCGCACGATCCACTTCGGCGCATGGCTGGGACACTGCTTCTCGTAGAACGTGTTGCCCGTAATGCCGTCCGGGTATCGCGACAAGGACAACGCTCGGCCCTTCAGATGCGGAAGCAGCACCGGCGCAATAGATGCGTAGTACTGGATGAGGTCGCCCTTGGTGTAGCCATCGTCCGGCCAGAACACCTTGTCGATGTTCGAGAGCTTCACTTGGCGATCAAAGCCCGTTGTGAAGAAATGCTCGCCATCCTTCTCGACGGTCAGGACATCGGGCGGGTCGATCAGTCCCGAGTGAACCGGCCGGCCCTCTCCACGTGACGTGGGCCGCGCCGTTTCCTCCGTTGCTCGCAGCTCGCCGAGAATGGCGGCGTGGCTCTCGTCCTCCTTGGCCTCCGAGATCACGATCATCTTGAGCCCAGCCGCAGCAGCCGCTTCGACCAGCGGGCCGACCCGCAGCGAGCCCGCTCCGTAAGGCACATGGCGAATCTCTCCCGCGGCGCCAAACTCGTTGTCGGTGAACTGCGTGTGCAGCGGATCGATTGCCCAGCCGGGAAACTGGTCCCTGAGGAACGCAATCACAGACGCATACGCCTCAGGACTGGTGAGGGCGCCGCCGCTGATGGCATGGACGTGGGCCCAATCGATCACAGGGCGAACGAAGGAGAAGTTGTTGGCAATCAGCGCAATGTCGCCGAGCGACCCGAAGGCCCGCTGAGTACCCGCCGTTTCTAGGCCGAGCGCCACTCCGAGGTGGCGCACCTTGGGCTCGATCGTCCTCAATCCATCGTCGACGAGCTCGTGCAACTCGTCCGGGTCGCGTTCGCGACCGTATCCCGTGTGAGCGACGACGGTGTGGGCCCCAAGCTGTTTGCCGAGCTTCATCGTGTGCTCGAGTGCAGAAAGCGTCTTGGGCCGGCTCTCCGGATCGTCTTGCGTGAGCACCGCGAAGTACGGGGCGTGCACCGAAACCGCCATCCCCCGCTCCGCAGCGAGCTCACCAAACTTGGCGCACCGTTTCTCTTTCCACGGGAAACCGTTGACAAACGGCAACTCGACTGCGTCGTGACCCAGCTCGAGCAGCGAATCGAGGAACTCGGCGTCCTCCATTCCCTCGGGCGTGAGCCGTGAGATGCCGTACCGGATCATGAGGAAAAGGTAGTCGCGTCCATGTCTCTCCCCCTCGCCAGCGAAGCGAGTGTTGGGGGGAGTACCGGCCGCAGGCCGGGGAGGGGGGAGCTGAGGTAGTCCTGCGTTTCGGGCGCGCCTTGCATCGCGCTCTTCGCACCCCCTCCGTCCCGCCGCTGCGCGGCGGTCCACCTCCCCCAACGCTCGGCAAGGCCTCGCTGGGGGAGGAGGCGGCTCTCGACGACGTCAACAATGTACTTGACATCTATGTATTTTACATATATGTTTTCAACATGCACAAAGGCCCCCACAGCAGACGAAGACGCGGGCCGCGGGTCCGCAGCCGATCGGACGACGGGTCCTGGCTGATCAAACCCCCGCTCACTCCCCTCATTGAGCCGGCGTTGCTGATCGCGCTACGCGACGGAATGACTCACGGCTACGACCTCGCCGACCAAATCACCGAAAGCCTCGGCATCAAGCGGGTCGACCACGGCAACCTCTATCGCGGCCTGCGCAAACTCGAAGAGGAAGGCATCGTCAGCTCGCAATGGGACGACGACGCATCCGGCCGCTCCAAACGCACCTACGAGCTCACCGGCGACGGCCACGGACTCCTCGACGCATGGGCTGAGACGCTGCAATTCACGAAGGAGAGGCTCACCGCCCTCCTCGACAGTTACGAAGGGAAACCATGACTGAACCAACAACAGAACAAGAAACAAGGGACCACGAACAGGGCCACGGCCATTGCGGCCCATGGAGCGGACGCCACAGCAAGATGTGGATGTTCGGCCCGATGATGGCGGCCAAGATGGCCGGCAAGTACGGCCGCGGTTCCAGCCGCTACAGCCGGGCACAACGCTGGATGGACGAGAACCCGAGCGACGAGCAGGTCGTCGAGTTCCTCGAGGAATACCAGCGGGATCTCGAAGAGAAGATCGCAGACGTCCGCACCCGCATCGAGGACATCAAGGGCAAGGCCGAATAGCCCAGACTCACGTCACGAAACCCGTCTTCTGTTTCAACAGGTGGCGGGTTTGGAGCATTGAGGAAGGTATCTCGTGTCTCGTAGCTGGTATCTCGTACACCGGCCGACACGCTTGGCGCGCTCACTACTCTTTCGGCGGGCCTGTAGCTCAATCGGCAGAGCAGCGGACTTTTAATCCGAAGGTCGTGGGTTCGATTCCCACCGGGCCCACTAGCTGAGTGCCACCGAGCCCGCTGCTACATCCACCACCGGAAATGCCCAACGGCCGCCGTAGGGCGCCGGTTGCCCAACTCTCGCCAGACCTTGACAGGTTCGATTCCCACCAGGCCCACCAGCTGAGCGCCACCGAGCCCGCAGCTACATCCACCACCGGAAATGCCCGGCCAGCGCCGTAGGGCGCCGGTTGCCCAACCCTCGCCAACCCTTCACAGGTTCGATCCCACCCAGGCCCACGCGTACCCGCCTAAGGCGGGTCCGTCACCAGATTTGCTCCGCAAACTGGTCCCGCAGGGATCTGAGCCAAGGTAACTACTTTGGCCGCGTCCGCATTCGGCGACTGACCACGAAGCCGACTATCGGCCCGGCGACCAATATCGCCACGACCACCACTCCGACCAACGTGTTCTCACGAAAGACATCCGGGATGCTTGCCTCGTATCCATCTTCGATACCGGCGAAGATCACGACGTTGACGGCGACGATCGCTCCGGCGATGCCACCCAATATCCCCCCGATCAGAAGGTCAGAGAGCCAAGGACGGGACGCATCGCGCTCATCCGTCATTTGTCGAACCTGAACCGAGTGAGGTCGGTTGGAAACTCGAACCACGCCAGCGCTTTGGCTGGCCGAAACACCATCAGTCCCCCGGCGTCATCACCCGACCAAGCGTCCGGCTCGGGGGCGTACCCGAGTAGCCCGTACTTCCGCCCGATCTCGCTTGCAATCGATTCGCCCAGCGAGCCCGTCACCGGCTCGGACGCGCCCGTCGCTCCATCGAGTGTTATGGCCGTCTTGCCGTCGCCGATGTGGAGCGTGCAAGCCGAGTTCTTGGCGGCATTGCGGGCGTGCACGGTTGCCGGCGAACCGTCGTAATAGAGCGCACCGTTGATCCAGGCCCCCCAGCGCGGCACTACGTGGGGTCGGCCGTCCGGCCGGGTGGTCGCCATCCAGTAGTGCAGCGCCTCGACGAGTTGCGCGTCGACCGTTTCCCAGTCGAGAAGTCCATCGTCAGACTCTGGCGTTCCGTAGCCCGCCGGCATCGAAGGACGGTCACGGGAAACAGGATCGCTCATGGCGCGATGCTACGCCGGCAGTACGCAGACTCCCACTCAACAGCCAACTTGCCTAAGCGATTGAGATACCGTGCCGATGAGGTGATATGAACGCAGCGCTCGGCAAGATCATCAGTGCCATCTTCGATCTCGCCCTGGCCGCGGTGTTCTTCATCAGCTGGATTGACCCCGCTTCGTCGCTCGCCCGACCGGTCGGCTGGCTCGTGCTGCTGATGTTGATCGAGTTCATCACGGTTCACAGCAGCGCAATGTTGGGCTCGACGTGGGCGGGCGAGGAGACCCGAGACGTTCGGCTGCGAACGGTAGGTTTGATGACGGCTCTCTACGCGCTCATGGTCGGCGCGTTCTCTGCGGGCTTCGGGACCTGGGCCCCGTTCATCGGATTCTGGGTGCTTTCGGCGAACCGCCTGCTCTCGATGATCCTGGACGGCCGACCGGGTCCTGAGGCCAAACGTGATGCAGAGCGCTCCTGGGCACGCTCGGTAGCGCTGTTCGTCGCAGGTGCGTTCGCAACCACCTTCCTGCCGATTCCACGCTTGGGCCTCACACCTGAAGTGATGACCGGGGTCGACGTAGCCGGATCGGGACTTTGGGTAGACGAACCGTGGCGGGTCCTCGCCTTTGGTGGCGCCTACTTCGCCGTCGGTGGGTTGCTTCTGCTGCGCGATGGCACCCGCCGGCTCCTGACCTCATCGGACCGCCAGAGTGGCCCTGCAATCCCTGCGATCGACAGCGGACCTGAAAGCAGCTAGCTCGACACGGAGCCGGGTCACCGGGTTCAGGTCCGCGCGATTCTGTTTCACCAGGACCGCTTAGATTGGCAGCGTGTCAATGCGATCATCCATCGAGCCGCTCCGTATCAGGCACTTTCGCGCTCTGTGGACCGCAGCAGTGTTCTCGAATGTGGGCTCGTTTCTCCACGCAGTCGCCGCCTCTTGGGCGATGTTGGAGCTCACCGGCTCGCCTTTGTGGGTGGGGCTGATGGCGGCTTCGAACACGCTGCCGCTGCTTTTCCTCGCCCTTCCAGCCGGCGCCATGGCCGATCTGGTGGATCGGCGCAGGGTCTTGCTGATCGCACAGTCGATCATGGGGGCTGCTGCCATTGCGATGGCAGTCACCTGGTACCTCGAAATAGTCGGGCCGGGCTTGCTGCTCGCCCTCGGCCTTTTGCTCGGCGTCGGGTTGGCGCTCAATCAGCCATCGTGGCAGGCCATGGTCCCCGACCTCGTCCCGCGAGGCATGGTTGCCGACGCCGTTGCGCTCAACTCCGTTGCATTCAACGTTGCCCGCGCGGTTGGCCCGGCTCTCGGTGGCCTCATCGTGGCCGTGAGCGGTCCCGGGCTGGCGTTCGCCATCAATGCGTTCTCGTTCATTGGAGTCATCGCGGTGGTCTTTACCTTCCGCAAGGCTTCCCCCGGCGACATCGGCGACGAAACCGTCGGCGGTGCAATCGCCGTCGGTCTTCGCTACGCCCGCTACACCGCGCCGTTCCGCCGCTTGCTCGCCATTGCCGCCAGCTTCGCTATCACCAGCGCAGTTGTGCAGTCGTTGCTGCCGAACGTGACCAAAGATGCCCTGAACAGCGGCGCGTCGACGTTCGGCTACCTCCTCGGCGCCATGGGCGTCGGCGCCTTGTTCGGTGCGTTCACTCGCCGCTATGGGCTCGACCGGCTGGGCCGCTCGATGGTTCCACTGTCGATGACAGCCTTCGGGTTCGCCGGCATCCTCGTGGGCGTCTCCCGATCACTCCCCCTGACGTTCGCCGCGATGCTTCTCGCCGGGGTGTGCTGGGTGTGGTCGCTGGCCACGCTCAACGCCACGGTGCAACTGATGACACCGCAGTGGGTGCGGGGCCGCGCGATGAGCCTGTACACATTGGCTTTCGTAGGCTTCTTGCCGATTGGCTCCATCGTCGGCGGCGCCATCGGAAACATCATCGGCGCTGCCGAGTCGGTGGCGGTGATGTCCGTCGCAACGGTGGCGCTTGGCCTCACGTTCGCCCGGATTGGGATCCCTGCCCTCGGCGAGAACACGCCGAGTGATCCGCCAGAGGATTGGACCACCCAACCGCACCATGCGCATATGCGCGGTGGCCCGGTCATGGTGATCAACACATGGGTGATTTCGCACCTCAAGCTCGAGGAGTACCTGAGAGTGATGAACGAGCTGCGTCAGGTCCGGCTTCGTACTGGCGCCAACCAGTGGACTCTCTTTCGCAACGCGGACGACCCACATCGGATGTCGGAGTTCATGCAGCTGGCCTCTTGGGAGGATCACATCCGCCAGCATCATCGCATCGACGCGGCTGCAGTCGAAGTCATCCGGCGGGCGAGTGCGTTCGACACTTCCGGGGGGCCGAAGACTCGTCACCTCGTCGCGGTGCCCGTCGATCCCGACGAGCTACCGGCGTGGGAAGAGCTCATTTCCGTCCACGACGATCTCCACGCCGAAGACGGTTCCATTCCTCTGGACGCCGACGACCCGGTCCACGCCGGCTAGCGATCCGTCCGATACCAGCTCTCGACGTTCCACGCGAACGTCTGTCGCGAGTCATTCGGTACGACATTCCCAGCCGCATCGGCCCAGTGCAACAACACGCGCGGCCGCTGATACAACGGAATCGCTATGACGTTGTCAGCAAGGATCTGCTCTGCCTCCAGGATCAAGGGCTCGATCACTGCCGGATCTAGCGATGCGTAGACGAGGTCGCGGATCTCGGCGAACCGAGCACTCGCCGCGTCGTTCACCGAGGAATCGGCTGTGCCGTACCGATAGTGGTTGAAGCCGTTCGCGATCGGGTCCTGCTCGGGGTCGAATATGTCGAGCATCGCTATGGGGCCCTGCCGACCCGTCTGAGCAATCCACGCAAACTCGCCCATGTCCCACGTGCCATCGAGGATCGTCGTACCAAAGAACAGCGTGAAGCCTTCCAGCTGTGCTTCGTAGTTGACTCCCGCGGCGTCGAACATCGGACCGAGGAGTTCGGCCAACCGCACCCGCGCGTCGTTCGAATCGGTCGTAGTGAAGATGACGTCAATCTCCGTGAGGCCGAGTTCGGCCTTGGCGGCGGCGAAGTGCGCGGTTGCCGTAGCGGGGTTGTAGTCGTATTGCGCCCAAGGGTCGGCAGATAAGCCTGGATGGCCGACGTTGACGATCGAATCTATCGGTCCCAGACGGCCGTCCAGAATGTCACTGGTGAGGGCCTCCCGATCGACTGCATGAGCCACACCTTTGCGGAACGCGAGGCTTTCGTTCGCAGAGTTGGGATTCCGGGTGAGCCGTCCCGGCCCGAACTGGAAGTTCAAATGCTCCCAGACACCGCCGCCGTATGTGTTCACGGTGACACCAGCGTCTTCAAACGGTCCCAGCTCATCGAGGATGGCGGTGAGGTTTGGGCCGAACACCTCGGCCTGGCGGGAGAGCATCACGTCTCGTTGCTCCTCAAACTGAAACGGGTAGAAGGCGAGGGTGATTGAGTCCAAATAGGGCAGCTGCTGACCGGTGACGGCGTCCTTCTTCCAATACCTGCGATTGCGCTCGAGAGTCATCGAGTTGCTCTGATTCCACTCCCCGAGAACAAACGGCCCGGCACTCGGCCAAACGACCGTGTTCCAATCGTTGAGCAGATCCGACCCCTCGACTGCGTGCTTCGGGATCACGACTTCGAAAAGCAGCTCATATCGAACCGACGCTTCAGGCATCGTGAATTCGAACGTCTTGTCGGTGAATGAAGAGCCGATGATCTCGCCGTAGGCCTGATTGGACAGCCCAGGATTGGCATCGTCCCCAAGTCCCACGATGGTGTCCAGCGTGAACTGGAAGTCCGCTCCCGACACCGGAGTGCCGTCGGACCACCTGGCCGCGGGCCGAATGTCGAAGTGGACGGTGAGCGAGCCGTCCTGATTCACGACGAGCCCCCCGTTGGCAAGAGTCGGAGTCTCGACCAGTAGCTCCGGAACAACCTGTTTGGTGGTCGGGTCAACGCTGAAGGCTCCGGCGTGAAGCGCTTGGTTGATCAGCAGGTTGCCGGCAGAATCGCCACCGAAAACCACTGGATTGAGCGTGAACGGCTCCTGGTCCTCGAGGACTACGACTCTGCCCCCATAGGCATTGCCGCCAGGCGCAGGGCACACGCCGGGAGGGGCCGGATCGTCGTAACAGACGTCTTTGCCCGGGCCCGGCACAAGCAGATCATCGCCGTCTCCGCCGTCGAGCACATCGCTCCCTCTGCCGGCGCGGAGGGTGTCGTTGCCGCCGTCGCCAAACAGACTGTCCGAACCAGTGTGCCCGCGGATGACGTCGCTGTCTCGGTTCCCGTGCAGACTGTCGCTACCGGCCCCGCCGTAGAGCCAGTCCGACTCACGGTCACCGAGCACGAGGTCGTCTCCCGCGGCTCCCCTCAGGATGTCCTCGCCGCGTCCACCCTTCACGGTATCGTCGCCCGGCCCTCCACCAACAAAATCGTCTCCCGAGCCGCCCCGAAGATCGTCGTTGCCGATGCCACCGTGCAGCGAGTCGCGGCCACCCCAACCTTCGATGCTGTCGTTGTCGGGACCACCCTTGAGCGTGTCGGAGCCCTCATCCCCATAGATGATGTCGGCACCGGAACCACCGTGGACGAAATCGGCTCCGAGCCCACCTGAAATTGAATCCTCCCCCGGGCCTCCGCACAGTTGATCGTCGCCACGCATACCCCGGATGACGTCATCACCACCTAGACCAAGGATCACGTCGTCTCCAGCGGTGCCGACTAATACGTCGTCGCCGGGAGTCCCCACGATCGTCGGAGTGCCGGTGCAAGGGCTGGAGCTCGAGTCAGCGCCGGATGCAACGGCCGGAAGCAGCGTGACGACGAGAACGACCCCAGCCGCGTAGATCTTCTTCGACATCGTGCCCCCCATGACTGCAGGTTCGGCCAGCGTACCAAGCCCGGCCGCGATACCTCCGGCCTCACCGCTAGCCTCCGGCCGATCCCGAAGCCGTAGGACGACAATGGAATCACTCGGCTTCGAGGCCGCAGCGCTAGGGGCGGCCACTACGTGGGCCATCGGTGGGCTCGTAGCCGCCGGTCCGACCAAGTTGCTCGGCGGTCCCCGCTTCACCCGATTGCGGATGTACTGGGTCGCGGGGCTGCTCGCCGTCATTGCGACCCTTGTCGGCGGCTGGACCACGCTGGGCACTCGCGAAGTCATACTCCTTGGCCTCTCTGGCATCTTCGGGCTCGCCCTCGGCGACGCCGCACTGTTCACCGCGTTCCACCGGCTCGGGCCGCGTCGCACCGGAATCCTCTTTGCCACCAATGCCCCGATGACCGCCGTGATCAGCGCCGTCATCTTCAGCGAACGGTTCTCAGCCAAGTCGCTTGCCGGGACCGTGCTGATCTCCGTCGGCGTCACACTCGCTATTGCCTTCGGCACCCGCGGGGGACAGACGCACCATTGGGAGCATGTCAAGGGCAGCCTCCTGGCGGGGGTCGGCTTCGGCCTCCTCGGGGCTCTCGGTCAGTCGATTGGGGTCTTGCTGGCTGATCCCGCTTTCGATGCTGCGGACCTCGACCCGTGGACGGGTGCCGCGGTGCGGGCAATCGTCGGCCTGGGAGCATTAGTCGCCATGCGCGGCTGGTTCGAGAATCGAACCCGCGTGCCTTATCCGGAGCACATCGGCTGGAGGCTCTGGGCCGTCGTCATCATCTCAGGTACCTTGGCGATGGTCATCGGCAAGACGTTGGTCCTCATCGCTCTCAGCGACGGTGACCCCGGCATCGTCAGCGTCCTGGTCTCTACCTCGCCCGCCATCCAGCTGCCCCTGATCTGGCTGGTCACGAGGGAGCGCCCCGCCGCCGGAGCATGGGCCGGCGCCCTGCTGGCAGCGGTGGGCACCTCTCTGATCGTGTTGTGAGAGCTGGTCCACTCGTAGGGGAACCGACAAGAAGACAAACTCCGTTACCGTCGCCCCATGGAGTCACCACATCTGCCGTCCTTTCGCCTCGACGACCGCGTCGCCGTTGTCACCGGTGCTAGCCGCGGGATAGGGCGTGGCCTCGCCGAGGCCCTCGCCGCCGCCGGAGCATCCGTGGCCGTAACGGCGCGCAACAGCGCAGACGCGTCCGGGATTGCCGCCGCCATCAACGCTCTCGGCGGCCACGCCCGCGGTTACGCCCTCGACGTCACGCACACCGAATCCATCGGTCCGATCCTCGCTCGCATCGCAGATGAGCTTGGCTCACTAGACATCCTCGTGGCCAACGCCGGTCTCGGCGCCAATCATCGGGCCGTCGACGTCACTGAATCTGACTGGGACTCGATGATGGACGTCAACCTCAAAGGCCTCTTCTTCACGGCCCAGGCTGCGGGCAGGATCATGCTCGAGGCAGGTTGGGGACGCGTCATCGCCATTAGTTCACAAGCCTCCCTCGTCGGCATCCGGGACCACGCGGTCTATGCGGCGTCGAAGGGTGGGGTCAACCAGCTGGTGCGAGTCCTCGGCCTCGAATGGGGAGCGGCAGGTGTGACCGTCAATGCCGTGGCTCCGACTTTCATCTACACCCCGGGAACGGCCGAGCGCCTCGATGACCCTGAATATCGCGCTGCCGTCGAGGCCCGCATCCCTATGGGCAAGGTTGGTTCTATCGCCGACGTCGGTGGTGCGGTCGTCTATCTCGCCTCGGAAGCGGCCGGGATGGTGAATGGGAGCATTCTCACCGTCGACGGAGGCTGGACGGCCCAGTGATTGTCGAAGGCGTCGCACTTGTCGAAAAAGACATCGCTAAGACAAGCGGATGACGAATCTGGGCCCCAGCCACCTCCTTCCCCGCAATGCTGCAGAGACAGCCGGGACCCAGGCCTAGACGATTGGAAAGACGATCTCAGTGACCCGATCCTCCATGGCAACCTGGTCGGGATCGGACAGGTACACCTCGCGAGGGGCGTCCCGCACCTCGGCGTGATCCCCCACCCACGCCTCGAGCGCGGCGAACGTTTTGGGAATGTTGTTGTAGGCGCCACGGTGAATTGCGACAGCCTCGCGGCCCGCTGTCAGCAGCCCCGTCTCTACACCGTCGAGATGGACTGGTTCTTGGAGCTCGAAGCCAATCTCGACGTCCGCCTCGTCCTTTGTCCAAGAGTGGTATCGGGCGTATGCGGGCCCGACCATCCTGGCACCGGCAATGACAAGCTCGTCGCGCAGCTCCGTCGCACCGCGACCGATGGTCATTCCAATGTCGTGCGGATGGACAACCTGCCTACGCATCGCGGTGAAACGCTCCGGCATGTCCCGAATAACGGGCTTCACAGTCGAAACGATACAGACCGACCGCGTCGTATGCATCGCGAAACAGGTTCTAACGTTCACCCATGCGCCGTATCGCCGTTGCCGTGCTATTGCTGCTCACTGCGTGTTCCGGCACGGCTTTGAATCCACCGCCATCAACAACACTCACGGCCACCACAGAACCGCTCGTAACGTCCACCCAGCCCGCAAGAGGCTTCCCCGTCGAGGCGATCCCGCTCGCCTACGGGGCAGATGGCAATGGGGTCGCCGGCCTCGCCGGACCATTCGACCGATCTCCAACGACAGAACGAATGCGCGAGGCCCGAGTGGTCAGAGTCGCAATGCCGACCGACGATGTCGTCGCCTTCACGTACGAAGACGGCGAGGTGCGTTTGATCCACGCCTCAGGAGAAATGAAGGTACGGACCACACCGGGAGCGACGGGCATCGTGTACACCCAGGGGCCGGGCGGAATCGACATCCTCCAGCCACTGCCCGACCAAGTCCCCTATGGGAGACCGGCGATCCTGGCCACCGGCGAGATCGTATATGTCACGCTGGAGGGCGAGCTCGTGCTGTGGGACGAGCAAGAGATCGCCCGGGCGGACGTGGATGCACTGCTCGATGGCGACGTCCTGGTTGACGACATGGGCCGAATCCTCGTTCTCACCGGCCCGACCGACCGCTACGCCCACGGCATCCTCGGCGACGAGTTCGAGGCCTCAGGCGTCGCAATCCTCGAACCGCCCGAGCTCACAGTGGTCTCGCGCTTCACCGTGGCAGAGCCACACGTGATCGAAGGACGCCGTGCGCTGTGGGCGGACCTCGACGGGGACGGCGTGCGGGAGGTACAGGTAACCGTCAGCGACCGCGAGGGCGGGGCGCAGCTGCGGGTATACGACGAGGACGGCAACATAGAGGCCGCGGGCACGCCGATCGGCAGCGCCAACAGGTGGCGGCACCAAATCGCGTTTGGCAGCTTCGGCGGCCGCCAGCTCGGTGTCGAAGTCGTCACGCCGCACATCGGCGGCGTCGTCGCTTTCAACGAGTACGGCGACGACATCAGTCGAGTCGCGCGTACTACCGACTTCACGTCGCACGCTATTGGATCACTGGAACTCGACGGTGCAGTGGCCATCGACGTCGATGGCGATGGCAACCTCGAACTCGTCCTCCCGACCCAGGACCGCCGCACCCTCGTGGCGATCGCCGTTGTCGATGGCGAGGCCAAGGTGGTGTGGCGCGCAGGCCTCGGAGGCCGGCTCAGCTCCAATATCGCGGTCGGTACTCGTAACGGCGTGCCCACGATTGCAGTCGGCACCGCCAACGGCACCGTGCTCTTCTGGAGTGCCGCCGGCTAGGAGGTGCGCAATGCCTCAGTTGGCGAAAGGCGACTCGCTCGTAGTGCGGGGTAGAGACCGGCCACGGCCCCGATGATGATCGCCGCAGCTAGGCCGCCTGCCCACGCCAGCGTCGGGATCAAGATCGTCCAACCTTGAGAGCTGGCGTATATGGCGGTAACGCCCGCGCCGAGCAAGACTCCTCCGAGCCCGCCAACGATCGCGAGCAGCAACGCTTCGCCGAGGAACTGCACTGCTACATGACGACGCGTGGCGCCGAGGGCACGACGCAGCCCGATCTCGGCTCGCCGCTCCAGGACACTGATGACCATCACGTTGGCTATGCCGACGCCACCGACGAGCAGGGCAACCGCCCCGAGCCCCAGAAAGAGGTTGGTGAATGCGTCGCTGGCCGCCTCCCGCGCTTCGAGGGCGTCCGATGGTCGGCTGACTTCGATCTCCTCCGGGTTCTGCGGGTTGGCCGTTGCCGGGAGTACGTCCATGACGTCGTCCACGAACGACGGATCGGTGCGCACGTAAATGGACGAGGGCACAGGCTCGTGCCCGAGGAACGTCTCCGCCGCCCCCACGCCGACCAATGCAGCACGATCGAGGTTGGGCGAAAGCTCGAACTCGTCGAGCACACCGACAACCGCAAACCATTGATCTCCGAGCCACACCAGGGGTTGGTCACTGACATTGCGTATTCCGAGTCGCGCGGCGGCGACACTGCCGAGGACCACCGTCGGGTAAGCGGCCGTCGCTTCTGTCAGGAATGCTCCGTTGGCCATGCTGCCGCTCAGCGTGTCGAGCAGGTTGACGTCGACAGCCTGCACCGAGATGCCTCCTGTCTGCCCGGACGGGATGAGATCGTTCTTGTAGACGCTCACGTTTACGGCGGAGATCGAGCTGGTCGCCTCGACCGGGGCAATGCGGCCGACCATTCCCACTGCGTCTTCCGGCAGCTCTCCGGAGCCGGCGCCAATGCCCTGCCCCGCCTGCACTGTCAGCAGGTTGGTGCCGAGACGATCGAGCTGAGCGAGCAAGTCCCATTTGCTGGACTCCGAAAGACCGAGCACCGACACCATTGCCGCGATGCCGATCATTATTCCGAGAGCCGAAAGGCCGGCGCGCATTTTGCGCGTCCGCAGACCGACACTGGCGGTCCGACCGAGATCGCCGATGTGCAGCCTGCTCGGGGTCAGCTCAGTCTGCGTCATCAGGTCCGGCTCCCGGTCGGGTTGTCGGATTCGATCAGCCCGTCCCGCAGGGCCACGGTTCTCGGGAACCGCGAGGCAATCTCCGAGTTGTGGGTGATGACGACGATGGTGGCGCCTTCGGCGTGGAGTTCTTCGACCAGCTCCACGATCGAGTCCGAGGTCTTTGTGTCGAGGTTGCCGGTTGGCTCGTCAGCCAAGACGATGGCAGGCCGACCGACCAGCGCTCGAGCGATGGCAACCCGTTGCTTCTCTCCCCCGGACAGCTTTGTTGCGGTATGGCTGAGCCGCTGCCGAAGGCCCACACGGTCGAGCGCCATCGCCGCGAGCTCGCGGCGGTCATATAGACCCATACCGGTGTAGAGGAGGCCGTCGGCCACGTTGTCGAGAGCGGTGTATCCGTTCAAGAGATGGAACTGCTGGAACACGAAACCAATGTGCCGAGCCCGTAGCGACGACAGCTGCCGGTCGGTCAATGCGTTGACGCTGTGGCCGGCGACCACGACATCACCGGACGTAGGGCGGTCGAGTGTCCCCATCACGTGGAGCAGCGTCGATTTGCCCGAGCCGGATGGCCCAACGACTGCGAGCAGCTCGCCCGCCGCGACGTCGAGCGAAACGCCGGCGAGCGCATGGACGGGCGGTTCGGTTGGGTAGACCTTGGTGACATCCTGAATCGACAGGACCAGGCCCGGAGGCGCCGCAGGCGTCCCCGGGTCGAGAGCCATCACGGTCACGGGACGACCACGGTCATGCCGGGCTGCAGCTGGGTATCAGTGACCTCAACCAGACCGTCGGCGTAGAAGCCCGGCTCGACCGACACAAGGACGGTTGTGCCGTCGTCCTGCTGGACCTCGACCGCATAGCCACCCTCGGACAGCGCAACAAGCGCCGCCACAGGAACCGCGGTCACACCGCTGACGGAGTCTGACACGATTTCGACATCGACCGGAGCCTCATCGAGGCCGGCGGCCGCGGCCGGGTCATCAAGCGAGATGACCACCTCGAAAACGGCGTTGCCCTGCTGATCGAACGTGGCAACGGTTGCCACGCTGTCCACCGTTGCGTTCACTTCCTGGTTCGACGGCAGCTCGACGGTGACTTTGTCCCCGACCGTGACCAATCCCTGGTCGTCGGCAGGCAGGTCAACCTTCACCACGATGTCTGCGGCCGTGATAGCGAGCACCGGCGTGCCGTTCCCGACTGTGGCGCCGATGGAGGACAACTGTTCGCTCACACGCAGCGCCGAACGGTTGAAGTAGATCTCCCCCAGATTGACGATGCCATCAGTCTCGGCGCCGATGTCCGCCTGCCACCCCAGCACAGCGTCGCGCGTCTCCAACGTGAAGGTGTCATCGACGACAACACCTGCGCCGTACCCCAGCGAAGTGAGGGCGAGCTCCAGCTGGGCAACATCAATTCCGGGCGAAAGAGGTTCGGTGGCCAGGGTCAAGACAGGCTGTGAGCTACCCAGCTGGGTGCCTACGGACGCAGCGGTGGTCACGATCGAGGGTCCTGTGATGAAGTACACCTCCCCGAAGTTGACGATGCCGTCGTCGTCGGCTCCGATGTCCTCCTGCCACTCCGCAACTGCGGTCTCCGTCGCATCACTGAACGTGTCGTCGACCGTGAACCCGCTGTATCCAAGGGCCGCCAGAGCGGTCTCGAACTGGGCAACGTCTTCGCCTGTCATGTCATCGGACAGATCTTGGAGCGTCCGATAGGCCGGGATGTCGCCGTAGAGAGCAATTACCGGCTCGCCGTTGATCTCGTAGAGAACGTCGCCTTGTTGGACTAGATCGCCGACCTCGGGGGCCGCAGTAACGATGCCACCCACACCGGCCGACGCGGTGCTCGTGCCTGAAGTGAGGGCGATGTCGCGGTATGGCGGAGCTTCCCCGGTCAACAGGACAACCGGGTCGCCCTCTACGCGGTACATCACGTCGCCGTTGTCTATGACCTCTCCAGCCGCGGTCACGAACGTGAGGATGCCGGGGTTGAGACTGATGATCGGGTCTTCCGCCACCCGGCCCAGGGTCCCGTCGAAGGTATCGACTTCGACCAGATCGGTCGTAACAACTTCAGCCGTGTTGACCTGATCGGCTAGAGGTTCCGGTTCGGCGTTGTCAGAGTTACGTGTCGTAAGCCCGAACGCCACGGCGCCGACCACGACGACGCCGACCACAATCCACGGCCAGCGCCTGCGAGTGCGCCGCCCGATTGCCGCGTCGATCTCCGCCGCGCTCCATCCGGAATCTGCGGCCTGCTCGGGCGCTCTGTCTCTCACGTCCATGGCGTTCCTACGAAGCTGAGCCGCAGCGCGGCCTTCGGTGTCTACGGGCTGCACGTTACTTACGCCCCCTACCTATCCGGTGCCCTGTGCTCCGCGGCCGCCTCCGGGCCCCGGGCCGAAGCCGGCCAGGACTTCTTGGCACTGTTCCTGCGCTTCTTGAAAGGCCGGGTCGTCACGATCGAACTGACCGAATGGACCGCCGCCCCCCTGGCCGAGGGTGCCGAAGTCGGATAGATCCGGATCGGGCATGTCTTCGTAGCCGTTCTCCCGCATGCACGCGGCGAACTCGAGAAGGCGGTCTTCGAGCTCGGTCTGATCGACGTCTTGGAAACCCAACGTGACACCTTCGAGCAGCTCACCGCAAGCTTCCCGGGCCGCTCGGAACTCCTCGCGGGCGTCCTGGGATTGGCCAGCGGCATCGTTGGGCCGACTGAGGCGGAGGTTGCCGGCAGCGTCGACGGTTGGGTCGGTGACGTCGACTCCGTTGTCACGTAAGCACTGGGTGAAAGCCAGTAGTGCTTCTTCTTCATTGACTTGGGGCGCGACCGTGAGGTCCGAGGCCTCGAGCGATTGTGAACTGTCAAGGGAGGCGACACCCTCGTCGGCGTCGGCGGTTCCTCCGCACGCAGTCGCCACCAGGGCCAAAACCGCAACCAGCAGCAGAATGCGTTTCATCCGGACTCCTTCGTTGCTGATATTCGACCGCAACAGCCTGAGAGCTTTCTAAGAGCCGGTGATTCGGACGTAGAAGCTCGTCGCTCGGTGGTCGAGAGCGGTGCCGAGCGCCGCGAGGAGGAGGAGGAGGAGGAGGAGGAGGAGGAGGAAGAAGAAGAAGAAGAAGAGGAGTGCGTGCACGACACCCCCCGGGCCGGCCGCCGGGCTGCCCCTCCCCCTCCCCGGACTACCGCAGGTATTCCCAAAACTCGCTTCGCTCGCGAGGGGAGAGAAAGTCAGCTCCTGCAACCCACACTTGGCACTAATTACGAAATAGTCACTCCCTTAACCCCATCATGTGAGCGATTTCTCATACGATGCGTAGCGAGTATTGCCACTGTGCGCGTCATCGAGAGGGTCAGTTCAATGAGGTCGAAACGTCGGATTGGGCTGGTTGTACTGGCGTTGGTCACGTCGCTTGCCGTTCCGCTGGCGACCGCGTCCGCCACCGCGGCCCCGGTGAACTGGTCCGCGGCCTACCCGACGACGGGCGACGTCACCATCCCTCAGGGCCAGACGGTCATCCTCGACACCAACCTCAACCTCAACGGTCTCATCATCAACGGCACGCTGCGTTGTGGTGATGTTGGCATCCAAATGCAGGCCCGCTACATCCTCGTCAACGGCACCTTCCGTTGCGGCACTAGCGCGAACCGGTTCAGGAAGAACCTGACGATCACCCTCAAGGGAAGTGGAAACGGCAACTTCTTCGGCTACGGCGACAAGTACATCGTCGTCGAGGGCGGCGGCACGCTCTCGCTGCACGGCAAGGCGCGGACTCCATGGGTGCGGCTGACTCAGACTGCCGCCGAAGGCTCTACAACTCTGCATCTCGAAGATCACGACTGGAAGGTCGGCGACCGCCTCGCGATCGCAAGCACCGACTTCCGCGCCGAGCAGGCCGAAGAGGTGAAGATCGTCGCCAAGAACCGCAATCGAGTCACCATCGACAAGCCGCTCGAGTACATGCACTACTGCGGCACCGAGACCTATCGCAACCGCGACATCGTCGAATGCGCTGAGGTTGGCCTCCTCAAGCGCAACATCACTATTCGCGGCAACCCGGCATCGAACAATACGCTGCTCGGTGGTCACGCGATGTTCCGCAGCGGCGCTTCGATCCAGATCGAAGGCGCCACCTTCCAGCGCATGGGCCAGGTCGGGCGCCTGGGCCGCTATCCGGTGCACTTCCACTTGTTCGGCGACGGCAGCGACAGCTACTTCCGCAACAACTCTGTGTGGCGGACCTACAACCGCTGGGTCACGATGCACGGCGTCCAGAATCTCCGCGTCAATCACAACGTTGGGTACGACACGCTCGGTCACGGCTTCTACATGGAGGACGGCAACGAAGTCGACAACCGTATGGTCGGCAACCTCGGCATCCTGGCGAGGGAAGGCCAGCCGGGGAACCTCGTCACTCCCTCCGACGACGATGCGGCCGTCTTCTGGTTTGCCAATCCGGACAACCACATCGTCGGCAACGTGGCGGCCGGCGGCGATCACAGCGGCTTCTGGTATGCCCTGCCTGAGCACCCGCTTGGCCCAAGCTTCGATCCGAACATCTGGCCCCGCCAGACTCCCCTCGATCGCTTCCACAACAACACAGCTCACTCAGTTGGATTCGCCGGCCTGATGATCGACCTCGGCGAACGACCGGACCGCGAGCTGGAGACCACCTGGTACAACCCGCGAGCGATCCCGGGCGACGACAACTCACCGCACGTCCGACCGAAGTTCACCAAGTTCACTTCGTACAAGAGCCGTGGCTACGGCATGTGGGTCCGTACCTTCTCGGGCGCGCTGTTCGATGGCGTCGCCTACGCAGACAATTGGCGTTCCTTCTACCTCGCCAACATCCGGAGTGGCCCGAGCCGCGACAACGTCGGCCTTGTGCGCAACTCACTGCTCGTCGGCGAGACGGACAACGTCGGCCAGCCGGAGTCCTGGGAGACCACTGGCCTCGACGGGCGCAGCCTGCCGAAGTTCTGGGAGCCGGACGCCGCACTCGGCGGCGTGCCGTTCTACGACGGCCCCATGCACATCAAGAGTGTGGTGTTTGCCAACTTCAAGTCGAACACTCAGCGCGACGCCGGCGCCCTGACCAACCTGTTTCCAAATGCGTTCTGGGTGAGCCCTGAGAACGCGGTGTGGAACGCCAAGTTCGTGAACAGCCAGAAGGTGCTGTTACCTGACATCGTTGAGTTCGTAGACGGGGACGCAACAACGGTCTTCACCGACAAGACCGGGTCGGTGACCGGCGTCGAGGGAGCCACGGTCACGGTACGCGACGCACTTGTCGCCAACGCGACGTGTACGACTCGCCCGCGATGGAACGCACGACAGTGCGGACCGGATGTTGGGCATGTGAGCTTGGTGATGAGCCGCCTCGACGGTCAATGGGCCCGCATGGAGATGCTGCGAGAAGGCGGCAAACGGATGGGCTTCGACGGATCGGGCGACCAGGACAGCACGGTGTTCTTCACGCTCATCCCCGAGATGACGCACAAGCTGACGTGGGAGACGACGGTGCCCCGCGACTTCAACATGTATGTCGCAGGCATCTCGGAGTCCGCCGAGGGCAACGGCGCCCGCTTCGATTTCCCGGCGCCGAGCGGGAGCTGGGACTTCCAGGTGAACGGTCAGACGACATCGGCCGGAAGCTTGAGTGCCCTCGATTCCGGTCCGTCCAACTGGTACTACGAAGCCAACACCAACCGCATCCACGTGAGGCTTGTCGGTGACAACTGGGTGACCATGCGGGGGTGATCCTCGCGTGAGGGACGAGTGATTGCAGCGGACAACCGGTAACCCAACTCCGCGCTCTTAAACCATTCAAACTCGGTCCTCGGAACCTGGGACCTTTGTTTCTAACGTTCCAGCATGGTTTCGACCCAGCTTCTTACGCTCCTTCAGTCCAATGTCGAATCGGCCTGCGGCGCCGATCCGACATATCTGTGTGATTTGGTCTTCGACATCACCGGCAGCGAGTTCGCTGCATCAACCGCAGACATTCTCGTGAAACCGTTCAAGGTCGTGCTGATTCTGCTTGCCGCGTGGTTCATCAACACGATCGTCCGCCGGCTCATCAACGGAACGGTCGACCGAGTTGTGGGTAGTTATGAAGACAAGGACGCCGGCGGAATCGAACTGCCCGATGAGGAAGAAGACCCACCGGGACGTTTCGAAGCCTTGCGCATCCTTGCCGCCAAACGCGCCATGAGAATCGCAGACCAGGTGGAGCGGGGACGCCAGCGAGCCGAGACACTGGGTTCCGTGATGCGCTCAGTTGCTGCACTCGTGATATACACGATCGCAATCATCATGTCGTTGGGCGAGTTCGACATGAACCTCGGGCCCCTCATTGCGTCGGCTGGGATTCTCGGTATCGCTCTCGGCTTCGGAGCACAGAGCCTGGTCAAGGACTTCCTGTCCGGCATCTTCATGTTTCTCGAAGACCAGTACGGAGTTGGAGACATCATCGATGTCGGCGAAACAACTGGCGTCGTTGAAGAAGTCAAGCTGCGCACTACCAAGATCCGGGATGTCAACGGTGCTCTGTGGCACGTGCCCAATGGCGAGATCCGCCGTGTGGCGAACAGTTCTCAGGAATGGGCACGGGTCATTCTCGATGCTGAGGTCGCATACGACACCGATCTCGCGCACGCTACGTCGGTCATCAAACGCGTCGCAGATGAGATGTGGTCGGAATTCCTACCCGAAGCAACCATCCTGGAGGAACCGGAAGTGCAGGGAGTGCAGAGATTCGGAGCCGACTCGATCGCCATCCGCCTCGCTGTCAAAGTCGAACCCGCCGAGCAATTCACGGCCGCCCGTGAGCTGCGGCGGCGCCTGAAGGAAGCTTTTGATGCAGAAGGCATCGAGATCCCGTTCGCACAGAGGACGATCTGGGTCCACAACGTCACCTCGGCAGACGAAGACGAGCTAAAGCCACCGGCAACCACGGCCAGCGGTTCGGTCGAGGACCCCTGACCGGTCCGCAGTCGTCGCTCCGCCCGTACCATGGCGACATGCGACTTGCTGCCGGTCTGATCGTCCTTGCGGCAGCAGTTGTGGGTTGTGACGGAGGATCAACCGTGTCAGACGAGCAGCTGATCTCGATTCCGGTAGCCGGCGGTGACCTCAATGCGATTCGTGGCGCCGATCTCTGCGATGGGCCAGAACCGACACAGGGGCCACTAGTCCTCTTTCTGCACGGCGCATCCTTCACTGCCAACACATGGGTCGAGACCGGATCCCACCAGCTGCTGTGCGAGGCCGGTATGCCGAGCCTTTCGGTAGACCTGCCGGGGTTTGGTCGAACGGGGCGCTTTGATCATGACCCCGTCAAGCTGATGAATGAGCTCGTCGAGTATCTCGGCGTCGACATCATCTTGGTGTCGCCGTCCATGAGTGGCGGGTACTCCCTCCCATGGCTCATGACGAGCCCCGCGGCAGCTGCCGGTTTCGTTCCCGTTGCGCCTGTGGGGATTGGCGGCTGGCAAACGCCCGAGGGTTTTGTCATACCGACATTGGGTCTGTGGGGCAGCGAGGACCGGATCGTGCCCGTTCCCGAGGGAGAGCGCCTAATCAGCTCGATTCCAGCGGCTCGCCTCGTGGTGATCGAAGGTGGCGGTCATGCCGTCTACAAGACACATCCCGTTGAGTTCCACGAAGCTCTGCTCGAGTTCGTGAAATCAGTGCGCTGAGAACTCGGCGCGACAGAGCGACCGTGGCTGAATTGCCACGGTCGCTCCTTTTCTCGCTTGTCAACGGATCAGCGGCTCATCCAAAGCGGTCGATCGTCAGCGTGTAGTCGTCGAGCCATGCAGCCAGTGCGGCCGTGTCGTAGAAGTCCACAGCGCTCGCCTTGACCTCGATGCGGTATTCACCCGCATCGACACGCTCACACGTCCGGACGATGTTGGACTCCCAACCTTCGCCGTCATTGGCGATCGCGACGTTGCTGCTTCCGTCGTTGGGATTCATCAGCTTGCCGTTCAGGTAGATGTCTACCTGAATCCAGTGCCCCTCATCCGAAGCGCCGTAGAGACGCGTCTCCGAGCTGAAGGCCACCTGAAGCGTGTCCCTGCCCTTGGGAACAACGAAGTTCCGAGCTGCCACGAGCACCTGGCCGTCGGCCTCAGTGAACTCGAGCGGCTTGTCCGACATCGTCGCGAGATGGCGCTTGTGCTTGAAGCCGTCGCAGCCGACGACTCCGTCGACCGTCTCGTCGGCGGCCACTTCTGCCGCCAGTTCGGCCTGCGGCCCGCCGCCGGCCGCTGCGGCAACACCGAAGCTGCTTACGGCTATCGCGGCGGCAATGGCCGCAACCATCCATCGTTTGTACATGAGGTCCCCCCTCTGTTGACCGGTAGTGCACCTCACTACCCGGACATAGGAGAACGCGCAGCGTGGTCAGATACGACGTATTTCGACGTTCAGTCCGTCAGATCCCCCACGAGGGGGAGGTGCGAATCGCCCCTGTGGGCGAAGACGGAGCCACCGATCTCGCAGACCATGGCAGTACCTGAGGACCACATGGAGGGGCAACCATGGAGACGAGCACTTCTTACCGTTTCTACGACTGGATCGGACGCCACATCCGATCTGCGGCCGCGTTGGCGCTGACAATCGCCATCGGTGTTGCCGTCGCCGGATCGTTCGTGGCCGATACCAGCGACGCCAACTTCGATCCGCCCGGTGTTGTGTTCGACACTGCGGAGAAGGCCGATGAGGCGCTTCGGTCCGACTCGACAATCTGGGGGGCAGGCTTTCTCGTCGAGGCGCCTAGCGGGAATGCGCTGAGCCCCGCTGCGATCCGCGAGTGGCACGCCGTATCGGATCGGGTTCGCGACGACGCCACTCACAGCGCCCACCTGGTGAGCGAATACGACGCCGACACCGGCATCACCACTCCCGGTGTCTTTTCGATCGTTGACATCGTGGACATGAGCCTGCCGGGTGGCATTGCAGGAGCTACTGATGTCGAGATCAAGGCGGCCGTTACCGAGGTACTCGGGCCGTCGTCGCCATTCGCCGACATTCGATTCAGCCTCTCGGAACAAACCACCACATCGACCGCGGCAGACGGAAGCGTTGACTGGGTCGCACCGGCCTTCATCGCCGATGTGACCTACGACCGCGATACATTCGACTCATACATTGCGACGGAGCTGTGGCTGCGCGAGGTACAGGCAGACTTTCAGGACGGTGCCGTTGCGACTAGGCCGATCGGCCTCGCCATCGACGGTGATCTCACCTTTGCAGAGGCAGCCGAAGGCTCGGCGCCATTCATCTTCCTGGCAGTGGCACTCATCGTGATGCTCATCGCCGTCGTTCATCGCTCCTACTGGTCGGCAGTCGTGGCGGCGGCCGGCCTCGGTGCTACCAGCCTCGCCTACTACGGCACGTCGGCTCTGCTCGGGCTCAAGATGGGCTCGCTGCTGCTGGCCTTCATCGTGCCCATCGCGATGATCGCGTTCGGCGTCGACTTCTTCATTCACGGTGTAGGGCGAGTTCGCGAGATGCAAGTCGCGGGTCGCTACCTCGAACGTGCCTATCCGGCAGGCATGCGGGCCGTCATCAAGGCGCTTTCGCTCGCCGCATTCACCTCTATCGCGGCGTTCCTCGTCAATGCGGTTTCAGGTACGGAAGCCATCATCGAGTTCGGCATCGGCGCCGCGATCTCGCTGGCGTTCGCCTACGTCTTGCTCGGCCAAATTGCGCCGCGGGTTGTGGTTGGCCTCGAACAGTTCGTCGGGCCCCACGCCAGGCGCGGGATTTCCAGGCTCGCCTATGCGGTGCTGACGGTTGTGGTCGCGGTGTTCGGTGGGCTCATGGTTGCGCTCACCGCAGTCATGCCTGCAATCGGTGCTGCGATCCTCGCCGCATTCCTATTGATCTCGATCGCGGCTCCTGCCCTGATCAGTCGGAGGCGCAACATCAAGGCAGCGCAGGCCGGCAAGGCGATCCACACCGACATCAGGGGCGCAGCCCACGGCCTCCACTTCGCGGGAGCACTCACCTGGTTTGTTGCTAGGTGGCGCAAGATCACGTTGCCGGCAATGGGACTGGTCGGTGTCGTGGCATTGACCACCGCGTTCGGGGTGCATTCCGGGTTCGATATCAACGACTTCCTGGCAAGCGACACCGACTTTGCGAGGTCGATCGAGCTGGCGGGTGATCACTTCCCTTCGAGCGGCGAAGGCAGCAGCATGATCTTCATCGAAGGGGACTTGACCGATCCCGCAGCCCTGGCGGCCTTGGACGATGTCGTCGCTCGCCTCGATTCCAGCGATGCGCAGTTTGGCCGCAACTCCGGTGGCGAGCTGATCGTCGGAACTCATGCAGGCGACTACGTTCAGATGACGATGGCATCGCCAAGTGCGGTCGCCGCCATCGAAACCGGTGGCGTGAGCCTTGCCGACGTCGACGACAACGGCCTACCCGACTCAGCATCCGGGGTGCGGGCGGTGTTCGACTACGTGTCCGTCAACGGGGTGCCGGCGCCCGGCGGTGACGTTGCGATCACTCCACAAGAGGTGCCCGGTCGGCTTGGCGACGACGGTGGAACCGCTCAGGCAACGGCCATCGTCGTCCAGGTTGGATCGTTCACCGATGCGGAGATCATCCAACCGGTTTGGGACACGCTCGATGCCGAGGCCGCAGCACTCGAGGCTGCGGTGCCTGGGCTCAGTGCCGCAGTGACCGGTGAAGTAATCACTCAGTTCGAAGGAATGAACTCATTCACCAATTCCATGCTGACATCACTCCCTCTGGCCGTCATCATCACCCTGCTCATCGCGGGCCTGATGTTGCGTTCAGTGCGTTTCGCCCTCGTTTCGGTGGTCCCCATCGGCTTCGTGGTAGCCGGCATCTACGCCTTCATGGCTACGTTCGGCTACGCCGTCAACGTCGTGACTGCCACGATTGCCGCCATTGCGGTAGGCGTTGGCATCGACTTCTCGACGCACTTCACCGCTCGATTCCGTGAGGAACTCGACGAGGTGGCTGACCCCCTGCTGGCTGTGCGCCGGGCGGGCGCCGGCACAGGCGGAGCGTTGGTGCTGTCGGCGTTGACTTCGGCGCTGGGCTTCCTGGTCATGGCCACGGCCCCGACCCCGATCTTCGCCACTTTCGGCCTGCTGACCGCCGTGATGATCGCCCTGGCATTGGCAGCTTCGCTACTGGTGCTGCCAAGCTTGCTCGTGATGGCAGCGCCCACAGTCCAACCCACGAGCGAACTGGTCGTGGAAATCCCCGAGCCGGCTTACGCCTACTAGGAGACCGGTGATCGTATGGGCCTGATCCGACCGATATTCCAAGCGAGAACGTACCGCCACCTGGTTTACCTGGCGTTGGCATTCCCACTGGGGCTGTTCTACTTCGTCTTCCTGGTCGTCGGCGTATCGGTGGGATTCGGACTCATCGTCATCTGGGTGGGCATCCCGATACTGCTGGGGATGGTGTTGGCCTGGCGGGGCTTCGGCACCTTCGAAAGGGGCCTGCATCGCACCTTCCTCGACGTCGACATACCAGAACCGGCCCTCACACTGCGCGGTGAGGGCCGGCTTGTCGAGCGGGTCAAGGCCGTGTTGCGCGACGCGACCACGTGGCGAACCCTGCTGTGGCTCAACCTGCGCTTCCCAGCAGGTATCGCCACTTTCGTCATACTCGTGGTGTTCTTCACGATGAGCGTGACGTTCATGACCTCACCCATCTGGATTGGCTTCGACCCAGCGCGATTCGGATTCATCGACCCGGCCGTACAGATAGAGATCAACAACTGGAAGCCCGGGCCCAGCGACCTCTGGTGGTTGGTTCCCTCCGGGTTGATTACAACCATCGCCTTCTTCCACCTCGTCAACGGGATGGCGGCGGCCTATCGAGTTGGGGGCGAAGCGCTCCTCGGGCCGTCGCTGCGGCGCCGGGCCGAGGTCGCCGAGTCAAGGGCAACCGAGGCGGAGACCCGCACCAGGCTTGCCCACGAGCTGCACGACAGCATCGGCCACGCCATGACGCTCATGGTCGTTCAGGCAGGGGCGGGCAGGAAGGTGTTCGAAGACGACCCTGACTTCGCCATGGAGTCCTTGGAGATCATCGAGCAAACTGGGCGTCAATCACTCGGCGAGCTGGATCGCGTGCTGGGCATACTGCGAGAGGACGGCGTAGCCGCCATCGAGCCGCCGGCGCCCGACCTGTCCCATCTCGACGTGCTCGTCGGCCGTGTGCGCGAGGCCGATATCCCGGTGACATTGTCGGTCAGCGGCGGTGTTACATCTTTGCCGATCGATCTGTCGCGAGCCGCTTACCGAATCATTCAGGAGGCGCTCACAAACGTGATGCGTCACGCCGGATCGGCGACCGTGGTCACCGTCGATGCCCTGCCGGCATGGCTCGACGTCGAGGTGATGAATGCGCCGTCCGGAGTCGTGTCGCCTCGCGCCAATCGCAACGGACGCGGCCTCATCGGCATACGGGAACGCGTTGCCGCATACGGCGGCTCGTCAGAGATCGGCCCGACGGTCGGGGGCGGCTACCGGGTGTGGGTGAGGTTCCCGCTGTAGATTTCGGCGGGTGACGATTCGTGTGCTCCTCGTGGACGACGACGCCCTGGTACGGGCAGGATTGCGCGCCGTGCTCGGCACGGAACTCGACATGGAGGTCGTCGGCGAGGCCGGCACCGGCGCCGAGGCGATCACGCAGGCTGCTTCCCTGGACCCTGATCTCGTCTTGATGGATATCCGTATGCCCGAGATGGACGGGCTGGCGGCGACCGCGTCGATCGTCGGTGACGCCGGGCCGCGCGTCTTGATCCTGACGACATTCGAGCTTGACGAGTACGTCTACGAAGCCATGCGGGTCGGAGCTTCCGGTTTCATGCTGAAACGGTCTTCGCCTGAGGACTTGGTGCGGGCGGTTCGGGTAGCGGCGTCCGGCGATTCGCTCGTGCTCCCCGAAGCGATGCGCAAGATGGTCGAGCGGTTCGGCAAGTCCGGCGAGATGGCCGCCCGGGTGCGCAAGGACATAGAACGGTTGACGGGCCGCGAGCAAGAGGTACTGCGCAAGGTGGCGAAGGGACTGTCCAATGTGGAGATCGCAGACGAGTTGTTCGTGAGCCGGGAAACTGTGAAGTCCCATGTGACGTCGATCCTCACCAAGCTCGGTGTTCGCGACCGCACACAAGCAGTGATCGCCGCCTACGAAAGCGGCTTCATCCAGACAGCAAACTGAACCGAGCCGTCTCCTTCCCCGCGAACGCAGCGAGTTGCGGGGGGACTTGGGTCGCCGCTCTACGGCGAGACGGAGGAGAAGCTGAGGTAGTCCGCAGCCTGCTCGCGGGTGCCCAACAGCTATACGACGTCGAACTCGTTGCCCTCGGGATCATCCATCCCAACCGCATAGTGGTCGTACTCCGAGTTATCCATCACCGCGCGGACCGTTCCGCCAAGTGCCTTGAGCCGCTCGACCTCTTCGATCACCCGCCGCTTCCGCTCCTCGAGCGGGACCGACCGGCCGCCGCCGACCAGCACGTCGAAATGAAGCCGGTTCTTGATCGACTTCGACTCCGGCACCTGCTGGAACCAGATACGGGGCCCCTCCCCATTCGGGTCGATGACCGCGTCGTATCCGTCCTCTGCCTCGTCATCTGGTACGCCCACGCTGATCCAGTATTCCCGCCACGATCCGAAGCCGCCGGGCGGCTCTTGGAGGTCGTAGCCGAGGGCTTCGGCCCAATACTCCGCAAGCGTGTTGGGATCGGCGCAATCTACGGTGATCTGGAATCTCACTGCCATGAGCCGAGAGTACCGGGCTGTCACAAATCGATGGGTGCAGGCTCATCCCGCCATCGCCCAACCGGCCTAGCTGCTGTCCCGAATAGCGGTCAGCGACTGGATCTGCCGGCCGTCTTCGGTGAAGTTGGCCGGGTCAAGCCAGGACTCGAATGCGGTCCGGCACGTCGGCCAGTCTTCGAGTGTCATGGCGAACCATGCCGTGTCGCGGTTGCGACCCTTGTAGTGCGTGGCGCTGCGGAAGGTGCCTTCGTAGCTGAAACCGAGGCGTTCGGCTGCGGCTCTCGATGGATCGTTCAGCGCGTCGCACTTCCACTCGACCCTGCGGTAGCCGCTGTCGAAGGCGTGCCGGATGAGCAGATAGACCGCCTCTGTGGCAGCGGTCGTGCGCTGTAGGAGGGATGAGTAGAGGATCGATCCGATCTCGACGGCGCCGTCGCCAGGATTGATCCGCAGGAATGAGGCGAAGCCCTGTGGGACGTTGTCGATCTCGATCGCGTAGGGGAGCCAGTCTGGTTGTGACTTCATGAAATCGATCAGATCGGCGACGTCATCGGTTGAGGTGAACGGGTCGAAGAACATGTACGTATAAAGGGCCGGTTCGGCGCGCTGCATCGCGGCGAAGACAGCTCCGGCATCGTCGACGTGGAGGGGGCGCAGAGTGGTGTGACTTCCTGTGAGCGACTGGGCTCGGAGTGGCGCGGGCGGGCTCCACCCGGCAAGTTCTCGCCCGATCGGCTGCCCGAAGTCGTTGATACGCGACATGGGCGCGAGGGTACCGAGTGGGGGCCTTCGGCATCGAAGACAGATCGACAAGTGACGGAGCCGGCCGCCGTCCTGTCTCCTCCCCCGGCGAGGCCTCGCCGAGCATTAGGGGAGGTAGCCCGGCGCCGTTGGTGACGGGACGGAGGGGGTGCGAAGTGTGCGCCCACGATGGTTGCAACGACCCGTCTTTGTCACACCGACGGGATATGTTGTGCCCATGTCCATCACATTTGATGGGCGGGAGCCCCCAGCGGGAGTTCCTCGAGGACGGCCCGGCAACGGCGCAGCACCAGGGTGTCCGAGGAAGAGGCGAATCGAGGGCAACCGGTGCGTGTCCACCCAAACTTCGATAAGTCGCAGTACCACCTGTCCTGGACCCTCAACCCGGCTGGAGGTCGCGCGGTCGAGCAATTCCTCGACCGACTGGCCGACCAATTCCCCGACGACCACCGCAAGCCGAGAGCGCGAGCGAGCTGCCGGGATGGGAATGACGCTCGGCGCTGCCCACTAACTTTGGTCCTCCACGAACGCGGAGGAGTACTGCTCATGTCCAACCAGCCCTGGCACAAGACCGTATGCATCTTGTGTGAGAGCAACTGCGGTGTGGAAGTTCGGCTTGATGGGCGTGAGCTCGTGCGCATTCGTGGCGACAAGGAGCACAAGGCTTCTGCGGGATACACCTGCGAGAAGGCGTTGCGGCTGAACCACTATCAGAACGGGCGGCACCGCCTGACCTCACCGATGCGGCGCCGGGACGACGGCACTTACGAAGAAGTCGATTGGGACACGGCAATCGCCGAGACGGCGGCGGGGCTGAAGAAGGTTCAGGAGCGGTACGGCGGCGAGTCGATCCTCTATTACGGCGGCGGCGGACAGGGCAACCACCTATGCGGTGTCTACGCGACGTCGACCCGCGCCGCGGTCGGATCCCGCTACCGGTCGAGTGCGCTGGCGCAGGAGAAGACGGGCGAGTTCTGGGTGAACGCCCACATCGGCGTTGCTACCAGGGGTGACTTCGCCAATGCCGAAGTGTCTGTATTCGTTGGCAAGAACCCGTGGCACAGCCATGGCATCCCGCACGCCAGACGCACTCTGAAGGAGATCGCCAACGATCCGGATCGCACGATGATCGTGATCGATCCCCGTCGCACTGAGACCGCCGACCTCGCTGATGTCCACCTCCAGGTGAAACCGGGACGCGACGTGTATCTCCTCGCGGCAATGGTGAAGGTGCTGCTGGACGAGGACCTGGTGGACCGACGTTTTGTCGCAGACAAAGTCAACGGCTTCGACGAGATGGAAGCGTCGCTCGCCGACATCGACGTGGCGACATACGCCCGGAATTGTGGCATCGACGAGAACCTCATTCGAGAAGCGGCTCGTCGCATCGGAAACGCCGCCTCGGTTGCCATCTTCGAAGACCTCGGCGTGCAGATGGCGCCGCACTCCACATTGAACTCCTATCTCGAGAAACTCCTGTGGGTTCTCACCGGCAACTTCGCCAAAGAGGGAGCTCAGATCTCTCCGGCGATGATGGTGCCGTTCGGCATCGCGAAGGCCGGCGCCCAGAAGAAGTCGCCAGTCGCCGAAGCCCCGATCATCGCGGGCCTGGTTCCGTGCAACGTGATCCCCGACGAAATCCTCACCGACGCCCCAGGAAGCTATCGGGCGCTGATCATCGAATCGGCCAACCCGGTGCACTCCCTCGCCGGGAGCTCGACCTGGCGCAAAGCCATGGAGGCGCTGGAGTTCACTGTGGTCATCGATGTTGCCATGACCGAAACAGCCCGCCACGCCGACATCGTGCTGCCGGCGGCGTCGCAATACGAGAAGTGGGAGGCGACGTTCTTCAACTTCGAGTTTCCGGACAACGTGTTCACACTGCGCAAGCCCATCCTGGAACCGCTGCCCGGAACCTTGGCCGAGCCTGAGATTCACTATCGGCTCTGCAAAGAGCTGGGCGCCATCGACGAGAAGATGGTTGCCGAGCTGCGGGCAACTGCCGAGCGCAACCGGCTCGAGTTCGCTGCCAAGTTCTACGAGATGACGGCCGGCGACCCGACGATGGGCCGCCTTGCGCCGGTGCTTCTCTACGCCGCACTCGGCCCGACCCTTCCCGAGGACGCAGCTCAGGCAGCAGCGCTGTGGGGAATTGCCCATACCTACGCCATGAAACACCCGGCAGCAATCAAAGCGGCGGGAATCGAGGGCGATGGCCCGATGCTCGGTGAGAACCTCTTCGACGCCATCATCAGCGACCGAACCGGCGTCGTCTTCTCCCGCACCATGGCTGAAGACTCCTGGGACAGGGTCAAGACGATCGATGGCAAGCTGAACGTGGACATCCCGGAGATGTTCGAGCTCCTCGCCGCCGTGCCAACGATGCCGATCGACATGACGTCCGAAGACTTCCCACTTGTCCTGGCGGCGGGCGAGCGACGGTCATTCACCGCCAACACCATCTTCCGCGATCCCGACTGGCGCAAGAAGGACAAGGCTGGGGCACTCCGCATGAGCGTCGCCGATGCCGCCGCCATGGGTATCGCCGACGGTGGCATGGTCCGGGTGACCACTGCCGGAGGCTCGATGACGACAGTCGTCGAGGTCAACGACTCGATCCAATCCGGCCACGTCACGCTGCCCAACGGCCAGGGCGTCGACTATCCCGACGAGTCCGGCCGAGACCTCGAGCTAACCGGTGTGCCGACCAACGAGCTCACCTACCTCGGCCATCAGGACCCGTTCGCCGGCACTCCGTGGCACAAACACGTGCCGGCCCGTGTCGAGGCCATGTGACGCCAGCTCGCAACTAGCCTCGTTCGATGTCTACATCGGCTCACGAGCACCCGCCCAGCCTGAGTCGGCTCATGGCGATGTCGATACTCCTAGCCGCCTCCAGCGCCGTTGGCGTCATGCTGCTTGGAGCAGGAATCGGCGATATCGGCCCAGAGCTCGATATCGGGCCAGGCGAAATCGGCATCCTCACCGCAGCCTTCTTCACCGCGGCCGCGTTGACTTCCTCCCGAGCCGGCCAAGTGGTCGAGACCATTGGCTGGCAGAAGGCTGTCCGCATCACCGCCGCCCTGATCGGGACCCTCCTCTTGGCGATTGCGGCCTTCGTAGACAGCTCGTGGAGGATGGGTTTGGCACTGGCGCTGATGGGGGCAACGTACAGCCTGGCCAACCCGGCCGCGAACCAAGCTCTTGCAGACCACGTGCACCCGAAACGGCGCGGATCCTTCTTCGGGCTGAAGCACGCCGGCATCCCGACTGCCACTCTCCTCGCCGGAGTGGCGGTGCCTGTGATCATCATCAACTTCGGTTGGAGAACGGCATATGCAACCGCGGCGGTCCTGGCGTTCAGTCTCATATGGCTCGTACCTCGCGGATCGATCCCGGCTACGGCGGAGCACCACGACGAAGATCCCAGGCGCACCGTCGAACCACTGTCCGACACGGCGCTTCGTAAGCTGGCGCTGGCAGGCATGCTGGCGACGATCGGTGTGGTCGGCCTCAGCACGTTTCTCGTTGCATCGCTCGTCGAAGACGGGTTTGCCGACGGTCCGGCCGGCTGGTTGCAGTTCGGCGGAGCGATCTTCTCGGTGCTGGCAAGGGTCAGCTATGGCGTCGTCGCCGATCGGACGGGAACCCGGGGGTTCGCCTCCGTCTCAGCTCTCTATGGCATCGGTGCGTTCGTCTATCTGTCCTGGATTCCGACCACTGGCGCGGCCCTAGCCGTGCTTGTGGTCGTCGCCTATGCAACAGCCTGGGGGTGGCCCGGCCTCTATACATACAGCGTCGTGAACGCCAATACGGCCACGGCCGCAAAGTCCTCCGGCGTGTCTCAGGCCGGGATATTCGCCGGGGCCGCTCTTGGTCCTCTGATCGTGGGACAGATCATCGAGCGTGCCAGCTTCGATGCGTCGTGGGGCTTCATCGCAGGGTGCCTCCTGGCGGCCTCCATGGTCATGGCATCGGTGAGTCGAGCGGTCGTCGGCCGCTCACTCCCGGCTTCTGATCGGTAGGTTCGTCTAGGGGGACGGCGAACAATTCGCAATTGAGGAGGACGAGTGACGTTCATCGCACAGTATGGGGGCGACCTCAAGGAAGGGAAGTCGCACGAATTCCAGGAGTGGCTCAGGGCCAACGAAAAGGAGTTCGCCAACGCCCATCCAGAGGGAGCTAGGTATATCGGGACCTACTTCACGATATATGGCGATCGCCAGGCTGGAGGCGTGCAGTTCTTCGTTGAGATGGATAGCTACGGCACCCAAGACGCATTGGCAGCCGAAGGTGGCAAAGCCGACAACGTATACGCCAAGCTGCTCAACGAGTTGATCAGCTTTCTCGACCAGACGAGCGACAACGGCACAAGCGCTCTTTACAAGAGTGTCACCGCAGCGACGCTCTACGGCGACGACTGACAGGCGGGCCGGTTAGCCCGCTGTGACCTCGGATATGAGGTCTTGCACCGCCCCGGCTATGCCCGGGGCGGTCGCTATGAAACCGTCCATGAGCGTCGTCGGCTGATTGAACTTCACGGGTTTGTAATCGAGGCCCATCACAGTACCGCCGGCCGCCGTCACCAACGCCGCACCCCCGGCAACATCCCACTCGTTCTTGGGGACGAGAGTCCACGTCGCATCGGCAGAACCCGCGGCAACGAGCCCAAGCTTGTAGGCGACCGACCCCATGTTGCGTACGGCAATTGGTGTCGGAAAGAACGGAGTCCATTCGCCTCGCTTGACTTCTGACCGCGACCCGAGCACGAGCGCACCACGAATGTCGTCACGACCGGTGCACGCCACGGGTTGGCCGTTGAGCGTCACGCCGTCGTCGACAGAGCCCACGATGCGTTGCTCGTTGGCAACGCTGAGAATCCCACCGGCCACCGGGCGGCCGTCGATCACGAGGGCGACCGAAACACACCACTCCGGGATGCCCATCACGAACTCACGAGTGCCATCGATCGGATCGACGATCCACACCCGGGAACAGTCGAGCCGGGATGGGTCGTCGGCCGATTCCTCTGACAACCAGCCCTCACCGTCGCGAGGCAGTGCGGAGCGCAACGCGTTATCGACGGCCACGTCGGCCGCGGTGAGCGGATCGTCGCCCTGTTTCATCTGCGCTTCGACCTCGCCCGGCGTGAAGGCTTCTAGTGCCTTCGCAGCCAGGTCGAGTGCGTGATGGATCCGGTCGAGATCCTCGGGCTCGGTTGTCCGAGTCACCCGACTAGCTGTCGATGTAGCCGTGCATGACGAGATAGTCGTACACGACCTGGGCGGCATCTTCGACGGAGATGTCCGTCGTGTCGATCGAGATCTCGGCGTCCTCGGGAACCTCGTATGGGTCGCTGATACCGGTGAACTCGGGGATGATGCCGGCGCGAGCTTTGGCGTACAGTCCCTTCGTGTCACGCGATTCGCACACCTCGAGCGGCGTCGAAACGTGCACCAGTACGTAGCCACCTTCGGCTGAGATCGCCTCACGGTTGGTGGCACGCGCGGCGGCATACGGCGCAATCGGGGCGCAGATGGCTGTGCCGCCCGCCTTCGTGATCTCAGAGGCGACGTAGCCGATACGCATCACGTTGGCGTCACGGTCCTCCTTGGAGAACGTCAGTCCCTTGGACAGGTTCTTGCGAACGAGGTCGCCGTCGAGCAGCGTGACCGAGCGGCCGCCCTTCTCGAGGAGCTTCACCATGAGCGCATTGGCGATCGTGCTCTTGCCCGAGCCGGAGAGCCCCGTGAAGAACACGGTGTAGCCCTGCTGAGCACGTGCCTTGGAAGTCTTGCGCAGCTCCGAGACAACCTCAGGGTACGTGAACCACCCCGGGATCTCGGCCCCGGTGGCCAGCTTGTCGCGCAGCTCGGTGCCGGAGATGCTGAGGAACTCGGTGCCTTCCGCCAGCTCGTCGATGGGCTGATAGTTGTCGTCTTCCGGGACGAAGACCATCAGCTTGAACGGCACCATTTCGACGCCGATCTCGTCTTGATGGGCCACCATCATCTCCTGAGCGTCGTAAGGCCCATAGAAGGGCTCACCAGCGGAGTTGCTGCCGGGCCCAGCATGGTCACGACCCACGATGAAGTGGGTAACCCCATGGTTCTTGCGGATGATGGCGTGCCACACCGCCTCGCGGGGACCGCCCATGCGCATCGCCAGCGGTAGGAGAGAAAGGGTCGCCGTGTTGTCCGGATAGCGATCGATGATCTTCTTGTACACCCGCACACGGGTGTAGTGGTCGACGTCGCCCGGCTTGGTCATACCGACAACCGGGTGAATCAGAAGGTGACCACCAGTCGCTTCTGCGGCTCGCGTCGTCAGCTCGACGTGGGCCCGGTGCATCGGATTGCGGGTCTGAAATGCCACGAGCTTCTCCCAGCCATGCTCGGCCAGCCAGGCACGCAGTTGCGCCGGCGTGCGGCGCAAGTCGTGGAAGTCGTAGTGGGTTGGCAACTCGACACCTTCGAGCATGCCGCCGACGTAGTGGCTACCTGCGGTGTTCATGAGGTAGTTCACTGCGGGATGTTCTGTGTTGGTCGTGCCGAAGACCTTCTCGGCCTCGGCAGTCTTGTCGGGCTCCCAGACATCGCCGACCGTGAGCACGGCGACCATCCTGCCCTCAGGACCGCGCAGCGCCAGGTTGTCGCCGGGCTGGAGTGTTTCGGCAATCTCAGCAGAGATGTCGAGCGTGATCGGCATGGGCCACAGCGTGCCGTCGGTGAGGCGCATGTTGTCGCGTACGGACTCGTAGTCGTCCTTGTTCAGGAATCCGCCCAGCGGCGAGAAAGCGCCGGTGAGCAGGAGTTCGAGATCGTTCAGCTGACGGGCCGTCAGATCCCAAGATGTGTACTCGAGAGAGTGCTTCTTGATCTCGTCGGCGCGGCCTTCGCCGACCATGAGATCGACGAGCTCTCCGCCGTGCGGCTCGATGAGGTTTACGGACACAGTTACTCCTTACTTACACCACTGGAAAGCAGACAAAGAAAAGCGGCGCGGTTCCTGGCCGGCGCCGAAGGCAATGGTATAGGCAAAAGGCGTCATAGACAAAAGACCGCCTCGACCGGACCGCCACGAGGCTTCGATGGCCGTTACCCTCTGTTCAATGCCGGCTGGGGCGAAGCTAAAGGCCACGAGGGCGGGCGCCGATTTTCGAAGGGTGACTCGTGCCCGCCACCTCAGATCAATCTGCTTCGCCCTATTTGCCCTGGTCACGACCATGGCCGTCCCGGCCGGCGCCGCCGAAGAACCCGCCGTCGTCATCGAAGGCGGAGGCTGGGGCCACGGTATCGGCATGTCCCAATACGGAGCCTTTGGCCAGGCGCTCGAAGGCAGGAGCGCCGAAGAGATTGTCGGGTACTACTACGAGGGCTCGAGCACTGCTCAAATCATCGATCAGGTCGGTGCAAGCCACTTCACCATCACAGACCCAACTCCACTCTGGGTGGGCTTGTTGACAAACCGCACCGTATTTCAGTTCGAGGCCGTCGGTGGCTCACTGACGGCCTGCCAAGCCGGTTCGGGGGGCTGTGCGTTCACGGTCAACCCCGGAGAGGCGTGGTCTTTCAAGACTCTTGGGAACGGTAAATGTCAGTACCGCAAGGATGGCGTTGCGGTCAGCGACCCCGGGGCTTGCTCGGCGCAGATCCTGGGATTGTCGCCCGGTGGTGCGCACATCGTGATCAGCAATCTCGAAAACGGTCGCAACGAATTCGCCAGGGGACGGGTCAAGGTGCGCACACCCAATAGCGGCTCCGAGTTCCACGTCGCCCTCGAGATAGGCCTCGAGCAGTACCTCTACGGGCTAGCTGAGGTTCCGTTCTCGTGGCACCCCGAAGCGCTCCAGGCGCAGGTCCTGGCAGGTCGGAGCTACGCCACGTGGCGCCTCATCTCCCGCGGGCCGGCGGCCGACTTCACCGCCTCCCGCAAGGCCACTTGCTGGTGCCACATGTACGCCACAACCTCAGACCAGGCCTACGGCGGTTGGGCCAACGAGGCTGCAGCCGGCGCCGACAACTGGCGGGCAGCGGTGGACACCACTGCAAGCACCGTCATCACCCACCCGGATGCCAGCCAGGCAAATGTCATAGCGGCGTTCTATTCATCATCAACCGGTGGGCGCACCGAGAACAACGAAGACATGTGGGGCGGCAACCCGGTCAGCTATCTCCGCAGCCAAGACGACCCCTGGTCACAGAAGCCGGAGGTGAACAACCCGTTTTCGAACTGGGAGTTCCCGTTCACCGAGGAAGCTCTTGCCGCCGCATACGAGGTCGACAATGTGCACGGAATCGAGATCATCGATCGCTTCGCCTCCGGCACACCCAAGACCGTTCACATTCACGTGCGCGACGGAGGGGCCAACGAGACGATCGTCACGTCGGGGCCTGGGATGTACAACGTACTTGGCCTGCGCGGCCGCAACATCTCGGAATTCGATTACGGCAACATCACGAATCTCGCAGGCGATTTCACCGGAGACGGCAAGTCCGACATCGCGAGTGTGATCGGCTTCAGCCAAACGTGGTGGGTCGGCAAGGCAAACACGAAAAGTTTCCAGGAGAGGCCGTGGCTCAACCAGAGTGCCAACGAGGCCCTCGAATACCAGGTCGCCGGCGACTTCAACGGAGACGGAATCGAGGACTTTGCCGCCTATCAGCCGAGCTCAGGCAAGGTCTTGTTCGGTGAGTCAACCGGGTCGAGATTCAAGTTGCGGACGTGGGCCAACCACGCCAACCCCTTGAACTGGGGCCCACTTGTCGTCGGCGACTATGACGGTGACGGCGTTGACGACCTTGCTGAGTATGACTCTGGCCAGGAGCGGTGGCGGATCTACCGGATGCAAGACGGGCAGGTCATCAAGGAGTTCTGGTACGACTTCGCGGCCAGCAATCCCAACTGGGCGTCTTACGCAGTCGGGGACTTCGACGGGAGCGGCACGGACGACATACTTTCTGTTGACGGGAACACCGGTGACCTCATCGTGCTGTTCTCAGACGGCGGCCAATTCACTCCAAGCGGGTGGCAGGCTCTGCCCGGCGGCGGCGATTGGGAATACGTTCAGGCGGCCGACTTCACGGGCGAAGGCAGGGATGATCTCGCCGCATTCGACGCGACCACCAATACCTGGTGGGTGGTCCGGGGAAGGTCGGTAACGACCGGCGCAACTCCGCAAGCGTGGTTCACATATTCCAAGTCCAACCTGGAGTTCGTGAACCAGCTGGTTGGGGACTTCAACGCGGACGGCCGAGCCGACATAGTCTCCTACGCGGCCGCCGGTGGCAGGCTCAGGGTCCTCGAGTCCAGCGGCCAAACCTTCATTCGCACCGTGTGGGGCCAGATCGCCGCCAAGCGCAAGATCACCACGATCCACACCGCAGACGTCGATGCTGACGACAAGCCAGACGTCATCGCGTGGGACAACTCCAGGCGTCGCTGGTGGGTAGCAACCAGCACCGGCGCCGGCTTTGCGGTCGCCAAGTGGGGCAAGCTGCTTCGCTAGCGCGGCTATTGGTTCGTCGGGAAGCCGAGGTCGACGCCGCGGTGGATTGGTTCCGGCCAACGGGCAATGACGACCTTCTGGCGTGTGTAGAAGTTCACACCGTCCGGGCCGTAGATGTCGTGGTCGCCGTAGTTCGAGTCCTTCCATCCACCAAAGCTGTAGAAGCCAAGCGGCACCGGGATGGGCAGATTGATGCCGACCATGCCCACCTCGATTTCGTTCTGGAACTTGCGAGCAGCGCCGCCGTCGTTGGTGAAGACTGCGGTCCCGTTGCCCCACGGGTTGTCGTTGATCATCTTGATCGCAGCTTCATAAGAGTCTGAACGGACAACAGACAGCACCGGACCGAAGATCTCATCGCGATAGATGGACATGTCCGTGGTGACATTGTCGAACAGCGTCGGGCCAACCCAGAAACCGTCTTCGAAGCCCTGCGGCGCAAAGCCCCGGCCGTCCTTGACGAGAGTGGCACCCTCGTCGACGCCGGCGTCGACGTATCCGGCCACCTTGTCGCGATGAGCACCAGTGATCAGCGGACCCATCTCCGCCCCCGGCTCGTCGCCTGGGGCGATCGACAGCTTGGCCATTCGTTCCTCGACCATCGGAACCAACTTGTCGGCTGCGTCGCCAACTGCGACGACGACCGATATGGCCATGCAGCGCTCGCCGGCCGAGCCGTAGGCGGCGGACACCGCGGCATCAGCTGCGAGGTCCATGTCCGCATCCGGCAGCACGATCATATGGTTCTTTGCCCCGGCGAGCGCCTGCACCCGCTTGCCGTTGGCGGTCCCCGTCGAATAGACATGCCGGGCAACCGGCGTCGATCCGACAAACGAAACCGCCTTTACGTCCGGGTGTCCGAGGAGGCGGTCGACCGCAACCTTGTCGCCATGAATCACGTTGAGAACCCCGGGCGGTACGCCAGCCTCGGCGAGAAGCTCGGCCGCGAGCATCGCGACAGACGGATCCTTCTCGGAGGGCTTGAGAACAAAAGTGTTGCCTGCAGCTACGGCGATCGGGTACATCCACATGGGGACCATCGCCGGGAAGTTGAAAGGCGTTATCCCTGCAACGACACCAAGTGGCTGCTTGATTGTGTATGTGTCGACACCGGTCGAGACCTGTTCGGAGAACTCCCCCTTGACCAGGTGCGGCATTCCGGTTGCGAACTCGATGACCTCGAGACCACGGGTCACCTCCCCGCGTGCGTCATCGAGGGTCTTGCCGTGTTCAGCGGTGAGCAGTTTGGCGAGATCGTCCATGTGTTTGTCGACCAAGTCACGGAACTCGAACATGATCTTTGCTCTGCGGGTGACCGGCGTATCGCGCCAACCGGGAAATGCTGCGCTGGCAGAGGCAACGCCGGCATCGACCTCTGCCACGCTGGCAAAGGCGACCTCGGCGCGGACCAGCCCGGTGGCCGGGTTGTAGACCTCCCCGCGGCGCTCGGGGACGCCGTCGTAGTGCTGATTGTCGATCCAGTGCCGAACCAGTTCCATTGCAGATCCTCCGGGATTTACCGTGCGGGATGCGGGAGGGGCAGGATAACGAGTCGCCGGCCCCAGAATCTCAGCCGACGAGCGGCCGCGGACTGACCTCGGGATTCACTGTGGCTCGTAACGCTCTACCTTCGAAAGCGGCGGCGATATTGTCGACCGCGAAATTGGCCATGGCATGTCGAGTGCGTGCGGTCGAGCTTCCAAGATGCGGGATCACGTAGGCGTTGGGTTGCGCCAACAGCGGGTGGTCTCCCGGCAGCGGTTCCGGATCGGTCACGTCGAGACCGGCAGCGCCGAGCCTCCCCTCCCGGAGCGCCTCGACCAGGGCATCTGTGTCAACGGTGCCCCCGCGGGAGATGTTCACGAGTGTTGCCGATGCCTTCATTGCTGAAAAGGCGCTCTCGTCAAACATGTGGTGGGTCTCTTGCGTGAGCGGCACAGCGATCACAACGTGGTCGGAACGAGCAAGCAGCTCCGGAAAGTCAACCGGAGTAACGCCGAGGTCCTCAGCGCGAGAGCTCCAACGCCTGCTGGTGGCGATGACGCGCATCGAGAAGCCGGCGGCACGCTTGGCAATGGCCATGCCAATGCGACCGAAGCCCACAATGCCAAGCGTTGCGCCGTGGATGTCGTATCCCCACAGCAACTCGGGCTCCCACTTCTTCCACTTGTCGCTGCGCACGTAATCGACACCCTCACCAAAGCGGCGGGCTGCGGCGATCATCAATCCGAACGCGGTGTCGGCGACGGTCTCAGTCAGCACATTGGGAGTGTGGCCGACCGGAATGCCCCGGGCGGTACAGGCGGCCACGTCGATGTTGTCGAAGCCAACTGCCATGTTGGACACGACATGAAGGCGTGGTGCGGCGTCGAGAAGCTCGTCGTCGATCCGATCAGTCAACATCGAATAGATGCCATCGGCCTTGCCGATCCGCTCGAGCAGTTCGTTGCGGGGAATGGCATCTTCGCCTTCCCACAGGTCAATGTCACCTAGGTCGGCCAAGCGCTCCATGGCATCACCGGGGGGTCGGTACGTGACGAGGATGGTGGCGGGCATGGGACCATGAAAGCAGGCCCAGGCGAGAACTCGGTTAGTCGCTGTCTTTGTGCTTGCCGCGCAGCATGCGTGCCCTGAATCGAGACATCGAATTCAGATCGTCTGCGTCCCCAGAGTCGGACTCTGTGATTCTGGGCAGCTTCGCCGACTGGCGGGCGTACCTGGTTTCCCGAGCCGGACCATTGCCCTGTGCCATGTCGCCGTCGTCGTAAACGGCTGCCACCGGGGTCTCCTCGTCGACGGGCGTTCCGGCTGGAACGTCGTGTGACTCAGGATGGGACTCGACCGCAGCGGCGGGAATATCTTGGGCCGGAACCGTCTCAGGATCTAGCTCGGCTTCGAGCTCGGCGCGAGCCAACCGGAGTCGCTCTGCCATCCCGATCGGCACGACCTCGGCTTCCTCTTCGGACTCCGGCTGAGCCTCCGAGTGCTCCATCGGCTCCGTCGCCATCTCGTCGACAGGCATCTCAGGCGTCGGTTCGTGTGCCTCTGCACTGTCATCGGCTCGGGATTCCTCGCCCCCAATGGCGGCCTCAAACGACTGCTCATCCGTGATCATCTCCGCCTCGGCGGCGCTCGCGTCGAGCTCCTCGACCGAGACGAGCTCGGCAGATGCTTCGTCTTCGGCGTCGCGAGTGGATTCAACGTCTTGCCCCTGCTCGGACACCTCAGAGGCAGGCTCAGCTTCTGCGGGAGCCTGGGCTAGGAACTCTGCAAGGGGCTCGGCGTCGGGCGTCTCAGTCTCACTCGCCTCTTGCGCAACCTCAGTCGCTGATTCGCCGGCTGCCTGCTGATCGATCGATGTGGATTCACCTTCATCATCGGCTTCGTAATGGGTTTCGGCGGCGGACGTCGGTGCCGGGTCGAGCGCCTCGGCGGGCTCAGACGGCTGACTGTGTGCGAAGTCTTCAGCCGGGTGCGCGAAGTCTTCGGCGACATCGGTCGCAGACACAGCCATCTCAGGAGCAGCCGCATCGTCGTGCCTGGCGCCTTCTGCAACGTCGTCTTCTTCAGCATCGGGTTCTTCAGACGTGGCGTCGTCCGGAACGTCTTGGTCTACAGGGTGGTCATGTTCGGCAGACGCTTCTGGCTCATCCTGAGCGGCCGGCATCAGATCCGTTTCGGCTACGGTCGGCTCGACGAATTCAGCCGGCTCGGCTAGCGCTACATCTTCTTCGGAGAACTCCGTTGCTCTCGTGGCCTCGAGCTCTTCCTCGATTCTGTCGAC
>JAHEJX010000090.1 GCA_024638645.1 Actinomycetes bacterium
CAAGCGATGCAGGAAGCGCAGCGGGTGCTCAACGACCGATGGGCCGGAGTCGGCCGCGAGCCGTTTGGCCTCGGAATCGGTGTCTCGACCGGCGATGTTGCCAGTGCGCTGCTCGGCTCCCAGGACCGCATCGAGTACTCGGTGGTAGGCGATACGGTCAACCTCACCCAGCGCCTCCAGCAATGGGCCGAACCGGGCGAGATTGTGCTCAGCAATCCAACATGGAATGCGCTGACGACCCGCCTGGACGCCGACGAACTCGAACCAACGCTGGTCAAGGGTCGACAGACGCCAGTGGCGGCATGGCGGTTCCCGCGGAGGGCATCGTGAGCGATCGGGCTCTGATCATGCTGAGTCGTGCGATTGCAGCGGCCACGGTCGCAACCGGGATCGCTTCCGTGGTGATAGCCCAGCGGTCTGGAATCGGCGGGTTGGGATCGGCAGACACACTGCAGGAGCTAGCCGGAACGTTGATCGTCCCAGCCGTGGTGTTGATCGCAATTCCGCGGGTGCCGCGCAACGGAAGTGTCTGGGCTTTTGCGATCGTGGGATTCGCCCTTGGTCTGGTTGCGCTCGGTGACACCACGGCGGAGGCTGTCGGCGGGATCTCGTCGGAAGCGGTCAATGCTGGCCTCGTCGCTGCCGCGCCGGCCGACGTCCCGACGCTCGCCGCGGTCGGCGTGATGATGGCGCTGACACTCTGGATCTTTTCAGCCGTCTTCATGGCGTTCTTTGTGCTGTTGCTGTTCCCCGATGGCAACTATCCGGAGCCTCGAAGACGGTGGCGCCGACTAGGGGTGGCCGCCGCGGTGACGGTCGCTCTTGGGGTGCTCTCGGGATCGATTCTCTACTGGCCGACCAGCACAACGAGTTACGCAGAGATCAGCTCGGCAAGGTCGGTGGTAGCGATTGCACACGGGATCACCGGGCTCGCATTCGTGCTCCTGACGATCACCGCGATCATCGGCTATGCCCTCAAGTGGAAGCGATCAGAGGGTGAGTCCAGGATTCAGTACCGGTGGGTGGGCTTCGCCTTTCTCGCGTTCGCCGTCTGGCAGCTCGTCTCGATCTTGATCCCCGGTGCCCTCGACAGCGTGGCGCGAGACATCGTGTCGTGGGCGCTGATCATCTTCATCCCCGTCGCGTACACGGTCGCGATCCTGCGATACCGCCTGTACGGGATCGATGTTGTCATCTCGCGCACGCTGACCTACGCCGTGCTGGCCGGTTTCATCACCGGCGTCTACGCCCTGCTCGTGGTGGTGGTGGGTTCGGCGATCGGGGCGGGCGACGAGCAGAACCTGGCGTTGTCGATCGTCGCGGTCGCCGTGGTTGCGATTACTTTCGAGCCGCTGCGCAACCGAGTGCAGCGGGCAGCCAACCGCCTGGTGTACGGCGAACGCGCCACGCCGTATGACGTGCTGGCGCAAGCGACACGCCGCTTGGCCGACACCACCTCGGCCGAGGCGACGCTAACCCAGATCGCTGACCTCTTGGTCGCCGGAACCGGAGCAGCGGAGGCAGTCATCTGGATGCGGACCGGGGACCGGCTGCGTCCCCAATCGGCTCACCCACCGGACGTGCTGGACGCATTGCACGTGATCGAAGTCACCAGTGATGCTTCTCCCCAGATCCCGGGTGACTTATCAGTGCCGGTCCTCCACAGGGGTGAGCTCCTCGGTGCCGTGAGCATCACCAAGTCACGCGGCCAGTCGGTCACCAAAGCCGACGAGAGGGTGCTCGCCGACGTGGCTGCTGGGGCCAGTCTGTTGCTGCGCAACATCGTTCTCAACGCCGAACTGGCCGCCCGAGCCGACCAGCTTCGGGCGTCGCGGCGACGCCTTGTCACAGCCCACGACACGGAGCGGCACCGTCTGGAACGGGATCTCCATGACGGCGCCCAGCAGCAGGTGGTCGCGCTGAAAGTCAAGCTGGGGATCGCCAGAACCCTCGCCGGTCGGGAGGGAGTGGATCGTGTCGTCGAGATCGTCGAGTCTCTCGCCGCAGACACCCAGGTCGCCGTGGATGAAATGCGTGCCGTTGCCCACGGCATCTATCCGCCGCTGCTCGAGTCAGAAGGCCTCGCTGCGGCGCTTGCGGCGCTCAGCCGATCTGCTGCCGTGCCGCTCTCAGTCGACGCCGCCGGCGTGGGCCGGCACGACCGCGGGCTGGAGGAGGCCATCTACTTCTGCGTTCTCGAAGCCGTTGCCCGGGCTGTGGACGCTGGCGCGAAGCACACCTCGGTCCTCCTGGCCGACACCGACGACGGCGTCGGTTTCGCGGTTCGTAGCGATAGCCCGATCGGGGAGATGGATATGGTCGTCGACCGCGTCGACGCAATGGGTGGCACTGTCGAGGTCACTGTTGAGGGCGGCAGTACGGTCGTTGCGGGGCAGCTTCCGATCGAATCGAAAAACAGTACGGGCATGGAACTCCAGGTCGATGAACCCGTGGTTGTCAAAGCCACCGCAGGAGCCCGCCCATGACGGACCGGGCTCGTACTGCGACGCGGCGACGCGTGTGGCCGTGGATCGTCCTCGCCGTCGTCGTCGCCGCCTCTCTCACCGGGATAGTTATAGCGACGAGCGAAGGCGGTCCTGTGTTCCTGGTGCTCAACCGAGTGGCCTTCGTCGGGCTACCGGTGCTCTTCGCCGTCCTCGGGGTTCTAATCGAGATTCGCCAGCCGGGAAACCGGATCGGCTGGCTGCTCATGGGTATCGGAGGGGGCGTTTTGTTCAACGTCGTCACCGAAATCCCGATTGCAGCCATCGAAACGCCTCCGGACTCTCTAACTCCAGCCATGTTCTTACTGCTGTGGGCCAACGACTTCGGCTGGATCACCTTCGTGTTTCCCACGTTTCTCCTCTTGTACCTCTTTCCAACCGGCTCTCTTCTGTCGCCGCGTTGGCGATGGGCACCATGGCTGATGGTCTTCATGGCGGGGCTTCTGATGGCGAGCTTCGCTCTGGCCGCTGAGGTTGGACCTTTCGAAGGGCAGTGGACGGTTGAGAACCCGGCCGGATTCCTGGAACCAGACACCATCGGTGTGATCTTCACCCCGTGGATGGTGTTCCTTTTGGCGCTGGTGGTAGGCGGCGTCACTGCGATGGTGCTCAGGTACCGGCGGTCGGCGGACATCGGTCGGAGCCAAATCAAATTGGTGCTCGTTGCCGTGGTCTTCTTCGCCGTCGCCTTCGGGGTACCCGCCATCAACGAAAGCTGGACTGATCCGGCATCACCGGTGGGGTTGCTGCTGCCGATCGGGTTCGGTGGCATTCCGGTCGCGATCACGCTGGCCGTCCTCAAGCACCGCCTATTCGATATCGACGTCGTGATCAGCAGATCTCTGACCTTCGGCGCCCTCGCCGTTTTCATCGGAGGCGTCTACGTGGGCATCGTCGTCGGCGTTGCAGAGCTCTTCGGCAGCGGCGGGCGAGCAAACTTCGCCCTGTCCATTGTCGCGATCACCCTTGTTGCTCTCGTATTTCAAGCGGTTCGCCGACGTGTCGAGCACTGGGCCAACCGACTGGTGTACGGCGAACGGGCCACCCCGTATGAAACGCTGGCAAGCTTCGCGAAGCGGGCCGCTGAGACATCCGACGACCAGCTGCTCGAACGAATCCCGCAGCTGATCGTGGACGGGACCGGGGCCTCGGAAGCGGCAGTGTGGGTGCGTAGTGACAATGGGTATCGCACCGTGTCGTCGTGGCCGGACGTGGCGTCAGCCCGCACCGTAAATGGCGAAGGGCCTTTCGCAGACCCCGCCGCCGACTTCTCGTTGTCGATTCACCAGGATGGCGAGGCGCTCGGCGGGTTATCTCTCGTGAAGATGCGCGGCGAGACCACCAATCCTGCGGAGATCGAACTGCTGGAGAGCTTGGCGGATGGTCTAGGTCTGACAATGCGAAACACCCTGCTCACTGCGCGTCTGCGCGCTCAGGTGCGCGACTTGCGCCGATCGAGGGATCGGATAGTCAAGGCGGCGGACGAAGCCCGCCGCGGTCTGGAGCACGACCTGGACAGCGGCCCGCAGCAACGGCTGGTAGCGATCAAGGTCAAGCTCGGTCCAACCCGGAAACTGGCCGAGCAGCATGGAGCTGAGAAGACAGCGGCGATCCTCGCCGACATCGAGCGTCAAGCCGGCGACGCCATTCAGGCCGTTAGGGAGTTCGCGGGCGGCATTTTCCCGCCGCTGCTCGAAGCCGACGGCCTCGCTATCGCACTGGCCCACCAGACCCGTGGTGCGGCAATTCCCGTGCAGATCCGAGCCACCGGGCTTGGCCGCTATCCGCGCGACATCGAGTCGGCCGTGTACTTCTCGATCCTGGAAGCGCTCCAGAACGCCGCCAAATATGCAGAAGCCACGATGGCCATGGTCGAAATCGCCGAAATCAAAGGCACTCTCGAGTTCTCGGTCTCCGACGACGGCCTCGGTTTCGACAGGACCTCTGTCGCGTTCGGAGCGGGCCTCAACGGCATCGGCGACCGGATCGACACAATTGGCGGCACGTGGCACATCGATTCGGTTCCCGGAGCGGGGACCTCCGTCCGCGCTTCGATTCCAATCCGGGCCACGGTTCCGGTGTGAGCACACCCGCAGAAGTCGGACGGTGGCCGTACGTCCTGCTCGGTAGAGGGGCATTCGATGAGGCGGCGATCCTTTACGAGGACGACGCAGTTTTCATCGAGGTCGACGGAGTCGCCGCGGGGCGGGAGGCGATCAGCGATGCACACCGCCCGTTCATCGACTCCGGACTGCGAGTACCGCTCATCGACTATCTGACGTTCGTGGTGGGCGATCTCGCCCTCGGTGCAGTGGTCATGGATCGTCGAGCTCGAGAATGGCGCGGCGACAACCGGACGGCGCCTGGCTGTACGTGATCGACAGCTCCGACGGCGCTGCCATGCTCGACCACAGTTAGCCGCCAGTTACGCAGAACCAGACATGGCGGCTTGCCACACGTCCACGAGAGTGTCCATGTCGAATTGCGACTTGGGAACGAACGTGAGAGCGCCCGCGGCCTCGGCCACGCCCCGATAGTCACCACTTTCGTGAGTCGACATGACGACGACGACCGGCGCTTCTGGCATCGCGCTGATACGCCGTGTGGTCTCGATGCCGTCGATCCCAGGCATCTGGACGTCCATTAGAACGAGATCGGGGCGCAGCTCGCCGACCAATGCAATGGCCTGTTCGCCGTCGGCAGCCTCGCCGGCGACTTCGAAGCCGTCGCTCAATTCCACCACCATGCGAGACGCCTCCCGGAACGGGGTTTGGTCGTCCACGATCAGCACACGTACGGGCGAGTCATCGTTGTTCATGACTCCATCCTCGCATTGCTTTTCTTCACGGCAAGGGTGCCAACCGGTGTTCGCCGGGTCGTGTTAGCACGGTCTCATTTCCCGGTCTCTGCCAGGTAGACGAGCACCGCCCGGACCCGCCGGTTGGTGTCGTCCTGGTATGAGAGATCGAGCTTCGTGAAGATCGAGTTGATGTGCTTCTCCACCGATCGAGATGAGATGAATAGCGCTTCCCCGATGGCAGCGTTGTTCAGGCCCTTGGCGACCTCGGCCAGCACCTCGAGCTCACGATCGGTCAATCGGCTGAGGATAGAATCGCGCCCTGTTCGAGCCGCCACCAAGGCATCGACAACCGTCGAGTCAACAACGGATCCGCCACGGGCGACCTTTCGGATCGCGGCGGCCAGCTCAGACGGGTCGGCGACGCGCTCCTTGAGCAGATAGGCAGTGCTGCTCGAACCCTGATCGAATAGTCGTTGCGCGTAGTCGGGCTCGACGAACTGGCTCAGGACCACGATGCCAATGCCGGGTTGCGACGCTCGGATGTCCGCCGCGGCCCGGATTCCCTCGTCGGTATGCGATGGGGGCATGCGGATGTCCGTGACGACGACGTCGGGGGCACGCGATTCGACAGCGGCAAGTAACCCGTAGTAGTCACCGCACTCTTCAACAACATCGATGTCGTCCTCTAGCGCCAGCACGGCGTTGATACCCTCTCGCATCAGAGCGCTATCTTCCGCGATGACAACTCGCAACCCCATCGGACGATGCTACCGCCATGGCCGGGACCAGGAAGCTGTGCTGGATAGATCACGCCCGAGGCCGGAAGCCCATGCCAAGCCAAGAGTCGGCCTCTGGAACACCGCAACGCTGAGCGGGTCCGCTAGCCCTGGCGCTCGATCTCCTCGCGCAGCGCGTAGAGGATATCGTGGTTCGACCAACGTTCACAGACCATGACAGCCAGCTGTCAACGAACCGGACGTTCGGCAGGAACAAACCACGCGACTGGGCAGCGGCGCGACGGCCGCTGCCCAGTGTCTACGCGCGTTCTGTTAAGCCGGCGGTGTTGCCGAACCTTGGCCTAGGAGGGGACACGAGAAGAACGCGTCGCCCTCATCCATTTCACCGTTGCCGTTGGCGTCGACCCACCACCGACCGCCGAGGTAGCCGGGATCACCGGGCCCGAACTCGGTGGCGAGGCTGCCCCCGGGTCCTTCACCCGGACGGAGCTCCTGGAACGGCCCGTGCTGGGGCAAGTCCGGACCGACGATCGAGTCGAAGAAGAGCCCCTGGCTCTCTACATACACGACCACGCGAACTCTCTCACCAGGACCATCGCCCTCCCGCGGAGGAGGACCGCCCGCCGTTGCCGGCGAGGCGATTGCGACCAGCAACATTGCCGCCGTAGCGATCACTGCAAATCTGCGCACTGACATTCTCCATTCCTTCATCCTGCAACTGCCCTCCCGTGTGACGAGACGCATCCAGATGCAGAGCCTCTTCCATCATCAGGCACCTGGCTTACAGCACCGAGAACGTGCCGTGAACAATCGCTGAACACCGCGCCTCGCGAACACCGCACTCGCCGAGCGCGCTAGCTGCGCTGCTCTCGACCAGGAAAGGCGTTCCGCCTACAGAACGAGAATGTGCCATCGACACGAACGCCCGTGGCGCCCGGCTCGCCTACCAGCAACTCGGGGACGGTGAACATCGGATAATGGCGATCCCGCCGCTGGCGCAGAACATCGAAGTCGCCTGGGAGTGGCCAGGAGCAGTTGGTTTAGGGCTTCGCCAGCTCCGAAGTGCACCCTGTCGAACCACTCTGCGACGTCTATCACGAGTGCGGGGAAGAAGATGCCCCGGTCCGCACAGCTCGCCGTTCAGTGCCGGCGAGCGGCGGACACCATGGCGGCGAGTTTGCTGTGAGCGATGTTCCGCGGCAATAGCCCGAGGCCGCAGTCGGGGCCAATCATCAAGCGGTCCCGATCGATGTGTTCGAGGACGGCGGAGATCCTGTCTGAGATCTCGGCGACGGTTTCCACCTGGCTCTCGGCGATCTTGATCGAGCCGAGTATCACCTTGGTCGAGTTGAATCGCTCAAAGACGCTGAGGTCATTGCGACGATGGGCATCCTCGAGCGACACCACATCAACGGAGGACTCGTCGACTGCCGGTGCGAGGCGGGCGTAGGCCGCCGGATCTGCCTTGGTTGGATTCGGCTGATCCAGGTACATCGGGTAACCGCAGCACATGTGCAGCACGCGGGTGACGGTCTCCAGCACCCCCTGGAAGCAACGCTCCAGGTTGACGAATCCGTGTGCGACCGCCTCGTCCGGATAACGGGCGAAGACCGGTTCGTCGACCTGGATCCATGTGCACCCCGCCTCAACCAGAGCAAGCACCTCTTCGTTCAGCGCAGCCGCCAGAGCGGCTCCGGCAGCGGCATCGCTCGGGTAGAAACGATTGGCCGTGCTATCGAGGATCGTCATCGGACCCGGCAACGTGACCTTGACGGGTAAGGACGTCAAGCCCTGCGCCGCCGCGTAATCGCCGGGCAGCACAGGTGCCCTGGCGGCGACGGCGCCTGCGATGGTGGGGACGTCCGCCACCCACGATCCGTTGCGAAGCGTGCGCCTCGTCAGGTTGATGAAGTCGAACCCGTCGAAGTTGCGGCACTGGTAGTAGATGTAGTTTTCGCGCTTGATCTCGCCGTCGGTAGGAATGTCGATACCCAATTCGGCTTGCTCTTCGACGACTTCTGCGGTCGCCCGAAGGTAGATGTCTTCGAGGTCCGCGGGCGCTACTGCCAGAAACTTCTCGTACGCGGTACTCGGGGAGTCGGAGTCCATCCCCTCCCGGAACCAGTCGGGCGTCGGCACATAGTCGGGCTTGGGATACGAACCGATAGTGGTTGTTATGAGCGCTATGGGGCACCGTCCGGCCGAATGGTCGAGCAGCCTACCGACCACAGCCTCTCCGTCCCGCATCAATCAAGCCTTTTGGCCCTGCCCCGGGAACATGCGGGTTGGCAGGCTGGCATCGAGCGCGTCAATGGGACGCGACCCAGAATGAGCCGTACGCAGATTGCCGAATACGCACGCCCAGAGTCTCTGAACGAGGCTTGGGGGTTCGTCGCGGCGGCCGGACCATCGATGCGACTGGTCGCCGGCGGAAGCGACCTCACCATCGCTAGCCCCCCGGAGGTCACCAGGCTCGTCGATCTGTCTGGCGCGCTCTCCAATGAGATACGTGTGACCGCCGACGGTGAGATCAACATCGGCGCAATGGCCACCCTCTCCGCCATTGCAGAGCACCGCACCATCGCCTCCCATGCCAGCGGCGTTGTCGCCGCCATGATGACGGACGTCGGGAGCCCGCTGCTGCGCAACACCGCGACGATCGGGGGGCACCTGGCTCGGGGCAAGCTGTCGGACATCATCCCGGTGTTCATCGCCCTCGACGCCGAGGCGACTACCTATACCGGCGAGCTGCACACGATGACCCTCGCCGAGTATTACGACGACGCCGTCAACAAGCAGCCCCACATCCTCACCAACATCCGGCTGCCGCCTCTCCCCCACGCCACGGCCGCCTTCCTGCGCTTGTCCCGCACCGCGTTCGACTTTCCGATCATCAATGCCTGCTGCCGAGTCGACTTCGACGGCGACTTGGTCACCGACGCCCGTATCGTCCTCGGCGCGACTCCGCTGCGATCCCAGCGGGCCAGCGCGGCCGAAGCTGTGGTCACTGCGGCCGACCTCACACCCGACGGCATCGCCGCTGCAGCCGAAGCCGCCCGAGCCGAGATCACGACGAAGGGCGGCTGGACCGCCAGTGCCGAGTACCGCACCCACCTCGTTGCGGTGCTCGTGGAACGCTGCCTCCGCCAGATCGCGGGAGACGGAGGCGCCGCATGAACATCGAGCTCACCCTCAATCGCGATCTCACCACAGTCGACGTGGCACCAGGCGAGACGCTGCTCGAGATGCTGCGCAGGCTCGGCTTCACCTCGGTGAAGGACGGATGCGCCCACGGCGACTGCGGCACGTGCGCCGTTCTAATCGACGGCCGAGCCGCCACCGCATGCCTCCTGTTCGCCGCTCAGGCGGACGGCAGAGAGATCACAACCATCGAAGGCCTCGTCGACGACGGCTTCGGCCTGGCGGAGGCCATGCTCGACGTCGGCGCCGTGCAATGCGGCTTCTGCATCCCGGCCATGATCCTGACCGCCGCCGACCTGCTCCGTCGGGAATCCGCGCCAACACGCGCAGAGATCGCCACCTACCTCGCCGGCAACCTGTGCCGGTGCACTGGATACGTCAAACAACTCGACGCCGTCGAGCTCGCCATTGCTCGGGCCGAGGAGGTGACGAGTGGCTGAGAAGTTCGCCGTTGTCGGCCAGTCAGAGATCCGTGTGGACGGCCGCGCTCTTGTCGGCGGACAACCCGTGTTTGTCGACGACGCCGCGACCGACGCCAAGACCCTGCACCTCGCCCTGCTGTGGAGCCCGCACGCCCACGCCCGGATTCGCTCCATCGACACCACCGCAGCCGCGGATGTCCCCGGAGTCGAGCTGATCCTCGACCACCGCAACACCCCCGACAAGCGCTATACGACCGCTGGCCAGGGTTATCCGGAGCCTTCGCCGTACGACGCTCGCATGTTCGACACCAAGGTCCGTTTCGTCGGTGACCGAGTCGCGTGCGTTGCCGCCGACACCGTTGCAGTCGCGCAGCAAGCCGCCGAGCTCATCGAAGTCGAATACGAAATCCTCGATGCCGTGCTCACTATCGACGCCGCCATTGCCGAAGGCGCCCCCGTCATCCACGACGAGACCGACGCCCTCGACGTGTGGAACCAAGACCGCAACGTCGCTGCCCACATGGTCGGCGCCGCCGGTGACGTCGCCCAAGGGTTCGCCGAGTCAGACGTCGTCGTCGAGGTGACCACCGAGACTCAATACGCCCAACACGCCCCACTAGAACCGCACGCCGTCTACAGCTACTTCGACGCCAACGGGCGCCTCGTGATCGTGTCGTCGACGCAGGTGCCGTTCCACGTGCGCCGCATCGTCGGGCGGCTGCTCGACCTACCGGTGCACTCGATCCGGGTGATCAAGCCACGTATCGGCGGCGGCTTCGGCGTCAAACAAGAGGTGCTGATCGAAGATCTCGCCGCCCTGGTCACCGTGCGCACCGGGCGACCGGCCAAGCTGATCTACTCCAGGGAAGAGGAATTCATCTCTTCACGGACCCGCCACCCGATGCGGATCACCACCAAGCTCGGCGCCAAAGCCGACGGCACCCTGCACGCCATCGAGACGACTGCGCTATCGAACACCGGCGCATATGGCACCCACGGCCTCACCGTCCTTTCCAACGTCGGGTCGAAGACGCTCCCCCTCTACAACAAGGCGCCGCACGTGCGCTTCTTCGGCGATGCCGTCTACACGAACCTCCCCGTCGGCGGGGCGTACCGGGGCTACGGCGCTACCCAGAGCTACTTCGCCCTGGAGACGGCGGTCGATCGGCTGGCGGCAGAGCTGGGCATAGACGCAATGGAGTGGCGGCTGCGGAACCACATCCGGGAGGGCGAGACGTCGCCGATCTTCAAGGCGCTCGGCGAAGGCCGCGAGGGTGTGGATCAGATCATCACCTCGTGCGCCCTCGAGGAGTGCATCAAGCGGGGCGCCGAGCGGATCGGCTGGGCAGACAAGCGGGGCAAGCGCCACCGGGACGGCGACTGGATACACGGAGTAGGCATGTCGATCCACATGCAAGGCTCCGGGATCCCGCTCGTCGACATGGCGGCGGCGACGCTGAAGATGAACGACGACGGTTCGTTCAACCTGCTCGTCGGGGCGACCGACCTGGGGACGGGCTCGGACACGATCCTCGGCCAGATCGCTGCAGAGGTGCTCGGTGTGCCGTTGGATCACATCGTTGTGACTTCTTCCGACACCGATCTCACGCCGTTCGACACCGGGGCGTATGCGTCCTCGACGACATACGTGTCCGGGATGGCTGTGCAGCTCGCGGCTCAGGATGTGATGGCGCAGATCTTGGAGGTGGCAGGGGCGATCCTGAACACGCCGACCGACGAGCTGACGGCGGAAGGCGGCCTAATCACGAGGGCGGATGGCGAGACGGTGACACTGTCCGAGGTAGCGCTGCGCAGCCTCTATGCCGCCGACCAGCGCCAGATTGCCGCCACCCGCTCGTTCGTGCCCGAGGTTTCCCCACCGCCGTTCATGGCGAGCTTCGCGGAGATCGCCGTCGATGAACGCACCGGGCAGATCCGCATCGTCGACTACGTCGTCGCCGTCGACTGCGGCACAGCAATCAACCCCAACCTCGCCGAAGGCCAAGTCGAAGGAGCCCTCGTCAACGGCATCGGGTACGCCCTCTACGAAGAGATCATCTTCGACGACAAGGGCAAGCCGCTGACCGACGACTTCGCCCGCTACAAGATTCCCGGCGTCCTCGACATACCCCCGATCGAGGTCATTCTGGTGGAGTCATACGACCCCACCGGTCCGATGGGGGCAAAGTCGATCTCCGAAATCGGCATCAACGGGCCGATCCCAACGATCGCCAATGCAGTGCACGACGCCACCGGCGTGTGGCTGACGAAGACACCGTTCTCGGCGGAACGGGTCTGGCGGGCGCTGCGGGAGTATCAGGACCGCCAGCCCAGCGTTACTCCGCCAGTCCGGCCTTGACCAGGCCCTCGACAATGCGGTCCTTGCGGTCCTCGCCGGAATAGATGATCCGCGTGCGGTACCGAGCAACCGAGAAGTTCGGACGCGCCTCGAGGATTGCCGCCACGTGAGGAGTCGCTTCCTCAGCCCGGCCTAGCTGACCCAACGTGGCGGCCAAGGCGAGATGTGACTGCAAGTAGCGCGGATTTGTCTCCAGCGCCTGCTGTCCCCAAGCCAGTGCCGCGTCGTAGCTCTCGAGCATATAGTGAGCCCACGCCAGATCATTGGCGATGTCGTAACGGAACGGCTCGTGACGGCCCAGCCGCCACGCAGCTGTCAGTGCCTCAATGGCCTCGGCGGGGCGGCCGGCGGCGTTGAGCACCGCACCCAGCATGTGGTGGCCCATGAACGCTTGTGGATTTACTTCCACTGCGCGCTTTGCTGCGCGAAGTCCTCTTTCAATCTCTCCACGTACGGCAGCCGTGGCCGCAACAGCGGCAAGGACATCCGGATGGTTGTTGTCGAGTTCATAGGCACGATCGACGGTCTCGAAGCCCATGGCCCATGGATCGACGCCTTCGCCACGCCAGCCATTGATCGCCAACATCAGCCAACAGCTAGCCAGTCCGGCAGCCGCAACCGCAAACGACGGATCGACCTCGAGCGACTTGGTGAACAACTCCGCACCGGCGAGGAAGCCGTCGTTGCTGTGTTTGTTGTACTCGTGCATGCCTTGCAGGTAGAGATCCCATGCATTGAGAGAGCGTTGCGGCTTCGTCGTGGAAGTCTCTGCAGCTGCGTCCCACACGGCGGGGCGGAGCCGAGCCGCAATCGCGTCGACAAGTTCATCCTGGAGATCGAAGATGTCGATGAGATCTCGGTCATACCGCTCCGCCCAAACGTGGCGGCCGGTCTCAGCATCGATGAGCTGCGCGGTAACCCGCACCCGGTCACCCGCTTTGCGCACACTGCCTTCGACCACATGGGTGGCGTCAAGCTCTCGTGCGATCGTGCGGACGTCCTTGGATGTCCCCCGATATGCATATGTGGAGTTGCGGGCAACCACGCCGAGGAACGGCGCATGCGACAGGGCGGTGATCAGATCCTCCGTGATACCGTCGGCGAAGTAGTCCTCCTCGGGGTCACGGCTCATGTTCTCGAAGGGCAGCACTGCGACGACACCGATCAGCCGCTCACCTGCGTGACGAGTATGGTCGCGCCCATCCGAGCCTCCGACCTTCCACAGTCGCACCGGCTCGGGGATGTTCTTCAGCTCGTGCAGGCCATCGTCGACAAGCGTGACATCGACCTTTCCGCGAACGGCCTCTCGAACCGCTGCCGTCAGTGCGACGCCACCGGGATCTGCGGCTGCCTCGACACGTGCGGCCACATTTACGCCATCGCCATAGACGTCTCCAGTGTCATCTGCCAAGACCTCGGCGAGGTTGACGCCGATGCGGAACTGCATGCGACGGCTTTGCATCAGGCCGCTGTTCCTGTCTTGCATAAGCTGCTGCGCCTCGGCTGAAGCGGAGACCGCGGCACTGGCCGATGGGAACTCGACCAAAATGCCGTCGCCGGTCGTCTTCACGATCCGGCCCCCGTGGTTGAGCATTACGGGATCGATGGCTGCACGATGCGCCCGCAGCGATGCGAGCGTCCCGTCCTCATCTTCGGCCATCAAGCGCGAGAAGCCGACCACGTCGGCGAAGACAATGGCTGCCAGCCGGCGAGTGCCTTTCATGGGTTCGACGATACCGACGTTGCGCCGTCGCCACCGCCTGCCCGATACGTCGCCAGACGGCGATTCAACCCCGCCCGACGCCTACCAGCGGTGATGCACCGTCGGGCGGGCGAACTCGTCGTACACCTCGGCGATCCGTCGCATTGTGGCCGCCTCGAGCGGAGCCAGGTCGGCTGCCACGACGTTGTCGGCCACCTGGCCGGGGTTCTTGGCGCCGGGGATGACGGTCGAAACCTGCTCGTACATGAGGATCCAACGCAGGGCCAATTGCGCCATCGTCGCTCCCTCTGGAACCAGGCCGCGCAGCTCCTCGACCGCAGCCAGGCCACGTTCGAACGGCACACCCGCAAAGGTCTCTCCTACGTCGAACGCCTCGCCGTGGCGGTTGAAATTGCGGTGGTCGTCGGCGGCGAACACCGAGTCGGCCGACATCTTCCCTGTCAGCAGTCCGCTGGCCAGCGGCACCCGGACGATCACGCCGACGCCCGCCGCAGCGGCCAGGTCCAGGAATCGCTCCGCAGGTCGCTGCCGCAGCATGTTGAAGATGATCTGCACCGACACCACGCCCGGGTATTCGATCGCTTTCAGCGCTTCTTCAACTCGTTCGACACTGACGCCGTACCGAGCAAGCTTGCCGTCGGCGACCATCCCGTCCAGCCCCTCGAACAGATCGGGGTTGTAGTACACATCACTCGGCGGACAGTGCAGCTGCAGCAGATCGATCCGCTCCGTCGACAG
>JAHEJX010000181.1:0-2190 GCA_024638645.1 Actinomycetes bacterium
GGACTGATGTGGGCCGGTGCGCGAGGCTGACCGGACTGGAAGTCACCGACTACAAGCCAGACGAACGGGCGCTCGCGTTGCTGGCGGAGATGCGGCAGGAGTTCGAGGCGGAAGGGTAGCCCCGATGCCGACCGGCCATGGCCGTAGGGAAATCGGCCGCCCTAGACCGGCTCGGCCCATGCGTGGTAGCCCGAGCCGCCCCTCTTCGCCACGTACATGGCCGAGTCGGCACGTTCCAGCAGCGCCTTCTCGTCAGTCCCGTCCCGGGGAGACGCCACACTGCCGATGGACGCCGTCAGGTTCACGGTGACATCCGTGAGATTCATCGTCTCGGCGATCTGCGCCCTGATCTTGTTGGCGATGGACTCCAACTCGTCGGGGTCTTCTACACCGGACAGCACGACGACGAACTCATCACCTCCCACGCGAGCGACCAGGTCTTTGGACCGGACGGCGCCCTGGGTTCGCTGTACGACGATCTGCAGGATCTGGTCGCCGGCCGCGTGTCCGTGCCTGTCGTTGACCGGCTTGAACCCATCGAGGTCCAGATACAGGAGGCCGAACTTCTCGCCCCTCTCCACCAACTCCTTGATGCGAGCAGACAGGTAGACGCGGTTGGCGGCACCCGTCAGGGCATCACTCTGTGCCTGATGCTTGAGCTCCGAGAACTCCGAGGGTAGCGGCCGCAGGATCGCGATCATCCGGGTCTCCTCGTCCTCGATCTTGGCGATCGAGATGGAGACCGGAATTCTCTCGCCTTTCCGCGCGAGGGCGTAGAGAATCGACCGACCGGCCATGGGTTTGTGAGACGCCTCGCCGTCCCTGAAATCCTCGAAAAGCTGCGCATGTCCGGAACGATGCTCCTCGGGAATCAGCATCGACAAGTGATGCCCGACCAACTCCTCGCGTGGGTATTCCAACAGCTCCAGCAGCGCGGCGTTGGCAAAGAGCACGACACCGGCCTTGTCCGCGACCAAAACGCCGTCGGCCAGAAGTTCGGCGAACTCGTAGATGGTGGTCGTCACCGCGGCTCCTCAGAGGTCGGGGGTGCCGAGACGCTGGCTGGGCAACAGCCTCAGAATGCGACGCAGCCGCCCCAGCCGCTACCTAGCGGGAAGTAGACCGGTGCGAAGTGCTCCCAGCGGTGATACGCGAAGCTGCCGCAAGCCGATAGCGGGAGTACTGCCACTCTCGAAGTCGTCACGGGATCCGGGGACTCGAGCGCGTCCTGCCCCAGGGGCCAACGTGGCCGAGAGGGGTGATCATCGTGCAGGCCGGTGTCTGGCTTGGATCTTTGCCCGGCCACGGCCTCCTTCGTGGAGTTCGGCTTCACGCGCGCCAACAGTTCGGGCGGCGATCCATACACGAACACCCACGGCGTCGACGAGTGGAGCGTGACGATTACCGGTGTCCCGTTTTGAGGTCCTTCAACTCAGTCAGCCTCCTGCACCCGCACGGCCGTCCCGTAGCATATGACCTCCGTCACTCCAGACATGACCTCTGTCGCGTCATAGCGAATCCCGATTACCGCGTCGGCACCGGCCACATCCGCTTGGACCAACATCGTATCGAACGCCTGCTGTCGAGTGCGTTCCGCCAGGTCCGTGAACAGTGTGATGTTTCCCCCGAACAACGTCTGAATGCCAGCGCCGAAAGTACCGAACACCGATCGTGACCGAACGACCACGCCGCGGACGACACCCAGGTTCGCCACGATGTCATAGCCAGCGAGGTCGAAGCCTGTGGTCGTCATGTTGTAGAGTACGTCGGCTGCCTGCGATCTAATAATGGAAGTCATGGCTCATGCGCCGCGGTGGGTGAGGCTCGATCCAGTCCCAACGCGCCCGCGATCACGGTTGGTGAGTTCGCGAAGGCAGAACCAGGCGTGGACCATCCCCAGGAACTCGCACTCCTCGGGCGTCAGTGCGAATCGTGGGGAGGAGACGAGATTGACGATCTCCGTGCTGGTGTCGAGCTCGTAGTGCAGTCCAAGGTCGGGAGAAACGACGCCCCCCTCCGGTGGAGCTCCCGCCCATTTCAGTCTCATCCGCTCGTAGTCCCCCTGGAAGTAGGCGATCACGGCCGCAGTGAAGGTATCGATGCCGGGTCTCGCAGCGAGCCATGCCAGCTCGTCAGGAGAATCGCGCAGCGCCAGGAACCTCCGCAGTCGATCTCTGCTCCCTCGGCTGA
>JAHEJX010000181.1:2200-3575 GCA_024638645.1 Actinomycetes bacterium
CCCCCAGCCAAGCAATCGCGATCGACTTCATGATGCCCTCAAAGAAACATGGGGCCCCGCGCGGTTGCTTCTGCTCGGGACCCCCAGACGGCTCGCAGGTTGTTCTCCCAGCTGCAGCCGTCTCGAATCGCTGGGGCGTCTCATCAGACGCAACTAAATATAGCCGAGCTGCCCGGACGGGCTGTCAGGAGTCAGGCCCTCCTGCCCGTAGGGCGCTCCCCTACAGAGGGCAGCCCGCACGCTCGCCAGGCGCCCCGCAAACCCGGACTCCGCGAGATCTGCGAGGGGGCTCAGCCTATCAGAAGCGGAAGCATCGCCGTCGCGATTCCGAGCACGAGGAAGAAGCCGCAGATGTCCGTGATGGTCGTCAGCACCGGACCCGAGGCCAGGGCCGGATCCATCTTGAAGCGCTTGAGAAGCAGAGGCACGGCCCCTCCGATGGAGACAGCGATCATGGTGTTCACCGTCAACGCGAGCCCAACCACGACACCGAGGTAGGGATTGTCGCGCCAGAGCCAAGCGACCACGCCGATCAGCAGACCGAGTACGGTTCCATTGATCGCTCCCACGCCGATCTCCTTCAGCCAGACGAAGTAGACCTCGTACGGCTTGACTCTACCCAACGCGAGCTCGCGCACCGAGACCGCGACCGCCTGGTTGCCCGAGCATCCGCTCATGTCCGAGATGATCGGGAGAAAAAAGGCGAGCGCGATGACGGCGGTAAGGGTCTCCTCGAACAGCGCGATGACGCTGGCCGCGATGATGTTGAGCACGATGTTGATGCTGAGCCACGACAGTCTTCTCCGTGAGCGGAGGAGCAGCGGCATCGAGCGTAGCTCTTCTCCCCCGACGATACCCGCCGCCTTCAAGTGCCGCTCCTCCGCGCGCTCGGCCGCCGCGTCACGGACGTCCGCCTGTTGCACGATGCCGAGCACCCGACCGCGGCTATCCACAACCGGAATCCCAAGAAAACCATAGCGGTCGAAGGTGTCCTCGAGCACCTCCAGCGAAGCGTCGTCACCAACCGTCACCGGGTCCGTGATCATGATCGAGTCGATCGGGAGGCTTGCGTCGACGAGCACGAGGTCGCGCAGCCGAACGACACCGACCAGTCGCTCGTCCCCGTCCACGACGTAGATGTACTGAACGTCGATATCCTCCACGTCGACCGCCGTCCGGAACGACTCGATGACCGATGCGCGCGAGGCACCCAGGGGGACCGAGATCAACTCGGTCACCATCAAGCCCCCGGCAACGTCCTCCGCGTAGCGGGAGAGCTCGCGGATCTCCCGGGCCTCGGTCGGATGGAGAGCCCCGAGCACGGCTCGGGCCTCGTCGTCGGCCATCTCCACCAGGAGATCGGCCTGCTGATCGC
>JAHEJX010000091.1 GCA_024638645.1 Actinomycetes bacterium
TGTTCAGCTCGTCGTACGCCTGCAGCGCCGTGAACAGCCCGTCTGAGTACTCGTACACCCATCCGGCGATGTCCGGATTGGTAGTGAGTAGGCCGCGAACTGCGTCGAGCGCGAAGGTGTTGACCCAGAAGGTGTCTCCCGTCGTCGAGTTGGCATCCGCCGGGGGATTCACCAGCTCGACGCCTGAGGCCAGGCTCGCGACCGTGCACTGCTGCCAGCCGAGCGTCAACGCATTGCCAGGCGTGCCGCCGAGCATTCCGACCTTGCCGCTGTTGACACCATCGTTGAGGACTTCAGCGAAGCTGTCCCCGAGGGCACACAGATCCTCCCCGACGACCGACGTGTAGTCGGTCCCTGGGGTGAGCGCCCCGGGCTGACCGGGGAGCCCGACATAGCCAGCTGAATAGGACACGTATGGGATACCGGCAGCTTCTGCTTCGGCCACAACTGCCGCCAAAGCCACGCCAAAGTCGGGGTAGCCGACGATGAAATCGACGCCCCTCTGGACGAGGAACCGAACTGTGTTTTCATGGACAGCCGGGTCCGGATCGAAGTTGGCAGCCGTTGAGACGATCGCTCCGATCTCGGGGTACGTCAGCGCCTGGAGGATCGCCTCCATGTGGCTGACTGAGCGCCAGACATTGACGGTGTCGCCGCCGCCATCCGCCCAGCCCATGACCAACTCCCCGTCGGTACCTGTGTCGCACTCCTGGTTTCGCCAGCAGTCCAACGCCTTATCGATCGTCGCCTGGTCTAGGTTCTGATCGGCGCGAGCGATCGAAGCGAGCACGATGTTCCAGCTCGCGTCGTCTGAAGGCTCTACCGGGCCTAGGGCCTTGGCAATGAGCGCGGGATCTGCGCTACCCGGATCTTCTCCGAACTCGGCGAGGGCGCCGGCCGGTGCGGCCGTGGTAGTGGGGCCTGCCGTCGTCGTCGCTCCCGGCGCAGCCGTAGTTGTCGCTTCCTGAGTTGTCGTCGTCGCGGCGACAGTGGTGGTCGTATCGCCTCCGTCATCGCTACACGCGGCGGCCACAATCGCCATTACGGCGATCAGACCGATCATCCTTCTGAGTTTCATTTACTCCTCCTGTTTCTGCCTGCCTGCACAGAGCGGCTTGGGTGTTTGAGTCGTGACATCGCGTCGTTTTGACGCGAATCGTGTTCTCAGCTCGCGTCTGACACTTCTGCCGTTTCTTTCGCTTTCGCATTGGGTCTTCGCCGCTCCCGCAGCAACTGCTCGACACCTTTGATGATTCGATCGCCGGAAACCAACATTCCTCCGATGATCACCACGCCAAACACAACAAACTGGAGAGCCGTCGCCAGACCCAACGACCGCATCATCTGGTTGAGACCTGTGAGGAACAGGGCGGCGACAAAGGTCGAAAGCGGGCTGGCCAAGCCGCCTGTGAGAGATGCCCCACCAATGACCACTGCGGCAATGGGCCCCAGAAAATATGGCGACCCAATGTTGACTCCGGGATTGCGCAGCAGACCGGCGAGTGCGATTCCGGCAATCGAGTAGAGCACAGAGGCCGCCACATAGACCAGGACCTGATTCAACGTGACCCGCACCCCGACGACGTTCGAAGAGACCGGGTTGGCGCCGACCATCTGGAATCTGCGCCCAACCGACGTGTAGCGCAGCACGCCAATGAGGAGCAAAGTGACACCCACCCCGATCCAGAAGATCGGGCTGATGCCGAGGAACCGGGTCGAGGTCCAGTTCGATAGGCCCGGGGGCACGGGGCTCTGTACCGGGAAGGTACGCACATAGCGGGCGATGACTCCAACGACGACTTGGCCCACTGCCAGTGTGACAATCAGAGCATTGAGCTTGAACGCGCCGATGAGGATGCCGTTGACAAGGCCGATGACGGCGGCGACTCCAAGCGCGGTCAGCACAGCGAGCCAGATGCGGCCGTTCGACTGCTCACCCACCCCGGCCATGATCATCGCCGCCAATGTGAGCGTACCGGGAGTGCTGAGGTCGATGCCTCCCGTCATTACGATCAACATCTGACCAAGCGCCGCGATCGCCAGCAGCGCACCGAACGGAGCGATCGCAGACAGGGCAACCCCACTCAGTGTCTCGGGAACCCAGATGGCAGCGACAACGATCAGCAGCAGCAAGGCGATGTAGACCGGCATGTAGCGCGATGCCACGACAAACGACGTCACGAACGAAGATGGAACCCGTGTCGCCACTATCGGGGACCGCCTTTAGTGCCGACGAGGAGGCCGGCTGCAGCCCCGACTCGGATCTGGGCTTCGCGCGCCAGTTGCCCAGCACGCGCCACGTCCGCTGTGAGACTGCCGTTACGGACCAACGGACGACCCGCCGCTAGAAGCCAATCGACATTCGAAGTGTCCATGCCCCAGACAACGGCTCCGATCGGATCGTTGATTGGATAGATATTGGGGCGATCGGTGCGCAACACAAGGACGTCTGCCGCCATCCCCGGCTCGAGGCTTCCTGTGCTCCCGGCAAGTCCGGCTGCTCTAGCGCCGTCGACAGTTGCGTAGCGAAGGACGTCGCGCGTATTGAGCAGCGTCGGCACTCCCGCCTTGCCTGCCAGTTTCAGGTCGAACAGCGTCGCGTGTTGAACCGAGTTGGCTGCCCGCATCTGGGAGAAGATGTCGCCCGGGGACAGCTGTTCGTCGTCAACGCCGAGACCGGGGCGGATTCCACGGTCGATGAGTTGCTGCATTGGAGGCGAGCCGAGACCACTGGCCATCTCGCTGGCGGGTGTGATCGAGATGGCCGCATTGGAAGCGGCGATCGCGTCGAAATCCTCATCGGCTAGATGAGAACCATGGACGAGGGTCACGTCCTCACCGAGCAGGCTCCGCTCTCCCAGATCGAAGACCGAACCGCGGCCCTCTGGCGCTGTGCCTGCGTGCGTGTGGATACGCATCCCGAGCTGGCGAGCCAGCCCCAACTCCTCGCCCAAGCGCTCCAGCGACGACGGAACAACATCACTCGATCCCATCGCAAGAGTCGTATTCGGTCCAACCGATCCGACGTTCGCCGCAAGTTGGCGAAGCCGGGCACCGTCGCTTCCCTCATCGCGCCCTCCAACATGTGCCGCAGCGAACACGGTGCGCATCCCCGAATCAGCGTGCGCCTCGAGCGCGGCGGCGGCCTGCGCGTCGTTGAGCTGGATGTCACACCAATCAACGACCGTCGTGATCCCGGCCTCGATGGCACCGAGGAGTCCGATCAACGTGGCTGCATATACATCCTCTGGTGCAAAATGCTCGGCGAGCGCAGCTCCGGTGATCTCATTCGGCGCGGCAGTGCCCCGATTGCGGAACAGCGACTTCCACACGTGTCGATGAGAGTCGACGAAGCCCGGCATGACTATGCCGTCAACAGCGTCGATCACCTCTGCGTCACGCGCTCGCAAACCTTCGCCGACTTCGGCGACTTGGCCACCCTCGATGAGGACGTCGGCCGAAGTGAAGTTGGGAGTCTTCGCTCCGAGCGTTAGGACGTAGCCGCCCCGGATAAGCACCCGCGCCGTCACACCACGCTCCAGCAAGCATTCGCGGCGGACAGCTCCTCGACCATGTGACCGTCAGTACTCATTGGCCACCATGAGCTCCTCGCAAGGGAAGAGGGTGATGACCTTGCAGCCGTCGGCGGTCACCACCACCTCCTCTTCGATGCGGGCGGCAGATCGCCCATCGGCGGCTGGAGCATATGTCTCGAGGGCGAACACCATGCCCTCCTTGATCTCAACGGGGTCATCGAGAGAATTGAGCCGACTGATGATGGGCCTCTCGTGCAGCCCTACTCCGACGCCGTGCCCGAACTGGAGGCCAAATGCGTCCATCTCGTCGTCGAATCCAAACTCCTCGGCGCGGGGCCACACGTTGGCGATCTGGTCCGTCGTAGCGCCGGGCTTGACCAGATCGATCGCGGAGTCCATCCACTCGCGCGATTTCTTGAAGGCATCCCGTTGCGCTTGCGACGCCCTGCCGACCACAAAGGTGCGGTAGTAGCAGGTTCGATACCCATTGAACACGTGGATTATGTCGAAATAGGCTTGATCGCCGGGCCTGATCAACCGGTCACTGAAGACATGAGGATGAGGACTACACCGCTCGCCCGCTATCGAGTTGATCGCTTCGACGAACTCCGAGCCCATCTGGAAAAGCCTGGCGTGCGCTAAGGCGACCACGTCGGATTCTCGGACTCCGGGCTTGAGCATCTCGAAAATGTCGTGGTATACGCCGTCGACCATCGCGCAGGCCTGAGTTAGGAGGACGATCTCGTCCTGGCTCTTGATCTCGCGTGCACTCATCATCGCCTGCTGACCGTCGACGACTGCGAGGCCGGCATCCTGTAGAGCGAGAAATACCGAAGTCTCGGCTATGTCCACCCCCAGCTTCTCGTTGGCTACGCCGGCGTCTTCGAGAGCAGCTTTGATCTCCCGCACGGCGCGGGCGTGGAGGCCGGTCGACGGACCAATCGCTCCCTGCAGCCCGGTGTTGCCGCCGACGGAGTTCTCGGTGTCGTACATATGCGGCAGCTGCAAGCGATGGGCCTTGGCGGCCGAGCCGAAATCCCACACTTTCGGCCGCCCGGCACGAGTAATGAGAGCCCAGCGCTCTCCCTTGTTGAACGCCCAGTACCCAATCTGGGTTGCCGTCGAGTAGCGGATGTTGGACGTCTCGAACAGAAGCAGCGCGCCGAGGTCATGATCGACGAGAGCTTGGCGCACTCGATCCAAACGGTATTGACGAAGCCGTTCGAAGTCGACGCGCATCTCCCAGTCGACTGCCATGTTGCCGGGCGCCGGGGTTGTCGCTACGGGAAACTCGCTCACGTCCTGACTCTCCTCACAGTTGCCATCACGCCTCGTCGGCCAATGCGTTCTCTAGGTACAGCCAGTCCCGGGCGAACCGGTATGAGTGGCGGGGCGGCGGCTGCGGCGCCTGGGTCTCCAGCCAGCGGACGATGCCACTGCCAATGTTGCGAAACTCGTGAACGCAGCCAACGCCTGCCCAGGCGACGTCACCTGGGCCGAGTTCGTACTCGGCTCCGTCGAATACCGCGGCGACTTCGCCATCGAGAATCATGTATGTCTCTTCGAGGGGATGGTCGTGAGCTCCGGCAAATCCGCCCTGCTCATACTGGACCATGAACATGGTCGACAGGTCTGCGCCGAGGTCGGAGTCGACCATCATCTTCACCGAGATACCGCTGTAGACGAGCAGCGCGGTTCGCATGCTGGCGCTCAACGCAAGGCGGTCCTGTGTCTGGAGAGTCGGATCCATGGATTCCGGGTCGATGTGACCGAAGTATCTGCTTCGAGGATCGCGCACGTCGATGGAGGTGAGCGGCGCCGGATCGAGAGGGGCAGGGAATTGTGTATCAAAGCCGAACCGCTCCCTGGGTAGCGGCGCTTTCATCTCGGCGAACTCGACGGTCGCGTCCGACACGTTGCGAAACCCATGGGTCATGCCAACCGGGATCAGGGCGTAGTCACCCGTCACCAATTCGTACGAGCCCTCGGTAGTGTCGAGCACCAGTTTGCCGGCCACGACATAGAGTGACTCTTCAAAGGAGTGCAGATGGGTTGCCACGCTGCCGCCAGGCTCGAGACGGGCCACCCGGAAACCCATCTGGACAGATCCGCCCGGCTCGTCGACAACACTGTCACCCGTGTATCCGACGCTCCTGCCTCCAAACTCCGCAGGCGTTGACCAGATCAGGTCTGTGTACTTCCTGACAATGTGATTCATCGGCCGCCTCCCCGGAGCCCGTCCCGCTACACGGCGCCGGCCATCGCACCTCGGATGCGACCAGCTCCGTTCACTGCCGCTATCAACAGTGCTGGACTTCACTGCTCAGTGACACTACACAAAATGCTCGGCACTTACCCAGCGAATCGCTGCAAACGGCGACCTCAGAACGTTGCATTCCTGAATGGGCGTAGCCTCACTGATAAGCAACACTGCACGGCAGCCGTACAACGTCTAGTGTCGATGGTGTACTGCACGGGAGCGAGGCCATGGTGTCTCGGCCAGAACCACAGGTCGGCAGTGGGACGGATGCGGCTCCCAGACGAAGTCGGACAACGTCGAGATCTCATGCAACAAGCTAAAGAAGTGCCAGAGGCGCTTGACGCTATCGGCGAACGTCTCCGTGAGGAGCGCAAGAAGGCCGGAATCAGCCAGCGCGAGCTCGCACGTCGCCTCGACCTGTCCCCCAGCCTCATATCTCAGCTCGAGAATGGCCTCTCCAAGCCTTCCGTCGGAACGCTCTACGCGATCGTCACCGAGCTCGGCGTCTCTCTCGACAGCGTCATTCGGGGCGAAGAGTTCACCGACGGTGGTCCTGCTCGCCGCGCTGAAGCGCCCTCGCCACTCGTCAGGCCCGGTCAGCGTCAAGCGATCGACCTCGATTCGGGTGTGCGATGGGAAGAGCTGACGGCCGGGACGGAAGACGGAATCGACTTCCTGCACGCGACATACGAAGTTGGAGGCTCGTCCACTCCCGACGAGTCACTGATGCGACACCACGGCAGGGAGTACGGCTACATAATCAGCGGCACACTCGGCATCCAGATCGGGTTCGAGACGTTCGAACTCACCGCCGGGGATTCGATCGCTTTCGATTCCACCCGTCCGCATCGGCTCTTCAACAAAGGAGACGTGCCGGTGCAGGCGGTCTGGTTTGTCCTAGGCCGAGCCGCCGAGGACCGCGGCAGCGAGTAGCGAGGCAAATCAGCCCTCACCCTTCCATGCGGTGATTTGCCGTTGCACTTCGGCCGCGTCGAACCAGGCGTTCTCGTAACAGATCAGCCCGTCGCGCAACTCGAACACGTGCAGAATCCTGATTCGCACGGGAGCTCCGCCGCCATTGATTCCGGCCCACTCGCCGTGCACATGTCCCATCAAGATCGACTCATCTACGACGTAGCGTCCTTCTTCGCCGGTGAACCGCTTCACACACTCGAGTACCACATCGGGGATGGCGTCGATTATCGAGGTGTAAACCGATCCGACCTCGTCCTTTCCGTGGAACGGCGCATCAGGATGGGTTACGTCGTCCCAGACGATGTCGTCTGTGTAGGTCTCGAGGGTGGCAGCAACGTCGTGGGCGTTCTCGGCAGCGAAATGGCGGTCGATTATGTCCACGGAACCTCCTCAGCCACGAGCCTGGGGCGACCACGATGCGGGCACGTCCGCAGGCGGCTCTCATAGGGGCTCGCTTCGCGAACATACCTCGTGGCCCTTTTTGAGGTCACCTTCTAACTGATGTCAGGTCACATCGACGACACACCCACACCTGGCCGCTCAGGTCGCGACTGCCACGACACTGCTGACATCGCGAGGAATCGCCCAGCCCGAATCGGGCGGAGCTTTCCTGCCGGCTGCGCGGGCCGAGCCGGCCCAGGTCTGAATTCGGTCGCAGAGAAGACACAGCCAGTCCGATAGTCACCGGTACGAGGGAGTACGAGAGCAATAGGCAGAGCGCTCCCGGGAGCCCGTCGAGGGCGCCGCTCAGGGCGAAGAGCCCTGCCGCACTCGCCAGGCCCCCCACAGCAATCACTAAGGCACGCATCTCTTACCTCAACCGTTGTCCCAAACATACCGGGCAGCCGGCCCGCATGTAGGGGCGGCAGGTTTGATGGCGCATCTCGATCGAGGGTCTAACGCCCCTGCCGGATCTGGCCAGCCTGCGGTACGACTGACATATCGACTGAAGAAGGAACATGACTGCGCCGCCCCTCGTTGCCGAAGACTTGGATCTGCATCACATCGCCAAAGCTCAATTCGATCGCGCAGCGCCTTTCACAAGCAACGTCGACGGTTGGAAGGGAATGGCGCAGTGGCTGTTCGAGCCTGAGCGCATTGTCGAAGTCTCACTACCGATCCGCCGCGACGATGGATATGTCTTCATGTTCCGAGGATTTCGAGTTCTGCATTCCACAGTGCGCGGCCCCGGCAAGGGCGGCATTCGATTCCACCCCGAGGCAGGAGTGGGAGAGGTCAAGGCGCTGGCTACGTGGATGACCTGGAAGTCCGCGCTCGTCGATATCCCGTTTGGCGGGGCCAAGGGGGGCGTCGTATGCGACCCAAGGCGGCTGTCGTTGGGCGAAAAGGAACGCCTCACTAGGCGGTTTGTAGCAGCGCTCGGCGAGAACATCGGGCCGCACACCGACATTCCGGCGCCCGACCTGTACACGGACTCTCAGACCATGGCATGGATCTACGACACATACGCAATGATGCACCCGGGCAACGCAAACCTTCCCGTTGTAACCGGCAAACCTGTGACGCTCGGCGGCTTGGCCGGCCGTGCCGGCGCTACTGCCCAAGGCGGCGTCTTCGTCCTCGAGCACTACCTCGAAATGGGCGGCATCCCCGGTCTCGCCTCTCTCGACGGCGCCCGCATCGCCCTCCAGGGCTTTGGCAACGCCGGACGCCACGCTGCAATGCTGTTGCACGAGGCGGGCGCCGTCATAGTCGGGATCTCCGATTCCAGCGGGGGCATCTCCTGTGAAACCGGCCTGGATCCAGGAATGGTGGGGCGATTCAAGGACGAGACCGGCTCCGTCGTAGACGTCCCGGGCTCATCGCCGCTGCCGCCGGCCGGGGTGCTCGAGCTCGAATGCGATGTGCTCGTCCCCGCAGCCATCGAGTGTCAGATCACCGCACACAACGCGCCTCGGGTCAAGGCGCCAATCATCCTCGAGTTGGCGAATGGGCCCACGACTCCGGCCGCCGACGACATACTCAGTGAGCGCGGCATCAAGGTCGTCCCGGACATCCTGGCCAATGCCGGCGGCGTCGTCGTGTCATATTTCGAATGGGCGCAAAACATCGAAAACCAGCAATGGGATGAAGCATCCGTAATGGCCCAACTGCGGCGCAGAATGCGCCGGGCGACCGAGACCGTCATGACTCGTCGAGTATCAATGGTCGAAGCCATCGATGTGTATAGGGATCGGTGGCACGGACTCGTGCCTTCCCAAAGGAAACTGGGGCTTCCAGATCTGCGCACAGCCGCAACGGCGGTCGCAGTCCAGATCTGTCGCGACGCGACCGAACAAAGGGGGGTTTGGCCCTAGGGCCCCAGCCCCTCAACCCAATGAAAAGGGGCGAGGCCACAGCGGCCCCACCCCTGAACATTGCAGACGCGATGCATCCGCGGTCGGCTTGCGTCTACCCGTTGTCGGCATCTCGCTTCTCATACGCTGCGCACGGGCACTTGGGAACGGTACATCCCACTGCTGTGCGATGCTCGGAGCGGGGATGCCCGCATCCGGCACAGCGTTGCCTATTGCCGTCGATCGGACGACCGTCTCGTTTGCTCAGCGGGAGCGCTCTTTGGCGACATTCACTGTCAGGTCGCGGCCGTCGACGTTCTTGCCGTTGAGGGCCTCGATTGCTGCGCTCGCAGCCTCGGACGTGGCCATCTCAACGAAGCCGAACCCGCGAGAGCGGCCGGTGTCGCGATCGGTGATGACGGTGGCCTTGGTCACTTCGCCATGAGGGCTGAAGAGATTCTGTAGGTCGTCAGAGTTGGTCTGGAACGTGAGATTGCCCACGTAGATGTTGGTAGACAAGGTTGTCTCCTTCGCTTTGAACCGTCTGGGGCTTGGACGCCCGCAGATTGCGTCGGAGAGGCCGGAGAATGTCCGATCGGACCAAGCAAGTCTTGCGTCAAACTTCGCTGGACGGAACAAATGGCGAAGTAGGCGTTGCGTGCGCTGTCGCATGCGGGACCAATAGTAGCGGACCATCGATGCTTGCGGGTACGACAGCAGCTTCTCGCCGGCCGCAGTCCCTGATAGCCTCCGCCCCCTTGCTTCCGGTCGGGTGCATCCATGCACGCTCGACTGCTATTCAGAGGATTCCGCCGTGGAGCCAATCGGTTCAGAAACGCAAGAGGAGGTCACCGCCGAGCCCGTCGGCCGATCGCAGGCAGCACCGAGCCGCGCCGGGTCGATCATTCTCGGTGGACTCGGTGCGGGGATCCTCATAGTGCTCGCCGTGCTGCTGATGCAGGCCAATACCGACAAGCAGGAGCTCCAGGACAGTATCGACTCGAGCAACGCCGAGGTCAGCCGGCTCACGAGCGATCTCGACACGGCCAACAGTCAACTGGCGAGCGCCAACTCCGAATTACAGACGGCAGCCGGAGTACAGGAATCCATTGTCGACTTCATTGCCGTGTCGCTGACACTCGGCGGCGGAATCAGCGAACGCGACGGCCGTTGTGTTGCCGAAAACATGGACAGCCAGCTCGGCACCGAATTGTTGCTACGCAGCTCGCTTGCCGCAGCAGGGCTGACCCCGAATGCCCAAGACGGCCGCGAGTTCACTGCTGGCCTCGCCGAAGCGGCCGCCGCGTGTGGTGTGCCGCTGAACTCCCCGAACGCGTCCCCTGCTATCAGCGGCGTAGCGCTGGCACCGTACGCACCGTCGGGAGCAGACGCGGCGATCGGCGCAACCGCGCCCACGGTCACTGGAGTCGACTTCGAAGGCAACGAGGTCCAGATTGGCGGTACGGGTCGGCCAACGGCGATCGTCTTTGTCGCCCACTGGTGTCCACATTGTCAGCAGGAAGTGCCTCAGGTGCAGGAGTGGCTGGACTCAACGGGAGGGGTCGCCGGTGTGGAGGTTGTGAGCGTTGCGACGTCCAACGACTCGACCCGCGCCAACTACCCGCCGTGGGAGTGGCTGAAGCGAGAGGGGTGGACACCGCCGGTTCTAGCCGACGATCAGGGCGGTTCGGCGATGGCAGCGTTCGGTGGCACCGCATTCCCCTACTGGGTCTTTCTCAATGCCGACGGCACTGTGGCTGCTCGGCTCACAGGGACAACCGACATCACCACTCTCGACGCGCTGATGCAATCGATCGCTCCCTGATCGTCATCCGCCGAGGTCATCACCGAATCCGTCGTATCTTGGCAGCGTGAAACGACCACGCTTGACCATGGGCTGCGCCGCCCTGGCCATGCTTGCGGCAGCTTGCAGCACCGCCGAGCCGGCCACGACGACTGCGCCTAGTGCCCTGAACCCATCGACTGTCGCACCGGCTCCACCGATCGCTCCATCGACAACAACAACAACAACTGTTGCCGCATCATCAACCACCTCCGCAACGACCAGTACGACTGTGCTCCCGGCTCCGATCCCGATCGCCCAGCTCGAGCTCGTCGAATACGCCGTTCCCGAAGGGGCGCAGCCACACGACGTTGCTCCGGCAGCCGACGGTGGCGTTTGGTACACAGCCCAAGCCTCCGGCGACTTGGGCTGGCTCGACCCCGCTACCGGCGACACCCGCCACATCGATCTCGGAGAAGGATCAAAGCCGCATGGTGTGATCGTCGACGAGTCGGGAATCGCATGGATCACAGACGGTGGCCGTAACTCCATCATCAGCTTCAACCCCGTGACGGAAATGCTCACCGAATACCCGTTGCCGCCCAACCGAGATCGAGCCAACCTGAACACGGCCGCAATCGACCTGGCAGGGCAGCTCTGGTTCACAGGTCAGAGTGGAGTCGTTGGCGTGCTCGACCCGACAACCGGCGCAATGGAAGTGTTCGACGCGCCGCGAGGCCGCGGCCCGTACGGAATCACAGCCACTCCGCTCGGAACGGTCTACTTCGCCTCCCTGGCCGGTAGCTACGTCGGGCTCGTCGGAGAGGAGGGCGAGATCCTGGTGCTCGAACCGCCGACACCTGACCAAGGCGCCCGCAGAGTGTGGTCGGATTCGACCGGCGCAATCTGGGTCAGCGAGTGGAACTCCGGGCAGCTCAGCCGCTACGACCCGGCGGCAGATACATGGAATGTGTGGCCGCTTCCCGGCGTCGCACCATCGGCGTATGCCGTGTATGTCGACGAGCACGACACCGTTTGGGTGACCGACTTTGGCGGGAATGCCATCCACCGCTTCGACCCTGCTACTGAGACGTTTCACACGTTCGAGCTTCCGTCAGCTTCCGGCAACGTCCGGCAGCTGCTCGGCCGACCGGGCGAAGTCTGGGGAGCCGAATCTAGAGCCGACAAACTCGTGGTCATCCGCCGCCGCGGGGGATAGTCGACCGTGGCGACAGTGCTCTAGCGGCCGGCACTTTCGGAAATCGCGAGGATTTCGGCGAGGGTGCTCAGCATCGAGGCGGCGATCTGGGGCCGCTCCTCGACCAACCGCTCCAGAACCCGGCAGTCCATCACGAGGCCATGCATACCTTCGCTGCCGGCAGTAGCCGACAATGAGCGGGGTTGATGGCGCAGCATGGCGAGCTCACCGATGTGCTCACCTGGTCCGCGTGGCGGTATCGGAACGTCACCCGCCAGGTGCACCTCGCCGGAAACCACGAGAATCATGTCGTCTTCCCAGTCGCCGCGACGGAATATCAACTCGCCCGGCTCATAACGCTTTTCGGTCAGTGATTCGGCGATCTGCTCCAAATCGCCGACCCCGACCTCGGTGAACATCCGAACTGCCTGCAATGCGACGATTCGATCGGCCAAATCGAGCTTTGATACGACGTCCATCCACGCCATTCTGCCAAGTCACCGAATCCGGCGCTCGTGCAGGCAAAGCAGGCGCCGAATACCCTGGCAAGTGGGAGCAATCCGGGAGAGCGATTTGGCCGCTCGAGCGCCGTCTGAGTCGGCGGCAGAAAAGAGCGGGGGAACACTCTGGCGCGCCCTTGGCGTCGAGCCGGAGGAAAGAGCACGGGTTCTCTGGGCGGGAGGTCTGTTCTTTGTTGTCCTCGCCAGCGCAAGCATTGGCCTGACTGCTGCAGACACTCTGTTCTTCCTACGCAACGGTGTCGACAAGCTGCCGTGGATGATCATGTTCTCCGGGCTGACGGTGATGGCGATCACGCTGGCCTACACCGTCGGACTCTCGGTGTTCGGTCTGCGCACCTGGTCGTGGCTGATAACCGTCGTATTTGCGATATGGCTCGCGGCAGAACGTATGGCCATTACGGTTGATGCGCCTGGCACATATCCCGCGGTCTGGCTCACCGGACAAGTCGTCATGTATGTGGGCTTCACACTGTTGTGGGATATCGCTGGTGACTTGGCTGACGCCCGCCAGGCGAAACGACTGTTTCCGTTGTTCACATCAGCGGGCATAGCGGGCGCAGTCACGGGCAGCGCGATCACCGGGCCGCTCGCTTCACTTCTCGGCACAGAGAACCTTCTGATCGTGCAGGCCGCGGGCCTGGCGTTTGCCGGACTGCTCGCCAAGATCACCACGACCCGTTTCGTGGCCCGCGACCACGCCCCGTCCTCGAACCTCGCCGCCGACCTGAGAGCCGGTTGGCAAACCACGGCCCGGGTGCCACTCTTTCGCCTCGTCGCCGGAGTCGGTGCAGTCCTCTCGGTGCTGTTCTTCCTGGTGTTCTTCCCATTCAGCGAAGCGGCCGCTGCATCGTTCGAGACTGAGGAGGCGCTGGCCGGGTTCCTCGGTCTGTTCTCGTCAATCGCAACTGCGGCGACCTTCCTCGTGTCGCTGTTGGTCGCCAATCGACTGTTCACTCGGCTCGGCGTGGTCGCCGCGCTGCTGATCGTCGCCGTCGTCTACGTAGCCGGGTTCTCACTGTGGATCGTGTCGTTCGGCTTGATCACCGCCACTCTGTTCCGTGGAATCCAATGGGTGGCAATCAATGCACTGGCGAGCACTGCGTTCAGCTCTCTTTTCAATGTCCTCACAGGACAGAGACGGAGCCAGGTACGTGACTTCGTCTCAGCGGTCCCCGTGCAGGCAGGCACGGTCATTGCCGGGGCGATTCTGCTGGTCGGAGCCCAACTACCGGAACAGATGCGAACGGTATTGTCACTGGCGGTCGCCATTGGATTCCTCGCCCTGGTGATCCCGATGCGTCGGGCATACTCCGCAGCGCTCGTGGACGCCGTGCGCAGCGGCCTGGCGGACGTCTTCACTGCGTCGCTTCCAGGCATGCAGAAACCCCATCACGATGCCGACACGCTCAGCGCGCTGAAGGCGGCCGTCGACGATGCGAGCCCCGGTCGACGCCGCGTGACCGCTGCCATCCTCGGAGACGTCGGCGGCGAAGCCTCCTTGGAGGCACTTCGCAAACTGCTTGCAGATGAGGACGGCACCGTGCGTTGGGAAGCACTCGGAGGTCTTGCCAGTCTCGGCAGCAAGACTCTGGGCGAGGAGGCACTGGCGTGCATTACCGACCCTTCGGTGCGAGTCCGTCGGCGTGCGATCGCCTTGCTCGGCAGGGA
>JAHEJX010000021.1 GCA_024638645.1 Actinomycetes bacterium
CCCGAACCGGATCCGTACAACGTCATGACGGCCCCGACGTCCGTCTTGGTAGCAGTGTCCTCGCCTGGGATGCCCACAACCAGATCGGCATTGCCGTCTTCGTTGAAGTCGCCGGCTGCGAGCGCCGACCCAAAACCGTCGCCGGGGCCCGGAGTGCCGCCGATGCCGGCGGTGGCTTCGCTGAACGTGGCGGCGGTGCCGTCGAGGCCTGCGGCAGATCCATAGAGGATCGTGACGAGCCCAGCGCCCGGCTTGCCTTTGACCTTCTCTCCGGGCACGCCGACGGCAACGTCGGCATATCCGTCATTGTTGAAGTCGTCGACGGCAAGCGCTTCGCCGAACCGGTCGCCCACCTCAGCCGGCGTTGCGGCAGACGCCCTTGCCTGGTTCCAGAAGTTCTCACCGGTTGCACTCAGGCCGCTTTCAGAACCCAGGATCAAGTTGATGGCGCCAGCGTTTGCTTTGCCGGCCACCGTCTCGCCGGGAACGCCGACGACCAGATCGTCGATCTCGTCACCGTCGACATCGCCGCATGCCGTTGCGAACCCGAATTGTTCTCCCGCCTTGGCCCTGCTGTCGACACCGGGCGTGCCCTGGGTGATCTGTTGTGCACCGTTTGCACGCAGGCCAGTGGCCGATCCGTAGATGACCGTTACCGAGCCGGCGTCGACCTTCGCGGATCCGTTCAAGTCCTCGCCAGGAACACCGACCGCAAGGTCGTCGTAGCCATCGCCGTTGAAGTCGCATCCCGCCGTCTTGCCATGACCGAGTGGAGCATTGAGAACGGTGGCGGCCTGGAGCGAGTCATACGGGTTGACGACGATTCCACCAGGTCTATGGAGCTCGAAGTGCAGATGCGGAGGGCTGCTTTCGGCGTTACCGCTGTCGCCGACCCAGCCGATCAGCTGGCCGGCCTCGATGCGGGCGCCGGGTGCAACTCCCGGAGCGAAACCCCAACCTTGACCGTCGTCGGTGCCCGGTGTGTCGTTGTTCAGGTGGATATACCAAGACTCCCAGCCGTCGTCATGATTGATCTCGAACGCGCAGCAATCGCCGCCCTGCTCATCGTGCATCCAACCCACAAATCCGGATGCGACCGCCAGAACAGGTGTCATTTTTGGCTTGAGGATGTCGATACCTTCGTGAGTGCGGGGGCAAGAGGAGCCGCCACGGCAGTCACCGAAGTTGTTGCTGTAGTCGGCGCCGCCCTGGATTGGGAAGTACATGTCGTAAACGACAACTTCGGCTTCAGCGGTGCCGGGTGATGGCGCCGCGATAACGGATTCGTCGACGGGCTGCGGTTCGGAGATGATGGGATCATCGGCCGCAGAAGCGGCGGGAACGGACACTGCCAAGGCGGCAACGAGCGTGAGGACGAGAACGCGCGTCCTCGCAACTTGCCTGGAAGTCATCAACCTCTCCGATGTTCAGCGCTGCGCAGGGCCCAGCAGCCGGCCCTACCTAAGAGGTATCGACCAGCCCCCACGGGGTACTTGATAGCCAAAGTGGGTATATCGGCGAGAAAACCATTGGCGAAGACGGCGATAAGGACGAGTAGCACTTCACCCGAAATCGAGTGCCATCTGCCTGGTTGGTGGAGATTTCGGCTTGGAAGGTGCCGGCTTCGGCGCCTCAGGCCGTATCGGTTCCGGCCCGCCCAACTCCCACAGCAGGTCGCCGATCTGCTTGCCGAGCCAGGCGCGGTACCCGGTGTCCGCTTGTCTGCCGCTACCCGAGTAAAGGTCGTCATACATCGGTAGCAGGTCGGGGCGATGGCTCGCGAGCCAATCGATGAAGTGGGCCCTGACGCCGGGACCGAGGTGCAAGGGGACGTGACCGACGCTCACGGCGCCCGCCTGCACGGCGGCTTTGACTGTGGCGTGTAGCTGCTCGGGGGAATCTGAAATACCGGGTAACACGGGCCCCATCAAGACGCCCGATCTGATTCCCGCGGCGTTGAGCTTGGCGACGGACTCGATGCGGCGCATCGGATGGGGTGTGCCGGGCTCCGTGACTTTCCACACCGCTTCGTCAACCGTGCCGACTGAAAAATCCACGCGAACCTTCGCGCGGCTGGCCAACTGCTCGAGGACGTCCATGTCCCGCAACACCAGCGACGACTTCGTGAGGATCGACACTGGGTTGGCTCGTTCGACCATCACCTCGAGGAGGCCCCGCGTAAGCCGGTACTTGCCTTCGGCCGCTTGGTACGGATCAGTGTTCGTCCCCATCGCAATGAGGTCGCCACCCCACTTAGCCGGCGAGGTCTCGGCCCGAGCCCGTTCCACCGCGTTGCGTTTGACCACGATCTTGGTGTCGAAGTCGTCCGCGATATTGAGGCCCAGATAGTCGTGAGTGGGTCTGGCAAAGCAGTAGCTGCAACGATGACTGCACCCTCGGAATGCGTTGATGGTGTACTGGAACCCGAACCGCGGTGGGCCCGGCACCTTGTTGATGATCGTCTTGGCATCCACCTCGAGAAACTCGAGGCCCCTGTATTCGCCCTTTCCCACGACGCGTAATCCCTGCGGGAACAGTTCTTGCTCGTTGCTTTCGTTTGACGCCAGTGGCCATCGCAATCCACCCATCAGTGCACCATATCGAACGTATGTTCGGTTTTCAAACTTCCTTCCTAAACGCGCTCCGTGTTCGGTAGGTTTCGAAAGACCGTGATGGGAGGAGACGGTATGGATGTAGCTGCGCTACAAGCCGCTCACTTGAGCAGGCGACGATTCATTGGCGGCGTGGGGGCGGCCGCAGCCGTTGGCACGGCGGCGACGCTCGGCGGGATGAGCCCTGCGCTCGCCTCGCCGAGCCACCATCACCATGCCCGCCATGTCTTCAGTAATCGCCCGGCGCCAAACGCAATCGAACAGTCGGTAGAAGGTGGGGGTCCACCACCTTTCGACTTCATTCACTGGCTCCTACCCGGCCCCGCCGGTGCGACAACGCAGATCCTGGAGCTGCCTGCGTTCGGCCTCGACGTGGACCCGAGCACCGTTGGTGACTACAACGGATTCACGACATATGCGGTACTTGCAGGGAAGGCCGAGGATCGAAGGGGCAACGAGTACCTGACGGAATTGGACGTCCGCGTGATGGACGGCCAATACAAGGTTGACGGCCAACGCTATTTCGGCACGTTCGGGTTCTTCTGATTTGACCTGTTCGACCCCAGTTTGGGGGCAGCAGGCCAAGTACACGATTTCAACCCCGGCATCCTCCCGAACCATCTGTTCTGGACGATGGAGTTGCCGAGCGGAGCGTTCCGGCGCAACAAGAATGGCACCAGAGCACGGCTCGTGGTCAATCACCTTCCAATGCCCAACACGTTCTTCTATTCGAACAACGTGTCGGTGGCGGGCGAGATCAGTGTCGATATCGTGTGGGAGGCCACAGGACCGTCAGTGCGACGGGGCAACGGCCTCGATGCGGAAGAACCGTACTGGGACAAGTTCATCGGCCACTTCCGCGACGCCAAGGCGCACGGAAAGGGCGGCGGAGCTCACACCGGATTCAAGTTCAGCACGGGAATGCTGAGCTCTGACGGCTTCTACGCCTCGATGGGCAGAGAACGAAACGGCGTCTATCTATAGCCCACCGTCTAGGGGGAATTAGGAAGAGGGAGCGCTTCGGCGCTCCCTCTTCGGTATCCGGTATCCCGTATCCAGACTCGGCGCTGCGCCGCGGACCCGCTGCCCACCGCAACGGAAACCAGGGGACCGAAAGGGGAAAGGCTCCGCCGTGCCCTTGCGTCGAAGCGAGTGACACGTGGGCGAGCCTCAGGAACGAGAGCGGCCGAGCGGCCGCACAACTGAGAGGGAGGCGGGCGTGCCCGCCGAGCGAGATGCTCGATCGAATCCAGATTCGATCGAAACCCGCTCCGGGGGTGGGACTCGAACCCACAACCTGCGGATTAACAGTCCGACGCTCTGCCGATTGAGCTACCCCGGAAGGAAAGTGGCGGCCGGAATGGTATCACGGCCCACACAGGCGCAGTTCCCTAATCGGTGCCACAATGGTCAACATGAAGGGGAGAACCGGATTCATCATCGGCGTCGGTGTCGGCTACTTGCTCGGGGCGAGGGCCGGCAGGGAACGCTACGACCAGATCAAGACCGCCACGGCCAAGATCACCGAACAAGAACAGGTGCAGGTCGCGTTGGAAGCAACCGCCGAGCCTCGCTCGAGGGCCCAAGAGCTGTTCGCCAAGGGCCTCCGCTCGGCAAGCACGGCACTCCGCAACGCCACCTGATTCTCAGTTGAGCGGTAGCTGCTCGACCCTTGCGTTCGGCCTGAGTTGAATCGGCTCTTACTCGAGTACGGCGCTGCGCAAGACTGAGTTGCGCCGATGCCGGCGTCGATAGCGGAGCCCAGACCTGCCCTGCCCAATTCGGGTTAGGCGTTAGGCCGAAACAGTTCCCAGCCAGAGGCGATCTCATCTTGCCCCGGCCACAATCCGTTTCGTGAATGGTGGAGTGGGGTTGATTGTCGGCTGCGTCTGCGCCGTCGCGCTCGCAAGGAGCATCCGGCGGCCCCCTTCAGGGGCGACGAATACTCTGAACCACCGGTCGATCACGGACCAACCATGCAGGACCGATTCCGTTGAGGTGTTTGGTTCCCGGCCGCGAAGCGTTCTCGCAAGAGGCATCGGCGCTGTCTGCGGACCGGGGCAGCGTCGATGAGGCACGGCGAAGTCAACCGCATCCAACGCGAAGTGACCCGCAACGACTGGAGAGCCAGGACACACTCGGACGGCAGCATCGACGTCGGAGTCGCAGCGACACGAACCGTCCGCCGAGATCCCAACCGAGTTCAAACGCCTCTTTCTCCGGCAGCATTCTTCGCCGCCATCTTCCTCCCGCTGCTGGTGCTGTATCTCGCAACCGCCCAGTGGCATGCGCCGTACGGTGTCGACGCAACGGCGAACGCACTGACCGCATTCGAGCTGGCAACCGGTGGGGACGTTGTCTTCGAAGACCACACCGATCTTCTTGCCCCCCACTTCCGGGGAAGGGGGGCATGGCTCACCGGAGACAAGAACGGGCAGGCGGTGTCGCAATACCCCCCGGGCGCCGCGTTGCTCGCCGCACCGGTCTACGCGATTTGGCCCGACCGGGCTCCGCAGCGCTGGGAGGGACAGGTGGATGAATTCACCGTGAGCTTCACAACTCCGCCGATCGGCCCCGCCGCCATCACGGCAGCAGTAGCGGTTGCGGCGGGCCTCGCAATGCTCGGACTGGCAATCCGACCCCTCACTGATGATCGAGTGGCAATGGGCGCCGTCTACGTCCTGGCATTGGCAACGGGAGTATGGACCGTGGCTGCCGACAGGCTCTGGCTCCACTCGGCCGACGTCATGTACCTGTCAGCGGGTTTGTATCTATCGGGGCGGCGAACTCTGGCGGGCGGGCTGTCATTCGGTATGGCCGCGCTCACCCGTCCGCACACGATGCTGATTGCGGCCGGAGCTGGCCTCGGCCGAGCATTCGATGCGAGGCGATGGAGCCCTGCTCTGTGGATCGGCATCGGGACGGCAACTGGTATCGCGGTTCTCATCGCGTACAACCTGGCTGTGTTCGGGACGGCCTCGTTGTCAGGCGGATACGAGCTGAATGCCGCAGATTTCATCACGGCTACCAAGGTGGATTTCTTACCAAACGTATTCGGCGCATTCTTCGATCTGCGCCGCGGCATCTTCATCTACTCGCCGTTCCTCCTGGTGCTTCTGCCAGGGCTGCGGACCGGTTGGAAGGCTTCTCCGAGTTGGGTGCAGGGCGCAGCGCTCGGGGGGATTGCATACTTGGTTGTTCAGCTGGCGGCGAACCGTTTCTCCGGGGGCGGCGGGTTCTGGGGATATCGTTATCCGATCGAAGCACTGGTGGCGGTCACACCCTTGCTCACCGTCGCCTACTCGGAATGGACGAGCCGCACGACACGACGGCGCCGCTTGTTTGCGATCGCGCTGGGCACGGCGTTCGCGATCCATCTTGTGGGCGCGCTGAACTGCTTCACAGATCTCTGCTGAGGTCCCGGGTCAGGCGCCCTCGAGATATCCCTCGAGCCGCTTGGCTCGGGCCGGCTGACGCAGCTTCGCCAAAGCCTTGGTCTCGATCTGGCGGATGCGCTCGCGAGTGACCTTGAAGTGCGAGCCCACTTCTTCGAGAGTTCGGATCTTGCCGTCGGCAAGTCCGAAGCGCATCACCAGCACTTGACGCTCGCGATCATTGAGGCCTTCGAGGGCGAGCCCGAGGTACTCCTGGAGCAGGCGGAACGATGCGGCCTCGACGGGCACCTGGGCATCGGTGTCCTCGACGAAGTCGCCGAGGGTGGAGTCGTCCTCTTCACCGAGTGGAGTCTCTAACGACACGGGGTCCTGCGCAATCCGGCGCAGCTCGGACACGCGGCCGGGTTCGACATCCATCTCGGAAGCGACCTCTTCGATCGTGGGCTCGCGTCCGAGATCCTGCAACAGCGAACGCTGCGCCCTGATGAGCTTGTTGATCGTTTCGACCATGTGGACCGGTACACGAATGGTGCGGGCCTGATCGGCGAGAGCACGCGTTACCGCCTGGCGAATCCACCAGGTGGCGTACGTCGAGAACTTGAAACCTTTGCGATAGTCGAATTTTTCGACAGCGCGGATCAGGCCGAGGTTGCCCTCTTGGATCAAGTCGAGCAGCGACAAACCCCGGCCCACATACTTCTTTGCGATCGAAACGACGAGGCGCAAGTTGGCTTCGACGAGACGCTTGCGGGCCCGATCGGCTTGGCGCGATGCCCGCTGCAGGAAGATGCGCTCGTCGGGCGTCATGCCGTCTGTGTCATCGACGAGACGATCGTCGGCGCGGAGTCCCGCTTCCATCTGCATGGACAGCTCGACCTCTTGCTGTGGTGTGAGCAGTGGGTAGCGGCCGATCTCCTGCAGATACATGCGGACCGGGTCCGAGACGTGGACGAGCTCGTCGTTCGACAGGGCGGTGGCGGCGAGAGCGTCTTCGGAATCTTCACGAATGGTGATGCTGCGCTCCCGGAGCGCAAGGAACACGTTGTCAAAGGACTCTGGCGGGGCCTCGGCGTCTTCCAGCTCCTGCTGGACCTCGGTCATGACGAGGAAGCCGCGCTGCTTGCCGCGCTGGACTAGGTCTTCGAGGACCCTGGCAGCAACTTCGTTCAACCTTCACTCCCCTGCTCGCGTAGCCGGCGGCGTTGCCGCTCTAACGCTATCAATTGACCAAACCGGTCGGAATACTCCTGCGAAGCCGGATCGACTGCCTCGAGAGCACGCCTCTCCTCTTCGATTCGGCGCTCTACTGCACCCACCTTGAGTCTATTAACGACAGAATCCAAGGATTCCAATGGACGGCCTTCCATAGCAATGCGTCGCAAGAGCACGGCGGCGGGCCGTTCGTCTTCGCTGAAGAGTGCGCCGAGGTCCGGCTGCTCTGTGGCCGGCAGCCCGGCCACGGCGGGGCCGATGATCTCATACGCCCTGAGATGATCCGGGTTGGAGAACCACAAGGGATCGATCTCAGCGTCGCCGGTTGAGTTGGCGAGGAGCAAACGCAGCAGCTCGATCTCGGCCTTCTCCTGCCCACTGAGGCGCTTCGATTGGCGAGGCCGCTCGTCGGGCTCCGGCGGAGGCTCCATGTCCGGGGGTTCGTCACGACGCTCTGCGGCCGGTCGGCGCCGCATTGCCTGTTCAACCATCTCGAGATCCACGCCGGTCCGCCGCGACAGCAACACGGCGTACTCGTGGCGCACGACGGCGTCAGGGTGTTGTTGAATGAGTGGCGCCACCGCCCGGACCGCTCTGCCACGCGCTTCTGCCTCATGCAGATCGAATTCGGCCAGGTCACGCTCGATGCGGAACTGGAGCAGCGGCGTGGACTCTTCAACCGATTTCATCATCGCCTCGGCGTCGCCGTCGGCGACCAGGTCCGCTGGGTCGCGACCTTGCGGGAAGGTCGCGACTCGCAGATCGAGATCGCCGGGCACCGACTTGTCGAAGCCGCGCAGGGCTGCTCCAGCGCCTGCTTCGTCAGCGTCAAACGCCAAGACCACCCTCTCCGAGAATCGCCGAAGCAGGTCGAGGTGATCCTGCCCGAGGGCGGTGCCACATGTAGCGACCGCAATGGGATGGCCGGCGAGGTGGAATGCAATGACGTCCGTATAGCCCTCGACGACAACGGCCTCGTCCCGACGGACGATGGCTGACTTGGACCAGTTCAGTCCATAGAGGAGTCGAGACTTGTGGTAGATCGGAGATTCGGATGAGTTGAGATACTTGGGGCCGTCACCTTCGAGGAGTCGTGCCCCAAATCCGACAGGATCGCCTCTCAGGTCGTAGATCGGAAACATCAGGCGGCCGCGGAATCGGTCGATCAGCTTTCCGTTGCGGCCCCGGCTGGCGAGTCCAGCAGTGATGATGGCGGCGTCGGGGACCTCGAGCTTGACGAGGTGATCGGCTAGCTCGCCCCAACCTGGCGGCGAGAAGCCCAGCTGAAACGACTCCACGACGTCGGCGTCGTATCCGCGGCTGCGTAGGTAGGCCCTGGCTCCGGCCGCGTCGTCGGCGTTGCGCAGCCGATCGTTGAAGAAATCGACCGCGGCCTGAGTGGCGCCTATCAGCGACTCACGACGACCACGCCGCCTCTTGGCGTCCGGATCCTCCGTGAGTGTCACACCTACGCGCCGGGCCAGGAGCTCGAGCGCTCCGACGAAGTCGAGGTTGTGTGTCTCCTGGACCCACTGGAAAACGTCGCCACCCTTGCCACAGCCAAAGCAGTGGTACAAGCCACGGGCCGGATCGATGGACAGTGAAGGAGTCTTTTCCTGGTGAAAGGGACATACGGCCATAACGCTACGGCCCGTCTTCTTCACCTTGGTGACTTCCGCGGCCAGCTCCGCAAGATCGGTTCTATCTCGAACCTTGTCGATGTCTTCTCTCGAGTAAGCCACGAGGCGAGTGTAGGCCCGGGCCATAAGTGCGCTCACCGTACACTCGCCCACGATGGAGATCCCCGTTGGCGCCGCGGCGAGCACCCCAATTTCGACAAGATGCCGATTTCAAAAGGTGACCCGGCGTTCGAAGAGGAACTGATGGTGACTGGCAGCTACTTCCGCACGTCACACGACCATGTCGCCTACCCGAACTTGGCGGCATCCAGCGCCGGCATTTCCCGACGCTCCGGAGCTCGAATCAGTCGGCCCCAGAGATGACCGAAGCGGCTCACAGGCTCATCCGGGCTGCGCAGGCATTTGCAGCGCACGGGTGACGGGAGCCGACACACCTACACTCGCCGACCATGGGGTTTGTCATCTTTCCGATCATCTTGGGCGTGGCCGCCACCGCCATTGTGCTTGGCATCACACGAACGAAGAAGATCCACGCAACGTGGGCACGTGCCGCGGAGAAGCTCGGTTTGAGCGCAACGGGCTCGGGCTGGTCCTTCCCGGGGATGGAGGGCAGGCTCAGCGCCCTAGCCATCAAAGTCGAGGTCTACAGCACGGGCAACAAAAACAAGACCTATTGGACCAAATATGTCGCCCGTTTCCCGCAGAAGGGGATGGCGATCAGCCTCAAGCGGCAAACGGGCCTCAGCCGAGTTACCAAGTTCTTCGGCGCCACGGACACCGAGATCGGTGACGTGCATTTCGATGACGCCTTCATGATCAAGGAGGAGTCCGCCCAGCACGCGGCTCAGTACCTCACCCTCCCCCGCCGCACACTGCTGCTCAAGCTCTTCTCGCTGTATCGCGACGTCGAACTGACTCCCAACAAGCTCAAGATCGTGATCCGTGGTTATGAAGACGACGCCAACAATCTCATAACCCACACGAGGCGATTGGTGAGCGCAGCTCGCGTCCTGGCCGGCATCAACGAGAACGAGACGACGATGCGGGAGTCACTCGAGCGTCGTCTTGCCGGCGACATGGCAGCCGCCGCCGAACGTCTCAGATCTCAGTCGGTGCCGGCGGAGGATGTGGACACGCCGATCCTCGAAGCCGAGCTGCTCGCCGAATCTGGGCGGCTCCATGAAGCCCAGCAACTGCTGACCACCCTTGGCGCAGAGCTACCCGCCGACGAGGAGGTCGCCGGGCTGCAGCGCGCCATCCAACGTATGAAGCCCACGGAGCCGGCAGCTGAAACGTCTGACGTCGACATGCAGGAGCTTCTAGACGACCTATTCGTGTCCAATCGGCTTTCCTTCGAGACCACCGAGATATTCGACGAACACTATTTGGGGCGCAGTGTCACCTGGTCCGGACAGTTCAAATCGGCAAGAGACGTTCCGGACGACCTCGACTTCCAGGCGGGGGCAGGCACCAAAATGGTCGTAGCCATCGCCGAAGTCGAGCACGACCTGTACGGGGTGTCCGAAGTGGACGCCATCGTGCATGTACCGATGGGCACGGCAGCAGGGCTCCAACGCGGCGACCGGGTCACCTTCACAGGCAAGCTCTTGAAGGCGGACTCGATGATGCGGAATGTGTTTGTGGAGAAGGGTCGGATCGTTTCGCAGTAGCGATGCGCCATGGCCGGCATCCGGTACCTGTGGTCGGAATCGCAATCGATCAGGTGGTCCATTCGCGACCGGCGAGGGTTGCTCCGCCGACCCATGTTCGATTCGTGTCGGCTAGAGGCATGAACAGTTCGACTTGGCCGAGGAGTCGGAAACCCTCGGAATGGAAGAACTGGAGGGCTTCTGAGTTCCTGGCTACTGGGCGGACGCTGACCGACGACAGGCGTCTGGATCGACACTCGTCGATGGCGGTTTGAAGCAGTCGGGCACCTACGCCTTGGCCGCGGTGCCCCACAGCCACGACTACCGGTTCGATCTCAGCTTCAGACCCGTCGGTCAAGAGACCGGTTAGCCCGATGACCTCGCCACCGATTGTTGCGACCCAGGAAACGGCTCGGTTGCCCATTTCGAGGTATTCGTCGAAATCGCTGCCGGGATCATCGCCGCCGATCGCTGGGGCGTCGTAGATGTCACGGTGATGTTGCGTGAGCTCAACCCACAGTTCTCGAGAAGCTCCGTAGTCGTCCGGTGTGTACTCGCGGATCTCGAACACCGGATCGTCGACCATCAGGCGTCCAAGCGCTCCGATAGGTAGGTTTCGAGCCCTTCGATCGGAATACGATCCTGCGCCATGGTGTCTCGATCGCGCACGGTCACCTGCTTGTCGTCGAGGCTGTCGAAGTCCACCGTCACGCAGTATGGCGTCCCGATCTCGTCCTGGCGGCGGTACCGCTTGCCGATCGACTGGGTCACGTCGACCTCGATGTCCCAGCGCCTCCGGAGCGGCCCGGCGACTGCCTCGGTCGTGTCGACCAGATCGGGCTTTTTCGACAGTGGCAATACGGCCACCTTGATGGGTGCCAAACGCTTGTCGAGCTTCAGTACGGCTCGCTTCTCGCCCTTTACCTCGTCCTCGCCGTACGCATCGAGCAGGAAGGCGAACGTGGTACGAGTGGCGCCGGCCGCCGGCTCGATGACGTGGGGGAAGAACCGTTCGTTGGTCTCGGGATCGAAGTACGTGAGGTCTTTGCCGCTGTGATGGGCATGGGCCGCGAGGTCGAAGTCCGTGCGATTCGCAATCCCCTCGAGCTCGTCCCAACCCCACGGGAAGTTGTAGTCAACATCGTATGTGTGCGACGAGTAGTGCGACAGCTCGTCCTCATCGTGGGCTCGCAGCCGCAGATTGTCTGCGCTCATGCCGAGATCCATGTACCAGGACTTGCGCTCTTCGAGCCAGTATTCCAGCCACTTGGCTGACTCTTCGGGACGGCAGAAGAACTCCATCTCCATTTGTTCGAACTCTCGGGTTCTGAACACGAATTGGCCAGGTGTGATCTCGTTGCGGAACGACTTGCCGATCTGGGCAATGCCAAACGGCAGCTTGAGCCGGGCTGTGCGCCGCACGTTCTCGAAGTTGATGAAGATGCCTTGGGCCGTCTCGGGGCGCAGGTAGACAGCATTGTCCTCGGACGCCACCGGACCCATATGAGTCTTGAACATGAGGTTGAAGTCTTTGGGCTCGGTGAAGGTCCCACTCATGCCACAAGTCGGGCACTGTTGCGGGTTCTCGAGCTTGTCGAGGCGATGGCGCGAGTTGCAGTTCGTGCACTCAACAAGGGGGTCACTGAAGGAACCGACGTGGCCCGACGCCTCCCAGACCCTGGGTGACTGAATGACGGCCGAGTCGATACCAACGACGTTGTCCCGCATCTGCACCATGGAGCGCCACCACTCGTCTTTGACGTTGCGCAGCAACGCCGCACCAAGCGGCCCGTAGTCGTACGCCGAACGAAGACCGCCGTAGATCTCGGAGGACTGGAAAACGAATCCGCGGTTCTTGGCGAGGTTGACGATCGTGTCGAAATGCGAGGACAAAGGACTTCCTTGGGACTGAGAGGCGGGAGTGTAGAGGCGGTATGTGGTATGTGGTATCCCGTATCCCGTATCCCGTATCCCGTATCCCGTATCCCGTATCTCGTATCTTCTTCAGCCCGCTGCCCCGAACCTTCGATCGCGGGCTTGATACTGCCGCACGCACTCGTAGAGAACTTCTCTGCTGAACTCGGGCCACATGAGTGGGGAGACCACGATCTCGGCGTACGTTGCTTGCCAAATCAGGAAATTCGAGGTGCGGTACTCGCCGCTGGAGCGGATGAGCAGATCAACGTCCGGCATCTCCGCTATCGACAGGTGCTGGGCCAATCCGGATTCGTTGATCGCATCTGGATCCTGCTGGCCACTCGCTGACTCGGCAGCGAGCCGCTTGGCCGCTTCGACGATCTCGGCCCTTCCTCCGTAGTTGAAAGCGAGCACGAGCTCTAGAGTCGAATTGTCACGAGTCATCTTCTCGGCCTCAGCAAACTCGTTACGGAGGCCATCGTGAACCCTGGGGTCGAAACGGTCTCCGATGAAGCGGATGCGCACACCTTTCTCGTGGAGGGCGTCGCGGCGCCGCTGCAGCACCTCCACATTGAAGTGCAGCAAGAACTCGACTTCCTCCGCCGATCGCTTCCAGTTTTCGGTGCTGAACGTGTATGCGGTCACCCACTCGACACCTAGCTCGAGTGCCCCGTCGACGACGTCGAACAGGGCGGCCTCCCCGGCGGCATGACCCTGGGTTCGGTGCAAACCTCGCGCCTCGGCCCAGCGACCGTTGCCGTCCATGATCAGCCCAACGTGGCGGGGTACGCGGTCCATGTCGATGCCGGCGATGGCCGCGGAGGCCATTTCAGACATCGAGCACTGCAAGGCTCTGGAGCCGCCGCTCCAGGTGGTACTCCAAGAAGCGGCGCGCAACACCCATGGCGTCACGCGACATCGCAGGGTCGAACGGCGGCAGATCCGAAAGGTCGGCAAATGCCATGTCGGCGAGGTAGTCGGTCAGCCCGGCCCTGAGGGCATATGAGCCCTGGGTGCGACAAGAATCACACTGCACGCCACCTTCGGCGAAGTTGAATCGGATCAGATTCTCATCGCGGCCACACGCCGCACAGGCGTCAAGCGAAGGCGCCACGCCGACCACGCCTGCTGCCTTGAGCAGATAGGCCGTGACAACGTCCGGATGGGGATTCTCCACGTCGAGTGCTTTGAGACCCCGCAGTAGGAGCAGGAACAACCGCAGCGTCGGCTCGTCTTCCTGGGCGACGGCATCGGCCACTTCAACCATCGTGCCTGCGGCAACAACACGATCCAGATCGGCTCGCAGTTTGTGGAACGGCTCGACGAGGGAGACCTGGGTGATGGTGTCCAGATTGCGCCCCTCGTAAAGCACGAGATCCACGTGGCTGAATGGCTCGAGACGCCCGCCAAACCGGCTCTTGGTCTTGCGCACGCCCTTGGCCACGGTGCGCAGCTTGCCGTGATTCGGGCTCAGCAGCACAACGACCCGGTCGGCTTCGCCGAACGGATAACTGCGCAGAACAATGCCCTGGTCGTGGCGGATACCCATGAACGGCAGGGTACCGCTCCCCAGGGACATATCCTGGCAAGCCAAGACACGGAACGGAGGCGGCAATGGCAGGTCTAGACGAAGCGGCACGGGCCGCGTTTCTCGCGGAGCACGGCGAGTGGGAGATACAGGGCGAGTCCATTTCGCGGACCTTTGTGCACCGCGACTTCAACGAGGCCATGGGATTCGTCAATCGGGTGGCGCTCGCCGCCGAGGTGGCCAATCACCATCCCGATATCGACATTCGCTGGAACAAGGTCAAGCTTGTGCTTTCAACACACGAGCAGGGTGCGCTAACCGCCCAAGACACCGACCTGGCAGCTCGAATCGACGGGTTCTAATCCTCGTTACAGGGAAGGACCGTCACCGTGATCTCGGCCGTCTCTGTCGTGTTGCCGAGCGCGTCCCGAGCGATGATCCGGGCGAACAACGTCGCCGGATCCAACTCCACCAGGCCGGCCGGAGCCGTGACCTCGGCCTGATACAGACCTCCACCTATGTCCGCCATGCGCACTGCTCCGGTGAAGGCCAGCAGGCGCCAATGCAGGTCGACCGTCGACACCCCGGACGGGTCGCTCACCGATGCGGTGAAGATCACACTGTTCGGCTGGAATCCACATGCGCCGCCGCCGGGTGACGGTGCGTAGAACTGAGCGACGTCGGAGCCGAAGCCGGTCACTGCGGGACCGTCGACGTCGCGCAGCGCAACTGAGACAGACGCACTTCCTTGATTGCCGCCGGCGTCTGTTGCCGTTGCTGTCGCCGAGATCGGGAAATTGGCCGGATCCGCCGCAATGGCCAGCGTTACGACGCCGGTGTTGCTATCGACAACGAGTAGCCCACCGGCTCCCGACAGCCCGTACGTCAGCGCACCCCCCTCAGGATCGATTGCGGCGACGGTTCCGACGACCGTGCCTGCCGCAGCCCCAGGCTCAACAGTCCAAGATGCAGCGGACACAACCGGCGCCTCGTCGACGTTGGTGACGATGAGCGTCACCACAAACGAGTCGGATGCGCCGTTTTCGTCGCGAGCCAGGACGGTGAGCTGATGTTGGCTCGTTGATTCGAAGTCGAGCCCACCCACGATCACGACATCGCCGTCGCTCTGGACCTCGAACACCGAGCTGCCCTGTTGCTCGAATGTCACGTCGTCACCGTCGGGGTCAGTGGCAGTGACCCGGCCAACTTTCGTGCCGACGGTTGTCGACTCAGCCGTCGTGAAGGCTTGGTTGGAAGCCTGGGGCGGATCATTGGCCGCAGCGACGTTGACTGTGACCTTCACCCGAATCGTGTCCGTGCCATCAGACACTCTGACGAAGAAGCTATCTACGCCCGAGAAGTCAGGGGGAGGCGTGTAGTTGGTCGAGCCCGATGCGCCGACGGTGGCCGTACCCCCCGCGGCGGTGGTCCGGTTGCCCGGATTGGCGATGAACACTCGATCGCCTTCGACATCGCTCCACCCTTCGAGGACATCACCGTTGGCGGATTGGTCTTCTATGGCATCGATGACGGGAGCCGGGCCGAACGGAACGTCGTTCACGGCAGCGACGGAGACCAATACGTCGACTACAACCTCGACCGTGCCGTCGCCAACCGTGTAGCTAAAACCGTCGGTACCGGACCAGTTGGCCGGCGGAGTGTATATGAGGCTCCCTTCGGTTACCGCGCCACCGTTGTCGCTGGTTGCATCGAATCGCACGATCTCTATGGCGTCGCCGTCAACGTCAATGGCGCCAGCAAGCGGATCGAAGCTGATCGATCCATCTTCCTCGACGAACAGAGCACCCGGTCCCGGCACATCCGGTGCATCGTTCACCGGAGTGACATCCACGCTGACCTGGGCTGTCTTGCTTGATCCGTCCCTGCCCCGTACTGAGTACGCAAACTGGTCGGCCCCTGAAAAGTTGGCGTTTGGTGTGTACACGATCGTGCGACCGGCAACTGTTGCCCTGCCATGCCCGGGCGCAGTTGCCACTGTCGGAACGGCTCCAGCAGCAACGTTCGAGTCGTTGTCCAATACCGCAATGACGACATTTGAATCCTCGGTCAGCTGGGCGGAATCAGCCCGCACGACCAGCGGTGGCAGCGGGGCAGACGTCGTCGAGGTAGTCGGCGGCGATGTAGTGGTCGTCGTGGGCGGCGCGGTGGTGGTAGTCGACGCGGCAGCGACGGTGGTAGAGACGGACGCAGTCGTCGGCGGTGCCGTCGAGCCCGGAGGCTGGGTCGTTCCCGGGGCCGCCGAGGTCGACTGGGGCGCGTCGCCACTCGTAACGGGAGCCGCTGTGTCACCGGTACCGTCGCTGGTGTCACCGGACAGGCTCCCCGACAGAACCTCGGTTGGAGCCTCCGCTCCGTTGTTGCCGAGCAATGCAGAGCCGCCCACGAAGAGAAGAGCAATGAGCACTGCGGCGGCGGCGATACCGGCGATATTCGACGTGATTGAGCGAGCAGCCGCGGCAATGTTGCCGCCACTAGCGGCAGCCGGCTGTGGTTGCGCGGCAGCCTGCGATGCTGCCGCGGCGCCGCCCTCCGCGGCTAGCATCGCGCCGCTTCCGACGGCTGCCGTTTGGACCGAGCCCCAGATCTCAGCCTTCAACCCTGCGGGCACAGGCGAAGCGGCGAGGGCAGCGAAGATCTTCAAGGGCACGAAGAGCGACTTGCGGTTGTCGTCGCAGACATTGCATGTCTTGGCGTGGCGCTCGGCTGCTTTGCGCAATTCGGGGGTGAGCCCGCTGCCAGTGTCCGCAGCGACGATGGACGCCAGATCCGAGCAATCGCCTGATCCTTTGCGTACGAGCAAGTAGGTCGAGAGCGCTTCCGAGAACTGTTTCTTCATCCTGGAAACCATCGTGTATGCGTTGCCCTTGGACACACCGAGCACTTCGGCAATCTCGGCGCTCTCGAGTCCTTGGCGGACGTGGAGATCCATCACGGAGTACGTGCGAGGGTCGAGACCCGCCGCCGCTTCCCAGATGATGGTGGCGGCTGCCTGCGCCTCAGCCGATCGCTCCGGATCGCCGGCTCGGTCCGGATCAATGACTCCGAAATCACCCGATTCCCGGTCACTGACGTAGAAGTCGCCAACGGCGACGGCTCTTTTTGAGCGCTCGATGCGGTTGAGCCCGTTGCGGTGCGCAATTGTGAACAGCCACGACTTGAACGACTGAGGATTCTGGAGATGTGCCAGACGCTCGAAGGCCTTGATGAAGGTGTCCTGCGTGACGTCGGCTGCTTCCTGCCTATCACGCAGCAGACGCGTCAGGAAGTCGAAGACGCCAGGGAAGTACCGCTCATAGAGCGCTCCAAAAGCGTCCTCCCGTCCCCTCCTGGCGAGGACGACGAGGTCGGCATCTTGCGCCGGCAACGGGAGAGCCATGCCTTCCTATCCAATCGCGAAATCCCAGCGAGAACCGTAGCCGCCCCAGCTACGCGCCGCTGAGACGAAGGGACGCCCCATAACCGGCCATTGTCCGGGTGAGGATGCTTCCCGCCTACCCATTCTGGCTCATTTCGCGCCACTCTGAGCGTTTTTTTCGCCACGGAAAGCGATCGGTCATCTCCACCGGACCGCGACGAGTCGCTTGGTCCTCGTTAGTTAGACAATCGAAGGCGCGAATTCTTACAAGGCTGCGTATCACGGATCACGTATCAGGTATCACGACGTCGCCTCGTGCAGGGGATCGGAAGGGGACGCTGGCCCCTTGCCTCGAATCGAGCGACATGTGTGGTCGAATCGGCGGTGAGGGCGGCCGGGAGGCCGCACCGTTGCCAGCGAGGGCAACCAGAGGTTGCCGCAACAAGTGACTCGCTCGAATTCTGATCGAGCGAAACTCAAAACCCCAAACGATCCAGAATCGGATCGCGCTTTTGCCAGTCCTTCTCGACTTTGACGCGCAGGTCCAAGAAGACTTTGGCGCCGAGAACCCTCTCCAGTTCCTCGCGGGCCTCTTGCCCAACGCGTTTCAACATGGTTCCGCCCTTGCCGATGACCATGCCTTTCTGCGAGTTGCGCTCGACGTAGACCGTGGCTTGGATCGTCACGAGACCGTCGTCTCTGGTCGCCATCTCCTCGACTTTCACCGCCAGACTGTGCGGCAACTCCTCACGCATTCGAGACAAGTACTTCTCGCGGACGAACTCAGCAGCGAGCAGTGCTTCCGGCTGATCGGACGTCATGTCCTCGGGAAAGAAGAAGTGGCCCTCCGGAATGCGCGGTTCCAGCTCACCCATGAGGCGCTCAACGCCGCTGCCGCTCTGTGCAGAGATCGGGACGTAAGCATCGAAGTCCCACTCCCCTGCCTCGGCTAGCTGCTCGCCGATTTCTGCCGGATTCGCGATGTCGACCTTGTTCACCGCGACGATGACAGGCGCTTGCGCTTCTCGGAGGCGCTCCGCGATGAGTCGATCGCCCGGTCCGATGGGCGCCTTGGCGTCGATGACGAACAGCGCGACGTCTGTCTCGGCAAGCGAGCTGTAGACCAGCTGGTTGAGGCGTTCGCCGAGCGCATTGCGAGGTTTGTGCAGCCCGGGCGTATCGACGAACACATATTGCGTGTCGCCCGTCGTGAGCACACCTCGTATCGTATTGCGAGTCGTTTGTGGACGAGACGAAGTAATCGCAACCTTCTCGCCAACCAATCTGTTGACGAGCGTTGACTTCCCGACGTTCGGGCGACCGACGACCGAGACGAAACCGGCCTTCACCTGCCGTGGACCCGAACCCGGGCGATGCGCCGACCCTGGACGCGGTCGGCCGTGAACACATGACTAGCGAGCTCGAACTTTTCGCCCTCTTTGGGCACACGGCCGGCGAGGCCAAGGACCAAACCCCCAACGGTATCCCACTCGTCGTCGGGCAGCTCGGTTCCAATGAGCGCTTCGAGTTCGTCGATACCGAGGCGGGCATCGATCAGGTACGACCCGTCGCTCACATGCTCAACCATCGGTGCTTCCGTGTCGTACTCGTCCGCTATTTCGCCGACGAGCTCCTCGAGCAAATCCTCGATGGTGACGAGCCCGGCCGTACCGCCGAACTCATCTACGACGATCGCGAGGTGTACCTGGCTCGCCTGCATCTCGCGAAGTAACTCTGAGACTCGCTTGGTCTCGGGCACGAAGTACGCGGGGCGCATCAGGTCGCGCACCAGCGTCGACTCGTCGCGCCCCTCATCCATGAGCTGAAGGAGTTCGCGGGCATACAGCACACCTTCGACATTGTCTATGCCGTCGCCGACCACAGGGATACGGCTGCGCCCCACCTCGAGTATGAGGTCTAGAGCGCTTTCAGCCGTGTCGATTGAAGCCAGGGTGATCATGTCCGTTCTGGGAACCAGCACCTCGCGCACGAGCGTATCTGTGAAGTCGAGCACCGATGAGATGAGCTCTTTCTCCTGAACGTCGTCCGCGTCCGCTTCGGTCTCCTCCGGAACGGTCTCGTCGAGGTCAGAGATGAGGTCGGCCGCTGCGTCGCCGAAGTTGATTGCCGGCTTGAGTAGCCACGCGAACCTGTAGGCAAGAGACACGGGCCTGAGCCTGCCGAAATGTCTCGGAATCAGGTCGCCCACGAGGACGAGAAGCACAGCAAGGCCAAGCAGAGACAGCAGCAGCTGGCTCCCGTTGGCCGACCGGCTCAGGGCCCATGTTGCCGGGACTGCGGCAGATACCAGGAGACTCGTGTGAACCATGCCGAGCGCTGGTTGGAGTCGCGGGCGATCCTCCAGTAGCTCCGCCACCTTGGCAGCTCGATCATCTCCGTCGGCGGCATCGTGGACGGCGTCGGCCCGTGGCGTACGCACCAGCGATGCCCCGGCGGCCCGGATCAGCCCGGTGACGAGCACGAGAAATGCCGAGACTGCGAGAGCAACTGCAATCAAGGGCGCACCAAACCGGCCCTAGCCAACAAGTCACGCTCGCGTTGTTCCATCTGCTCGGCCTCGCTGTCGATTACGTGGTCGTAACCAAGCAGGTGAAGCAACCCATGAACCACCATTAGTGCCATTTCGTCCCGGAAGGGTACCCCCGTTGCTGCCGCATTGTCGGCTACGACCTTTGGGCAGATGAACACGTCGCCGAGGTTCACCGGTGGGCCCGAGGGTTGCGCCGCCGGAGGATCGCCCGGCACGAGAGATTCGAGCGGAAAGGACAGCACATCGGTCGGCCCCGTCTTTCCCATATGAGTTTCGTTGAGGTCGATCATTGCCCCCACTCCAATCAGCGAGATGGCAACCTCAGTATCTGACCGGAGACCTTCCAGCTCGAGAGTCGACTCGGCCAACACGCGGAGCGCATCCTGATCAGAATCGTCATGAAGGGGTGAATCGTCTCGATCGTCGACGAATGTGACGGTCATCGCACCTCAGCCGGCATCACGAGGAAGGCGGGGAGGTTCCGACGTAGGAAGGGACTCTGCGGTTGCGCCGGGGAAACCGGGATACGCGATCCTGGTGTGGTAGTAGCCGATGAGGGCATCGACGAGCGCCTGCTTGACCTTGGTCAGATCACCAAATGTGAGCTCGGACTCGTCGAGCTGGCCGTCCTCGAGCTTCTCGCCCACAACAGAGTCAACCATCTTGGAGAGCGAAGAGGTCGTCGGATCCTCTTGCTGGGCGAGCGACCGGGCTGCGCCCTCAACGGCATCGGAAATCATGAGAATCGCCATCTCTTTGCGCTTCGGCTTTTCACCGTGGTGGCGATAGTCGTCAGGATCGACGGACGGATCGATTTCCAGTGCCCTGTGATAGAAGTAGCGCATCAACCCTGTGCCATGGTGCATGCGGATGCCATCGGCAACCGTGTCTGGAATCCTCAGCTGACGCGCCAGGCGCAGCCCGTCGAGCACGTGGGTGCGAATGATCGCGGCAGACTGGACTGGGTCGATCTCGTCGTGTGGATTCGACACGCCGAATTGATTCTCGATGAAGAACTGCGGGTTCTGTGTCTTGCCGAGGTCGTGGTAGTAGGCAGCCGCCTGGGCGAGCAAAGGATCTGCTCCAATGGCCCGCGCTGCCTTGCCGGCAAGCGTGCCGACCAGAATCGAGTGATTGAAAGTCCCCGGTGCATGCTCCTCGAGCAACCGGAGACCGGGATGGTTCCTGTCCGTCAGATCGAGCAATGTCAAGGTCGTTGTCATGCGGAAGGTGTTTTCGAGGAACGAAAGCACACCCTGAGCGACGAGGCCACCCACGATACCGCCGACGAATCCGAAGATCGCAGCCGGCAGCGCGGTATCTGCTCCGGCAAACAACCAAGAAATCGCACCAGCCAGCGGGGCCAGCACAACGGCGGCAAGGCCAACGGCGACGCGGAGCTGGCGTCGCGACGACACTGCGGATACGAACGCGACGGGCACGATGGTTGCCCCGGCTGCGTAGATCGTCAGTGCCGGGTCACCGGTGGAAATCGCAGCGAACGTCGCCACAGGCATAGACAGCAGAAGGGCGGTTCTCGGGTCGTAGAGAATGGCGCCCATATAGCCAAACATCACGGCCGGCAATACGTACGCGATTGCCTGGTTCTCGCCGGTGACCATGAGCTCGGGCACCCGCGTTGCCATCGCCGCGAGCACGAGCAAGATCCCGAGAATTGCAAAGTGATGCGGCTCGGACCACCGATCCGGGGCCACCCGCCATAGGAAAAAGGCAGCCAGGAGAACTGCGAGGCCACCGAGGGCGATGATGGCAGTGCGTGGCGTCGTCTCCTCCACCTTCAGCAGCTCGAGCCGCTCGACGGCGGCGAGCTGGACTGCGGTTACCGGCTGGCCCTCGAGCACGACGATCTCGGCCTCGAAGAAGGAGACCATTGCGGGTTCGACTGCGGCCGCCGCCTGATCCCTGGCGTCCTGAGTGGCGAGCACATCCTCGAATTCGTTCGGTTGGAGCGAGCGGGCGACGACGCTGGCGACTGCCTGGCGGGCACGAAGCGATTCTTCGATGGTCAGACCGGGCAGCCCCAAGAACACACCGCGGGTGATCAGGTCGGTTTGGACCTCCTGCAACTCACCCTGGCGGATGCCACCCTCCATCTGCGCGATGACCTGGTCGATGGCCGCTTGCCGCATGAGGGGAAACAACTGGATCTGACCGTTTTCGGCCCTGTCCCGATCGAGGATGAACTGATCGACGAATGGCGCAATGTCGACTTCGGGATTGAGCAACGGGAAAGAAGAGGACAAGTCGGCGACGATGTCTTCGACGGGCCGCAGCGGTAGCGTGGTCGTTGTCGGGGGCGGTTCCGTTGTGGTGGGAGGAGTCGTCGTCGTAGTTGTTTCTTCCCCTTCGGGGGGAAGCGTCGTCTCCGGCGGGAGAGTCGTTGTCTCAGGCGGCAACGTCGTGGTGGCGATTTCGTCGATCGGTTCTTCCACAGGAGGAGCTCCGGTGCGATCGAATGCAACGTCTTCGATGGCGAGGAAGAGCGCGTTCAGGTTGGCGTTGACCTCAAACGCCGCAGTCGCGTCGATCTCGAATACGACAGGTGTGTTGGTGCGAGCAAGCTCCCGGGCCCGTGTCGTGGCCGCCTGATCCTCGATCTCGATGAAACGCGTCGCCGTCAGGGTTTGCGGCGCCGGTTGCCCGATGCTCAGCTCGATCGGGTCTTCAGTCTGCGCCCGTCCCGCGACAAGAGCCAGCGACACAAAAACGATCGTCACCGCAATGACCAATGCATTCAGAGCAATGGGATAGCGCCTAGCGAGGCTCATCGCTTGTCCTTCTTGGCGGCTTCGTAGTGCTCGTACGCGTCCACGATTGCAGCCACGATGCGATGGCGCACCACATCCTTGGCGCCGAGCTTGGAGAAGCCGACATCGTCTACCCCTTTGAGAATCCGCTCCACCACGCGCAAACCACTCGACCGGCCGTCGGCCAGGTCGGTTTGCGTTACGTCGCCGGTGATGATCATCTTCGAGTTGAAGCCCAACCGAGTCAGGAACATCTTCATCTGCTCCGGGGTCGTATTTTGGGCCTCATCGAGGACTACGAAGGCATCGTTGAGCGTCCGGCCTCGCATATAGGCGAGCGGAGCGATCTCAATCGTTCCCCTGTCCATGAGCCGAGCGGTCTCCTCCGGACCGAGCATCTCGTACAGGGCGTCGTACAGCGGGCGCAAATAGGGATCGACCTTGGCGGCCAAGTCGCCGGGAAGAAACCCGAGGCGCTCACCCGCTTCAACGGCAGGGCGACTCAAGATGATGCGGCGCACTGCGCCTGCTACGAGGGCCTCCACAGCGCACGCCATTGCCAGGTACGTCTTGCCGGTACCGGCCGGCCCGATGCCGAATACGAGCGTGTTCTCGCGGATGAGGTCGACATACTTCTTCTGTCCGTGCGTCTTGGGGCGAACAATCTTGCCGCGGCCGACGCGGATGCGGTCCGTGAATACGCCTGATGGCGATGGCACGGCAGAACGGACCATCTCGATCACCCGGTCCACCCGGTCTTCGTCGAGCGTCTGGCCCTCCTGGACCACAATGAGCAGTTCGTCTAGAGCCGTGCGCGCTTCAGTAGCCACGGTCTCGGGACCCGAGATGTCGAATTCGTTGCCGCGCGCGACTATCCGAACCTCCGGGAAAGCACCCTGCACTTGACGGAGGAACGCATCTCGCTCCCCCAGCAAATCGACCATGAGTCGATTGCTGGGAACAAGCAGTTGTATTCGAGTAGCCGAGGACGTCACAAAGACTCGCTAATAGCGTGCGTGAGAGATATGCGTTAGATACGCATGAAGAGAAGGCAGTATATCGGGCGCCGCCCCGATTAGGAATACGACGGTGCAAAAAGCCTGGTCAGGTGCCTTCTGCGGTGACGCCAAGGTCGGTCAAACGCTCCGCGAAACCGCCTTCGGACTGATCTAGCAACATCGCAAGGGTGCGCAGATCATTGCTGCGAATCGTCAGTACCTTGCCGTTGAAATCCTGACGCAGCATTTGGATGCCGCGCAGGAATCGCTCCACAACAATCGAATCTTGCCCAGACAAAGTCTCAACACGATTCAAGTCGATGGTGAGACCGCCCGACGGCGGCGCCACAGTCGGCGTGTCCGAGTCTTCGCTGGGGAGCAGCTGTCCGACCGGAACGCCATAGAAGCCGGCGAGTCGCTGCAATCTGGGAAGGGAGAGGCTGCGCTCCCCTCGTTCGTAGGCGCCCAAAACGGCCGCCTTGAACTCCTGCTCCGAAAGCCGTTGTACGTCCTGGAGGGACAGACCCCTCTGTTTGCGGATTGACCGCAGACGTTTGCCAACCATCTCGTTGTAAGTAGGCACTTTGCCCTCCTGCAGCGCATGCAGCGCCTGACCAAGCCCGACACGCTACGCGCGAACGATAACGCGCACAGTGTTGACGTATCATAGTCAATCACAAGTCCGCACCACTGGATATCGCGCGACCCAAAGTGGGATGGGTGTCCAGCCCAGATGCGACTAGCGACGCTTGCGCCGCCGCTTCGGGGGTAAGGGCTGCTCTCCACGCAGGGTTGCATATTGCCGCAATGCATCTTCCTGCTCTTCCGTCAAGCTGTCCGGCACGGCCACGTCGACGTTGACGAGCATGTCGCCCCTGCCCCGCCTCCGCAGGTGGGGGACGCCCTTGCGGGCCAGACGGAAGACCGCTCCCGGCTGGGTACCCGCCGGCACATCGACATCAATATCATCGCCTTCGAGGAGTGGCACGCGGATCACGGTACCGAGCGCTGCCTCGGCCATTCCGAGCCGTATCGTGTGGTGAATATCCGAGCCGACCCGTTCGAAACGTGCATCAGGCAGCAGCTTGACTTGCACATAGAGATCGCCAGGGGCACTGCCGAATTCGCCGGCACCTCCGCGTCCGGGCAAGCGGAGCCGTGTGCCGTCGTCAACACCAGGCGGAATCTCAACCGTGAGTGTGACCTCCTGATTGCGGCGCCCGGCACCGGAACAATTGTCGCAAGGGTCTTCGACAACCGACCCTCTGCCGCGACATGTTGGGCACTCTTGGACCGTTGTCATCGATCCGAGAAATGTGTTTCTGGTTGCTTGAACTTGGCCGTGGCCTCCGCAGGTTGAACATGGCGATGGGATGTGGCCGGCCTTGGCCCCTGATCCCTCGCACACATCGCAAACCACCGGTGCCAGAAAGGAGACTTCCTCACTGACGCCGAAGGCCGCTTCGGCCAATTCGAGATCGAGCGCAACTGCAATGTCCTGACCACGCCGCGATGGAGCAGCTACCCCGCCGAAACCAAAGCCGCCCACTCCGCCGAAGAACTGCGACAGGATCTCGTCGAGCCCGCCAAAGTTGGAGAACAGGTCGCCCGCGAATTCCTCGCCACGATCGAAGCGGGCTCGCTTCTGGGGATCGGACAGCACTTCGTATGCCTCCGCGATGTCGCGGAATCTCGCCTCGGCGCCCGGATCGTTGGGGTTCGCATCAGGATGGGTCTCGCGTGCCAGACGGCGAAACTGCTTTTTGATCTCGTCGCCAGTCGCGTCACGCGACACCCCGAGTATTTCGTAGTAATCCTTCATCAAGAACGGCCCAGGCTCTCACCGAGGCCCTCGGAGACCTCTTCGACGATCTTGATGGTACGTCGGTAGTCCATTCGCATCGGACCAATCACTCCGACTCGTCCGATGCCGTGTTCACCCGCCTCGTAGTCGCTCGATACAACGGCAAGCTCGACATCGTCGAGGTTCAGTTCGGACCCAATGCGAACCGCCGTCCCCACGCCGGGGTTGTCGACCATCTGGCGCACCACAGAGTCGCGTTCGAGCAACCCCAGCATGCTGTGAACTTGAGCAAGGTCCTTCCACAGTTCAGCGAGCTGACTGGTACCGCCGACATAGATGTCGGCACTGCGTACCTCGGTGCCGGCCAGGGTCTGTGTGACATCTTTGAGAGCTCGCCGCACCGGTTCGGCGAGTTCGCCCGAAGGTATCTTTGCTACCTCGGCCTGGCCTTCCGCGAGCGTCCGGCCCCGGTAACACTTGCTCAGAAGCGACTCGGCACGCGCCAGGTCGGCCTCGCTCACCTCTCGCGCCAAACGGACGATGTCGCGCGTGACCCTGCCGGATTCGACAATCGTCACCGCGAGAAGAACTATCGGGCTCAACGGCACCAGGTGCAGCGCAACTACCTTCTCGTCGCCGAGGCCGGGACCCACGACGACCGCTGGATAGTGGCTGATGTCGGAGAGCAGCCCACTGGTTTCCTGCAGCAGTTTGCTCAGCTCCCGGTGCACATCTGTGAAGAATGATTCGATGCGGACCCGCGTGGCATTGCGCAGCCGTGCCGGAGAGCAGTGGTCCACGTAATAGCGATAACCCTGATGAGTCGGCACGCGCCCGGCAGAGGTGTGTGGTTGTTCCACAAACCCGTACGACTCCAGCTTGGCGAGGTCGTTGCGAACGGTCGCCGAACTGACTTTCAGCCCACTCGTTTCGAGGATTGCTCGAGAAGAAACCGGCTGGCCCGTCCGTATGTATTCCTCGACCAGGGCCTGGAGAATCAACGCCCTGCGGTCGTCAAGCATGAGTCGAATTTAGCACTCTCACGCCGAGAGTGATAAGACGGTGGCCCCAACCTCGTCGGTCAGCAACGGTTTCAGCACCACCATCCGTCCCCGCTCGATAGCTACGACCCCGGCATCGATCAGCCTGCGGACTCCTGAATCAGTCGACGCCGCCTGCTCTCTGTCGCCCAAGTCGACGCCGCACGTCCTGCGCAGACCCAGGATCAGCCTCTCCACCTCCGGATCGGGTTCGACTTCGGATCCGGCCTCTGGGCGGTCTCCTCTCTCCGCTGCTGCCAGGTAAGCGTTGATGGCTCGCACGTTGCGGCGTCGCACGCCATCGCGATGACCATGAGCTCCGAGGCCGAACCCGAGGTACTCCCCCTGGCCCCATGTGGCCAAGTTGTAGCGGCAAGTGTGCCCGGGACGGGAGTAGTTCGACACTTCGTACCGGACGAGATTGGCGTCGCCGGCCCGCAACATCAGGTACTCGTATTTGTCTGCCTGATCGTCGGCATCGGGGGCCGCCGCTCCGTCGCGAACGGATTTCCACAGCTGGGTTCCCGTCTCGACGGTCAGGGCGTACGCCGAGACATGGTGTGGGAACAGCGCAAGCGTCTGGTCCACGGTGGACCGCCATGACCCGAGGGATTCGCCGGGTGTTCCGAATATGAGGTCGACTCCGACGGAGAGATCGGGCAGGCACGCCTCCATAGCTGCCACCGCCTCTGCCGCAGTGTGGGAACGACCCAGTGCAAGGAGCACTGCGTCGTCGAGGCTTTGAACTCCCAGCGAGATACGGTTGACGCCGGCGGCAACCAGCCCGGCTATCAACTCTTCGCTCACGTCCTCCGGATTGGCTTCGATGCTCACCTCCGCGCCCGGATCGATCGAAAAGCGGGATCCGATGTGCTCGATGAGTTCGGCGATGGCCTGAGGGCCGATCGCCGACGGCGTCCCGCCACCAAAATTCAACGCCGCAAGGGGCTCCCACTCCGGCTCCATTTCGATTTCGGTATGCAGGGCGGCCAGATATCGATCGGTCAATGCGGGAATGTCATCGGCGCCGGCGTCCCCCGGAGCCACAACCGCAAAGTCGCAGTACGGGCAACGCCGCCTGCAGAACGGGATGTGAACATATGCCGAGCGCCACCCGGCGGCAAGGTCGGCGAGCTCGACGGAGTCCGGCGCGAGCATTATTCGTCGATACGCAGCGCCGAGATGAACGCTTCCTGGGGCACCTCGACCGCGCCGACCATCTTCATGCGCTTCTTGCCCTCTTTCTGCTTCTCGAGGAGCTTGCGCTTGCGAGTGATGTCACCGCCGTAACACTTGGCGGTCACATCCTTCCGCTTCGCCTTGATTGTCTCGCGCGCGATGATTCTGCCGCCAATCGCTGCCTGTATAGGAACATCGAACAGCTGCCTCGGGATGAGCTCGCGGAGCCGCGTCGACATCCGGCGTCCGTACTGAAAGGCCTTGTCCCGATGCACGATGGTCGAAAAGGCGTCGACGGGCATGCTGTTGAGCAGGATGTCGACGCGCACCAGATCGGATGTCCGATACGGTCCCGGCTCATAGTCGAGCGAGGCGTAACCCTTGGTGCGCGATTTCAACTGATCGAAGAAGTCGAACACGATCTCAGCGAGCGGAATGTCGTAGTGCATCTCGACACGCGTGGGGCTCAGGTACGTCATCTCGCCCATTTCGCCCCGCTTCTGCTGCACCAGCTCCATGACGGTGCCTACGTAGCTGGAAGGGGTGATGATCATCACCTTGACGTACGGCTCCGCAATGGACTCGAGCACGGCTCGATCCGGCAAATCCTGCGGTGAGCTGACCCTCTTCACAATCCCGTCCGTGGTCCGTGCCTCATACTCAACCGACGGCGCCGTGGTGACCAGATCGAGGTCGTACTCCCGCTCGAGGCGCTCGCGAACGATTTCCATGTGGAGCAGACCGAGGAAACCGGCCCTGAACCCAAAACCGAGGGCTCGCGAGGTCTCCGCCCTGTAGACCAGCGAGGAGTCGTTGAGGCGGAGCTTTTCGAGGGCGTCACGGAGCCGTTCGAAGTCGTCGCCATCTGTCGGAAAGATTCCACTGAACACCATGGGCTTCGGCTCGCTGTATCCGGGGAGCGGCTCGGTCGCACCATGAGTGGCGAGGGTGACGGTGTCTCCAACTCGGAGGAGATCAATCTCTTTGATCCCGGTGATCAGGTAGCCGACCTCACCGCGATGCAGCTTGGCCAGCGGCAGCGGATCTGGGTTCTCGATACCAATCTCGTCGGCGGCAGCCACCACGTCGGTCGCCATGAAGCGCACCTGGTCACCCTTGTTCAGAGTGCCGTCGACCATACGGATGTGACACACCACTCCCCGGTAGGTGTCGTAGTACGAATCGAACACCAGGGCCCGCGGCGGAGCGTCGGAGACGCCTCCGGGAGGAGGAAGCTTGGCAACGATCATGTCGAGAAGCTCGGGTACGCCGGCACCGGTCTTCGCAGAGACAGCCAGCACTTCGTCCGTTGTGCCGCCCAAAATCCCAACCATCTCTTTGGCGACCCGCTCGGGATCCGCAGCCGGGAGATCGATCTTGTTGATGACCGGAATCACTTCGAGCCCGCTCTCGATGGCGAGGTACGCGTTGGCAAGGGTCTGCGCCTCGATGCCCTGAGATGCGTCAACCAGGAGGAGGGCACCCTCACAAGCTGCCAAGCTGCGCGACACTTCGTAAGAAAAATCGACGTGGCCGGGCGTATCGATGAGATTGAGGAGGTATTCGTCGCCGCCTTCCGGCTTGTAACGAATCGAAACTGAGTTGGCTTTGATCGTGATGCCGCGCTCCCGCTCGAGATCCATCGTGTCGAGCCACTGGGCGCGCATGTCACGCTCCTCGACGGCGCCGGTGACCTCGAGCAAACGATCGGCCAACGTCGATTTGCCGTGGTCGATATGAGCAATGATGCAGAAATTGCGGATACGCGCCGCGTCGGTCATTGGATTACCAATCGGGGTTTAGGCGGACTTCGATGCACTCGGCAGCGGCTAGCATTGTACGGTCGTTGCGGTCGGTGCTATATTTCCGCCCGCTCCACCACACCTCAGAGGTTTTTGGCATGGCCAATATTGCATCACAAGTAAAGCGCAACCGGCAGAACAAGGTTCGCAATGAGCGGAACCGGGCAGCACGCTCGGAGCTCAGGACGCGAATCCGCAACGTTGCCGAAGCGGCGGAGGCCGGCGACCGAGCGGCTGCTGAGACGGCACTGCGCGCCGCGCAGAAGCACATCGACAAGGCTGTGTCCAAAGGCCTGATCCACAAGAACACCGCGGCGCGGCGCAAGGCCCGCCTCGAGAAGCAGGTCAGCAGCCTCCGCGGTTAGCTGTCGCTCTCTTTAGGAATAGCAATGACTGAAGACACCAAGACCTGGCTGACCCCTGCCGCGCACCAGAAGCTCGTCGAGGAACTCGAGTACCTGACGACCGAGGGCCGCAACGAGGTGACCAAACGGATTGCTGAAGCCCGCGATCATGGTGACCTGCGGGAGAACGCCGAATACGACACCGCCAAGAACGACCAGGGCCTCATGGAAGCCCGCATTCGCCAGATCAAGGCCACTCTCGACAACGCAGAGATCCGTGAGGCTGCGAACGACGGCACGGTCGATGTCGGCTCTGTGGTGACTTGCGTCGATGAAGACGGCGACGAGATGGAGTTCTTCGTGGCGCCTCCGGAGAACAAGGTTGCCGGCATGCTGCTGGCCTCTCCGTCCAGCCCGCTCGGCGGAGCCCTCATGGGCGCCAAGCCCGGGGACAAGGTGAGCTACGAAGCCCCCGGCGGCAAGTTCACCTACGAGGTCAAGGCGATCCGTCCCTACGAGGGGTAAGGCTGGTGTCTGAGCTCGCATCTCGTATCTGGCGCGAGCTACTAGATACGAGATACCAGATACTCTCCCCTTCATGCGTTACGCATTCCTGCTCAATAGCGTCCGCAAAGTTCTAGGTGAAGACGTCGCGGTTCATGACGCGGTCTACATGTGGACTCGGCACAGGTGGGTGTGGCCGTTCGGAATCGCGGTGTTCGCAGGAGCCGTGCTCGTGGCGCCCTTGGCCGGCGTTGAAGACTGGCCCACCCGCGCGGTGCTGGCGGCAGCAATCATGGCCGTTGCCGTGATGGCATCTACCGATTACAGGGTGCTCGCAAGCGTTGACAACGGGCTCGCCCTCCTCGAGGCGAGCAAGATCCGACAGGTCGCAACCGAGCTCAAAGAACATCTTCCGCCGGAAACGGAGCTCAAGCCCGCCGGTGGTTCCGTTTTGGCATCCGATTGGCGGGTTGGCGCGATCCGCTACACCGTTCCAAGAAGTTCAGAAACCGCAATGAGCCGCATTGCCGCCGACCGTCCAGCCTGATCTAACCAACTGAACGCGCCCGTGGGCGGGTCCGCGGACCCGCCCACGTTATTGATCGACGGGCGGCCTCGACTAGAGGTCGAACGCCCTAAGCATCGAAGACTCGGCCAGTGAGTGCCATTCCTGGACCTTGTCGCGGAACTCGCGCCACGGCCCGAGGATCTCGCCGAAACGGGGATTCGCCGCCGCTTCCTTGTCGAGCTCGCCCTCGAAATCCGTCTTGAACGCGCTGAGCACGTCCTCGGGGAACTCTCGAATCTCGGCGACTGCCCTGACCTGCGCCAACGCGTCCGAGTTCAGAGCGTCGTAGTTAGCCATCGTCCCGATGTTGGCGGCCTTTGCCGCGTTCTCGACGGCTGCCTGGTATTCCTCTGGCAGTTCGTTCCACAAAGACAGCGGCATCTGCACCTCGAGGGACGATCCTGGCTCCCACCAACCGGGGTGGTAGTTGTACAACTCGTCGGTTCCCAACTCTGCGAGACCCAGAATGACGTCGTCATACGGGCCGACCCACTCAGCAGCGTCAATCGCACCCGTCTCGATCGAAGTCACGATTTCGCCACCAGCCACGGTCACTTGCTCGGCGCCGAGGTTGTTGAATGTGCGGCCAGCCATTCCAGGAATCCTCATCTTCAGACCCTGGAGGTCGGCCACCGAGTTGATCTCCTTGGTGAACCATCCGCCCATCTGAACGCCGGTGTTACCCGCCGGGAACTGGATCAGCCCGAACTCGGACGCGTAAAACTCGCGCATCATCTCGAGACCGCCGCCCGCATACAGCCACGCATTCTGCTGACGCGAAGTCAGACCGAATGGCACAGCAGTGCCGAACTGCGTCGCCGAGTTGATACCCACGTAGTAGTACGACGCGGTATGACCGGCCTCGGCTCCACCGTCGCGGACAGTCGGCAAGACCTCCAACCCGCCGACGAGCTCCCCGGCCACACGTGGTGTGATCGTAAACTTGCCGCCGGTCATCTTGGCCAGCTCATCCGCGAAGATCTGAGCGCCGGCGCCGATGGTGCCGATCAGCGATCCTGGCCAGCTCGTCGGCATCTGCCAGTTGAACTCAGGCAGATCGGACTGCGACAGAATGGCTTCAGTGATTCCGGTCGTGTCATCGGTGACGGTCGTTGTAGCGTCACCGTCGCCGGTATCGCAGGCGGCAAGGATGGACCCCATTGCGGCAAAACCCGCTACACCAGCGCCAACTTTGATGAAGTCGCGCCGACTCACCGATGAGTCGGCCAGTTCGCCTTCGGTTCCATGTTCCTCGGTCAATCGGTTGTCGTTCATTGCGCTCCTCCTCACAGGAAAACAAGGCCGTCGAGCGTCAAGCGCTTGGGACTGTTTTACCACCTAATTCGGCTATCCGCTTGGCACAAACAGGTTGAATGAAGCCTCCACAATTTCGGGGAATAGTCCAAGTATCACCAAAGCGACCCCCTGCAGCGCCATGAATGGCAGTGCACCTTTGTGTATATCTGCCGTCTTGACCTCTGGAGGAGCAACGCTCTGGAGATAGAACAACGAAAACCCCACTGGCGGCGAGATGAACGCAATGTTCAAGTTGACCGCCATCAATACGGTGAACCAGATCTTCTCCTGAACGGTAAACCCGAGTGCGTCCATGGCCGGTAGGAATATCGGGACGACGATGAACGTGATCTCCAAGAACTCGAGGTTTATCCCGAGCAGGAACACCGCAATCATCGCGACGATCACAAATCCCGTCTTGCCGCCGCCAATACTCGCAAGGAAGTCGGCAGTCGCATCCGACCCGCCCAGCTGAAGAAACATCAGAGAGAAGAACGAAGAGGCGAACAGCAACGTCATGACGAGGATGCTGATGTTCGCAGTGGACCGAGCTGCCTCGCGCAAGGCTTTTGGGGTGAGACGCCAACGCGGCGTCACATGGCTCGCCCCCCGCCGTTCCAGCATCTTGTCGAACTGATACGCCAGCACCGCAAGGATCAACGCTCCGAAGACTCCGACTGCTCCGGATTCCGACGGCGTTGCAATACCTTGGAATATCGCCGTCAGCACTCCGATGATGAGGACAAGAATCGGCACAACGGAGAAAAGGATTTCGAGAGCCAGAAGCCTCCCTGACAGGGTGCGTTCCTCTGCTGCCATTGCAGGGCCGACGCCCGGCCTGGCGTAAGAGATGCCCACGGCGTAGGCCGCGTACAGGAAGCTCAACATCAGCCCAGGGAGTAGTGCGCCGGCAAACAGCCCCAGGATCCCGACCTCCATCTGGGAAGCGAGAAGAATCAGCACAAGACTCGGGGGTAACAACTGGGCAAGCGTCCCGGACGCGATAATCACCCCGGTCGCAAGCTTGTGGTCATAACCGAGCCGCACCATTGTCGGCAGCGAAAGCAGACCCATGACGATGACCGTCGCCGCGACCACACCGGTGGCCGCAGCAAGCAGAGTCCCGACCAAGACAACGGCTGCCGCGACTCCGCCCTTGATCGGGCCAAGCAGCATTCCGATCGCGTTGAGCAGTCGCTCGGCAAGGCCGGACCGTTCGAGGATTGCTCCCATCAAGACGAAGAACGGGACCGCCAGAAGCGTCGAGTCTGACACGGCACCGAACCATCTCCCAGGAAGCACGTTCAGCGATCCCGGATCGAAGGTGTTGGTCAAGTCACCAATGAACGAAAACAGCAGCGCGGTTGATGCGAACGAGAACGCAACGTTGTAGCCGATCAAGATCAAGCCAATGAAGATGGCGAACATGATTAGGGATAGCGCAACACCGAGATCCATTGAGCTACTCCACGCGCAGGGGCGCTTCGTGGGCTGCGACACCGGCCAGATCGTCCCGACCTACCAAGACGAGGATCTGTTTGACGATCTCAGCGACTATCTGGGCTGCCATGAGGATGAACCCTATGAGAATCAACAGCTTGATCGGTCCGCGCGGCAGGCCACCTGCGTCGGCTGACTGCTCCCAGATTTCCCACACTTTCCATGTCGACCAGGTCCCATCGAAGGAGCGGCCCATCCCAGACAACGCCCAACCCCAGAGCACCTGGATTGCCATTACGAGGAACGGTAGGAACAGAAATGTGTGCACCACCAGGTCGATGATGGCTTTGCGCCGCTTCGGGAAGTCCGCCCACCAGAAGTCGATGCGCGGATTAACGCCTTCTCGCACTCCATAATTGAGACCGAGCAGAAACAGGGCCCCGAACACCATCCATTGCAAGTCGAAGATCTCGCCAACAATGATGTCTCGTTCGATGAACCGGGCGACATATCGGGTGACAACATTGAAGAATCCCAACACGAAGACAACCCACACCAGAATCCAAGAGATCTTTCCGGTAAACGTGGTGACGGCTTCAATCGCTACGCGGAGCCGATAGAGCAGCCCTTGGATTCCGCCCGGAATATCGAGGGGTCCGCCCTCTTCTTTGGCAGCAGTGAGGTCTTCGAGCAGCTCTTCCGCGACCGATGTCAAGTCGCCGGATTTGCCCGGTTCGCTCACTCGACCTCTCCCAGCCTCGACTCGGGTAACTTGACGCACGTTACCGCAATCGGTTCTGCGGCCGCATGTGGACAGGGAGGGCTCATGCGAGCCAAGAAATCCTTCACGATTCTCGTCACGTTGACAGCTGTGATCCTCGGATCATGCTCAGCCGCTACGCCGGCAATAGGCGATTCCGCAGACGTGACCCCCCAACAACGTGCGGTTCGTCTCACGACCGAAGGCTGCGGGTGGGCTCCTAGCCGCACCGGATCAGGGCTCGTCTACGAGGAGGGCATGGTCGTGACGGCTGCGCACTTGGTGGCGCGCGCTGATTCCGTCGCAGTGACCGTCGCCGCGATGGATCCGATCGAAGCTGCCATTTCCGCAGTCGACTTCAAACGGGACTTGGCGCTACTGCGGATCCCAGTGACAGGTTTCCGGCGAGTTGACGTCGCTCCGATATCCCCAGACGGCGCATCATCGGGAGTCATCGTGGATGGGGCAACGTCGGGGACGGTGCCTTTCACCCTCGAGCGCCCAGCCCGGATCAGCATCGAGGAAGTGTTGGGTAATGAGCGTCATGAGCGACTCGGTTATGAGTTGCGCGCAGCAACCACAGGTGGCGACTCAGGTGCCGGCGTTTACGACGATCAGAACAGGCTGCTCGGGATCGTCTTCGCTACCAGCGACGGCGAAACGACGACGTGGGCCACAGCCAGCAGTGAAATCACCTCATTCATCAATGACGTTGGCGCCGGCACCGCCGATCTGACATGCGATCCAGAACGGTCACGCCTCGACTCGCCCTGAACCAATCGTCAGCGCCGCGATCCGCCGTACCAGCGACACAAGGCAACCGTGAGCCGTTCCAGCATCACTCGATGGGTGGCCTCGGGCTGGGTCTTCAACGCAATGTCGGCTCTGGCGAGGGCGTCCACGGCACGCCGCAGATCCTCACCCTTGGTGCGGTTCTTGGCTTTCCATACCTTCTCCAGGGCGTATCCGGGACGTCCTCCGTCCGCGGCCACAAAGGCCTCGTAGTCGATGGCAGCGGCCGCCAAAGCGCGGCGCCGCAGATCGTTGTTGAGATACGCGAGCAGGACCAACGGATGATCGTGATGGAGGAAGTCTTCGAGGCGACGCAAGGCATCGCCCACGTTGCCGCGAGAAACCGCGTCACCGTACATCCACACGGGTTCGTCGGGTCGGTTCTTGAAGCGTTCGCCGACCTCTCGAGCCGTCACCATGTCGTGGTCCACGGCAAGCTGATCGAGCGCCCGCCCCAGCGAGCCGACGTCAGTCCCGAAGACCTTGATGAGGGCGTCGGCAGCGCCCTCGTCGAGCCGCAGATGCCGCTCCTTTGCGGCGGCGGTGAGCCACTCCCCTGCCGAGCGCTCGGTGAGCCGCTTGATCGTGATCTGCTCAGCCTTTGCCTTCAGCGTCTTCGCCAATGGCGCCGGCACCGTTCCGGACGCCACAAACACGGCAGCGACTGCCGACTCATCTGCGATGGCCAACACCTCTGCGATGACTTCTGCCTCGGCCTTCAGTAGCGACTGGGCATCGACCACGAGCACTCCAATGCGATCGCCGAACAATGACCCGCTCTGCAGTGCAGGGATGAGGGCCTGCACGGGCAGCCTGATACCGGCGTCCGATGCCTCCTCCCCTGAGCCTTTCCCGGGCACGTCGATACGAGTCACGTCGTCGACTTCGAGCTGCTCGAGGGCAGCGGCAGCCCGCTCCATCATCACCTCGCGCTCACCGGGCCCGGCATCACGCGGAGCACTGATCAGGACGAAGGACTTCATGAGGCGACATTAGATCAGACGACCACGACAGGATCGCCCGGCACCCGACAGATCCATTGAAATATGCTTGCGAGGGAGCAAGTATGTGGATGCGACACGGTTGAGGGAGCCGGCCGATGGCTGACGCTCACATAGTCAGCAGGCAGATATACGAGCAGCTCGTCGCCCTCACAGAAGGACAGCCGCCGGCGATGCGGTTGTGGACGGGCGAGACATGGGGGCCGGTTGACGCCGACACCACGATCGTTCTGCGTCATCCCGGCGCCTTGCGAGCCGCCCTATTGCCTCCCTCTGATCTGACTGCCGGCGAGGCGTACGTGTTCGATGACATTGACATCGAGGGTGAGATGTTCGGAATGTTGCACTGGGCTGCGCAACTCGACGCCATGAGGTCTTCGCCCCGTGCTGTTGCCAGGCTGGTTCGGCTGCTGCGGCACCTTCCCAACGAAAGCCGGCGCAGAAACGCAACACGCCCTACCCGCCGGGGAAGACTCCATTCGCTGCGACGCGACAGCGAGGCGGTTCGCCACCATTACGACACGGGCAACGACTTCTTTGCGTTGTTCCTCGATCCGCTCATGGTGTACTCGTGTGCGTATTTCCTTCATGAGCGGGAGTCACTCCAGGTCGCCCAGGAGCGCAAGCTCGACGTCATCTGCCGCAAGCTGCGGCTCCAACCCGGCCAACGGCTCCTCGACGTCGGTTGCGGCTGGGGTGCGTTGGCCAGGCACGCTGCCGCCAACTACGGAGTCGAGGTGACAGGGATCACGCTGAGCCCGGAACAGGCAGCAGAAGCCGAGCTGCGCAATCACATAGAGGGATTGCGCGATCGGGTGACCATCCGGGTACAGGACTACAGGGACGTTACCGGCCACTTCGACGCCATTGCGTCGGTTGGGATGTTCGAACACGTGGGGGCGAAGATGCTCGAGACCTATTTCGCCAAGTTGCATGACTTGCTCACGCCGGGCGGCATTCTGCTGAATCACGCCATTACCAGTCGCAGCAGACCGCGCCGCCTCGAGCGCAAGAAGCCTTCATTCGTCAACAGATACGTCTTTCCAGACGGTGAGCTTCTCCCGGTCGAGACAGGGATTCAGGTGGCAGAAGATGCTGGATTCGAGGCCAGGGATATCGAGAGCCTCCGGATGAACTACGCAATCACCCTCCGCCATTGGGTCAGCAACCTCGAAAACAACTACAAGAAGGCGGTGGAGGCTGCCAACGAGACGACCTATCGAATCTGGCGCATGTACATGTCAGGTTCGGTAGCCGCTTTCGAGATGGCCGCAATCTCCGTATACCAAGTGATCTATACGAAGCGCGATACGGCCTGGATGTTCGGGCGCCGCTGGGCGACTGCCCTAGACGACGCCGGCTGATACGAGCCGGTCAGCGGAACAACAACGTCTCCTTCCGAAGTGTCGAACACAGTGGTGTTCGAACTCTCCAACGCCACCACAATGTCCGGCGCTGGATGGCCGAATTGGTTGCTCCTCCCATAACTCAAGACCGCGACCGGCCCGACAGTCTTCAGCAACCAGTCCACGTCGGTGGTGCTCGATCCATGGTGCGGCACGAGCAGCAGGTCGGGACGGACCGGGGGTAATTCTCGTTGGGCGACCGTTTCTACATCGCCTCCGAGAAGAGCTGTCACTGCGCCGGACTCGATCCACAACACAACCGAGCCATCGTTGTCTGCTGCAAAACGCCGGCCGGGGCTCAGCACTGAGAGGCGAATGCCGTCTACCTCAGCTGCTACTCCCGCCGTGACTGCCTCGTTCGCGGTGTCGAGGCCGGAAAGCAAGCGCTCCCAGAGTTCGATCTCGGTGAATGCGGGGACCCAGACCCGGCCGACCGTCACCCGCTGCGGAAGCGCCTCGAGTCCGCCGACGTGGTCCTGATCACTGTGCGTGAGCACCAAGAGGTCGATGTGAGAAACCCGGTGGCGGCGCAGCGCCGCCGCATAGACGGTCGGATCGGGCCCGGTGTCAACGGCGATCACGGCTCCCGACCCCGATCGAACGATGGCGGCATCGCCCTGCCCCACGTCGAGGAAGACTGCGACGGGCCCAGGTGGGTACGGCGCCGGCAGCACGGCAATCACAAGCATTGCGGCTACGCCCAAGGCACCTAATGCCGGCCGAACAGACAGGACAACGGCTCCTCCAATCAAGGCGGCGACACCGACAGGGCCAACCTGAGGAAGTGCCGCGGCAAGCCGTGACAGTTCGAGTACCCAGTCCGCAAGCCCCGCCGCAGCAGTTGCTGCCGCTGGGATGTTGAGAAGAGTTGCCCCCCACCCAACGGCTGTAGCGGCAGTCACGACAGGCGCAGCTAGGACGTTGGTCATGGTCGAAAATGCCGGCACCGATCCAAACGAAGCGATCAGCAGCGGGCTCACTGCAAGCTGAGCAGAGAAGGTTGCCGCCATCGCTCGCCACATGGGACGTGGTCGCCGACCGTCCCAGAGACGCGATCCAAACAGCAGTCCGGCAGTAGCCAGGACGGAGAGTTGAAAGCCCACGTCAAACAGCAGCTCGGGGCTAACCAGAAGTGCCGCGGTAAGCGCCAGCCCAAGCGCCGACCAGCCGGAGAGCGGAACACCGAGGACCCGGCCACCAAGGACAAGGCCGATCATCAGGCCCGCCCTCACCACCGAGGGCTCCCATCGGGTGACCAGGACAAACACAAAGACTGCGAAAACGCCGCAAGCGGCCCTGGTTCTGGGCCCGAGCGGAACCAAACCCAGAGCAAGCCATACGGCTCCGAGGAACAGGGCTACGTTTCCCCCCGAGACGGCCACAAAGTGCACGAGTCCCGCCCGTTTCATCTCGTCGATAGCCACCGGAGCAATAGCGGAGGTGTCGCCGATGAGGAAGCCCCGCATCAACGCGGAAGGGGATTCGCCATCGGGGAACAGCTTGTGGACGCGCGTCCGGATCGCATTCGCGATGCCCAAGAGGCCATCGGCGCGATGGACAACGAGGACGCGGCGAGCGGCCAGCCAGCCGCTGACGTCGTGGCGATGGAGGCGACCGGGGTTGAAGCGAAGTGTTCCCGTCGCCTCGGCGGTGTCACCGGCCATCAGATCGGTGCGCTCCGCAACGACGACCGCGACCTTGCCACCTCCCTCAACCAGGCGGCCCACAAAGACCCATCCCCTTTCCGATGGTGCAGGATCGGTAACGGCCACGACGAGGAAGTCGACCGAGAGCGAAGCCGGGGCCGGGGGCGGTTCGCCCTGTCGGCTTGCCGCAGCCAACCCGACCACCAATCCGCAGACCAAGAAGAACGCAATGGCCCACTGCCTTGCGATCAGCGCGACCGTTGCGACAAGCAACCCGATCCAGACGAGCGAGGACTGGGCCAGACCACCGCCTATCGCCACTGCGGCGGCCGCAGCCAAGGCGGATCGCCCGGTGCGATCCGGCCAGTTGAGTCGAGCGATCAGGGCACTGCCACAACATCCCGGAACGAAGCCAGCTTGGCCTCGCCGATGCCAGACACGTCGAGGAGATCCTCGATCACGGCAAAGCCGCCGCGCTCGTTTCGGGCGGCAATGATCCGTGCGGCCAGAACGGGGCCGATTCCTGGAATCGATTCGAGCTCGGCTTGGGTGGCCGTGTTGAGGCGGACTTTGCCATCTGCCGTTGGAAGAGGTGCAGATGAGTCCGGAATGACAATCTGCTCGCCGTCGCGCACACGAGCCGCAAGATTGATCGTCGCCAGGCTCGCATCGCTCGTCGTGCCTCCCGCTGCAGCAACAACGTCGGCAACACGAGCGGCAGTCCCGACCTCGACCAGGCCCGGCCGTTGCACAGCGCCCGAGATATGGACGGTGATCCGTGCCGGCGGGACCACGACCGCGGACTCCGGAAGCCGAGCCCGCTCGGCGGTGGGCTGGGCGAAGAAGAAGATACCGCCGGCAGCAATGGCGACGCCGACGGCCGCTACCGCCACTCGTAAACGGGTCACTGGATCAAGCTTCGACAGGACGGCTCTCCTGAACCATCCACCGGCTCCGCAGCGCTACAACTAGCGCAATCGGCGGGACGAATCTAGAGAGCCAGCCGAATCGCCGATTCCACGCTCTCAGCGATTTCCTCGAGCTCATCTGCGAATGCCAAGAGCAGAACGGCCAGACCGTTGACGCCGATATGAACGAAGATCGGAACGCTCAGGTTCTTCGAGTGATACGCCACGTAAGCCAGAGCCAGCCCGACCAGAAACAGCCCAGGCACCACCAGATAAGCGTTCGGATCTGCAAGATGAATCGCAGCGAACGCAGCCGCCGACACGACAGCAGCCCAACGGCGACTCATTGTCTTCACGAGCCGGCCGAGCAGCATCCCGCGGAACACGACCTCCTCGAAGATCGGGGTGAGAACCGCAACGATCAGTCCAAAGATCGCCAACTCCGCGCCGCTCATCTCCGTGGCGAGACGTGCGATTTCCTGTTGCGGGCGATCGTCTCGAGCGAAACGCTCGACGAGCGGAAATGTGAGCAACGCGACGCCAATCTGGAGAACCATCCCCCCGCCGATCCACCAGAGATGGCGTGGCTCCATGGCAAATCCGAAGTCGGTCCGCCAGTTGCCGCTGCCGCGCCTTTGGCTCAGAAAGAGCAGCACGCCGAAGCTTGCGACAACTTGAGCGGCGAGGAGGAATAGCGTTGGTACGTCTTCGGTGACCTCGCCATTGATCACTCCATAGATCAATAAGCCTACGAACGGCCCCACGATGATCCCGATGAGCAGCGTGAGCGCAAACTGGGAGTAGCTCCAGTTGACGCTCGGGAGATATTCATCGGCAGGCGCCATGTTGTTCGGTCGCCTCGAGGGGGGCGGAAGCGCATCGAGATCGGGACGGTCGCTCATCGGGGGCCCGCCATCACGAGTTTCGCTACGCCGCGAGCCTCGACTTCGTGCCGAACCGATCGGTAGGACTCCCAATGGCCTTTGCGAGCCAACCGGCCCTTCAGGTAGTCCCACACGTATGTGACACCGTGGACCACGACACCTTTGCGTTTGACCTGCTCGATGTGGGTGAGCTCGTGCACGAGTAATTGCCCCAGTCGCAACGGCTCAGCGCCCGATTCGTAACGGTCCATCATTGCCGGAGCGAGGTAGATGCCCCACGGCAGGGCCACGGCGACGATTCCCTTGGCCCAGAAGCGCATGAACCAACCAGGCGCCTCGCGTACGACGATTCGAGCTGGGTCGATGCGCGGCAACACACGCGCCAGCCACTGCTCGTCAACACCGGTGACAGCCAGCCCCTCTTTGGCTACAAACGACCGCAGATCCGACATGGTTGGAAGGCTAGGCAGATTCGCCCGGCTAACCGCCGCAGTTCAGCGTCAGGCTTCTACCATTGCGCCCCACCGCCAACCTCGGCAGGGAGCACGAAATGGGCTACGACCATCAGGCAATCGAGAAGAAGTGGCAAGAGGCCTGGACAGAGCAGGGCCTTTATCGCGCCGAGGTCGACTGGGACAAGCCCAAGCACTACGCCGTGACAATGCTCCCCTACCCGTCCGGCGACCTCCACATGGGCCATTGGTATGCGATGACTCCTCCCGATGCCCGGGCGCGCTACATGCGCATGAAGGGCTACAACGTGATGTTCCCGATGGGCTTCGACGCGTTCGGGTTGCCGGCCGAAAACGCCGCCGTGCAGAACAATATTCACCCTTGGCCATGGACGTACGACCGCATGGAGCGCATGCGCGAGCAGCTGCGTTCGATGGGCACGATGTTCGATTGGGAGCGTGAGGCCTTCAGCTGCGACCCCCGGTACTACAAGTGGAGCCAGTGGTTCTTCAAGAAGCTGTACGAGGCCGCCATCGCCTATCGCGGCGAGGCGTTGGTGAACTGGTCCGACACTCTGCAGACGGTGCTGGCCAACGAGCAGGTGATTGACGGCAAAGACGAGCGCACAGGGCAGCCTGTAGTGCAGAAGATGATGGAGCAGTGGTTCTTCGCCATCACCAAGTACGCGGACGAGCTACTCGACTACGAAGGCCTCGATTACCCCGAGCCGATCAAGACAATGCAGACCAACTGGATCGGCCGCAGCGAGGGGGCCATGGTCACGTTCGACTCACCGGCCGGACCGATCGAGGTGTTCACCACCCGACCGGACACCCTATGGGGAGCGACCTTCATGGTTCTGGCCCCGGAGCATCCACTTGTAGCCGGGCTCACTTCCGAAGAGCAGGCCGCGTCCGTCGAGGAATACGTGGCTGCATCGGCGCGCCGCTCCGAGCTCGAGCGCATGGAGGAGAGTCGGGTGAAGACCGGAGTGTTCACAGGCGGCTACGCCACCAATCCGGTCAACGGCGCCCAGGTGCCCGTGTGGATTGCCGACTATGTGCTGATTTCGTACGGGACCGGAGCAATCATGGCGGTGCCTGCCCACGATCAGCGCGACTTCGAGTTCGCCCGCCATTTCGACCTCGGCATCATTCCCGTGATACAGCCGGAGGGCGGCGACAAGCTACGCCAGGAGACTATGGAGGAGTCATACGTCGGGCCGGGGACCATGGTCGATTCCGGCCCGATCAGCGGCGTAACGACCAACGTCGAGAAGGGCCGCAAGAACCCTTCGGTCGCCGCCGCCATCGACTGGCTCGAAGAAAACGGCGCCGGATCTGAGTCGGTGAATTACCGATTGCGCGACTGGCTCATCTCGCGGCAGCGCTACTGGGGCTCACCTATCCCAATCGTGTACAAGGCTGACGGCACAATCGAAACCGTGCCCGATGAGGATCTTCCTGTCATTCTGCCGGAAGATGTTGACTTCGTGCCGACGGGCCGCAGCCCCTTGACCTACCACGAGCCCTTCCTGAACACCTTGGACTCCGAAGGAGAATCGGCTCGCCGCGAGACCGACACGCTGGACACATTCATGTGCTCGTCGTGGTATTGGCTGCGCTACCTGTCGCCGCAGCTCGACACCGCACCATTCGACCCTGAGGAGGCCGCATACTGGCTTCCGGTCGACAGCTACACAGGCGGAGCTGAACACGCCGTGATGCATTTGCTGTATGCCCGCTTCTTCATCAAAGCCATGCGAGACATGGGCTTGTTCGACGAGACGGCCGCGATCATGAAGGAGCACGGCCGCGATCCCGACGAAATCCTGCATGAGCCGTGGCTGCAATTGAGGAACCAAGGACAGGTCCTCGGCGAGGAGCGTACGGGCGACATCGTCGCGGTCGACGGTGAATGGAACTATGACCTGAGCCCCGAAGGGGTACTGCAAGCCCGTGCCATCCGCGTCGGTCATGGCGATGCAGGTGACATCGTCGGCGAGTTGATGGGGCGCACGGAACGCGTTTTGCACGTTGACGCCGGGAGTCGGCCGTACGTGACGGTCGAAGTCCTGCCGGATGCCACGGTCGAGATCGCTTCCATCCCGGGCACCAACGACGTCAATCAGCTGAAACATCACCTCGAGGTGGAGCGGATGTCGAAGTCGCGCGGCAACGTGGTCAACCCGGATGACCTGGTCCAAGAGCACGGGGCCGACACGGTCCGTACTTACCTGATGTTCGCATTCGACTGGATCAAGGGTGGCCCGTGGGACTCCCGAGGCATCGCCGGATCACGACGCTTCCTCGAAGACGTGTGGAAGCTCGGTAGCGCCGAGTATTCGCCTGCAGCGATCGACGAAGGCGCGTCGGAGCATCTGCGCCGCAAGGTCCATCAGGCCATCTTGAAAGTCGGCTCAGATATGGAGGCTTTCAAGTGGAACACCGCAGTCGCGGCAATGATGGCGCTCCGCAACGAGATGCTGACTGCATTGCGTGAATCCAATGTCAGCGCAGACGTTTGGGACGAGGCGGTCTCGGTCATGCTGAAGCTGCTGGCGCCTATCGCGCCGCACATTACGGAGGAGCTGTGGCGGGGTCGCGGTGAAGCAGCGTCCGTGCACGCCAGCTCCTGGCCCCAGGCCGATGTTGAGATTGCCCGCGAAGAGAACGTCATCATGGTGGTCCAGGTCAACGGCAAGGTCAGGGACCGCATCGAGGTCACCGCCGACATCAGCGCAGCAGATGCCGAGAAGGCCGCGTTGGGTAGCGCAAGAATCGCCGAGTGGACCAGCCAGGGAGAAGTCCGCAAGGTCATTACTCGCCCACCGAAGTTGGTGAACATCGTCGTGGCCTGAGCTTCGCTCAGGTTGGAGAAGCTTCGCTTCTCCCGCCTGACGGCATGGGCGGCTCACCCATTTCGCAGAAGGGCGAAGCCCTTGCTGCATTCTGAAGGCCGCAGGCCTTCAGACGCCGTCAAACACTCCAGGGGCGGCGGCTGCGCCGACTTCTACCCCGCAGAACTGGCAGGCAACGAGGCCCGGGCCGACCTTGGCTCCACAGGCGCGGCAGACAGTCCCCTGAGCAGTGAACTTCCCATCGGCGGTGCCGTCCGCCTGGTCGAGTTGCGCAATACGTTCCTGTAGATCCTGCTCGGTGAGGCCTTGCTCCTTCAGCAGGTCCCACATGGCCGCCATGATCAGGATGAGTCGATCGATTCGATCTTCTACGTCGTAGAGCGCCTCGCTGCTTGCACTGCCCGGCGCGCGTGACTGGGCGGCAAGGCGCGCAGACTGTTTGCCGTGTTCACCGAGCACGTACCCGGCCAAGAAATGAAGCGTCATACGGTCTATTCGGCGTCAACGCTGCCGCCATTTAGCTCGCGGTTCCTGACTGAATCCGAATCACGACCGTTCGCGGGCCAAGCCACTCGCCTCGAGGAACTAGATACCTCACCCCAACCACGTTGATCCTTTACTCACCAACGGGTTTCGCCGAACATAGCAACAACGACCGGCCCCCTGGGGGTCAGGGGGAACGACCGACTTTGATTGCGAGCTTCGCCGCGTCTCTGCTGCTGGCGGTATCCACCGCCACGGCCGGCATGCCCGCAGCGACTTTCACCACCACCTTTCCGGACCAGGGGAGCCCGATCGCCGATGAGGCTTTGACAGAAGATCTGTTGGAGGCCGAGTACGAAAACGGGATGCTTCCGGAGACAACCCTGGTCGAGATTGCATCCAATCCTGGCTGTTTCATTGAAAAAGAGGCTGCAGAGGCGTGGATGCGACTCGAGCGACACGCACTGCACGACGGCGTCGAGTTCACAGCCGCCTGGTGCTATCGCAACATCAAGACCCAGCGTCGGACGTATCGCCGTAACTGTCCGCTCGTTGTCACTTCCCCGGTTGAAGACCCGGCAGTCCCGGAGAGCGGAGATCCGCCGCCGACCGACGAAGTCGAAGAAGCAGACGAGGTATCGCACACGCGGGTGTGCCGAGTCCCGACCGCCACCCCAGGCAACTCAAACCACGGGTGGGGTCGCGCCGTCGACATCACTGCCGATGAGGCTCTGCTTACTTGTGAGTCGGATGCATTTCTGTGGCTCGTCGCCAACGCCAGCAGGTACGGGTGGGTGCATCCCCGGTGGGCGGCCTGCGAAGCGGACAAAGAGGAAGCTTGGCATTGGGAATGGGGCGGCACCAAGAACGCGGGCCCAAATCTCAGCCGCCGCAATCACTACATGGTGTAGCGGTTCAGCAGGCCGGATGGCCCGCATTTGCCAGCCATCGGTTCTGCTCGTAAATCGGGAATCCGAACCCATCCCCCACCATTGTCTTCCTGGCGTCCTCCCATTGGGCGGCGTACTGGCGCCAATCGGTCATGACGTCATCAGGGTTGTTCTGGCTGCGGGCGATGAAAGAGGGGAACGCCGGCCGCCCAGTCGGTTGGCCGACAGGCTGATAACGCAGATCGAAACTCCACCGCAAGCGATCCGACGTGTTGTCCAGAGCGGCATGCTCGATGTATTTGTTGAGCAGGACCAGAGACCCCGCCTTGACCGGCAGCGCAACTATCGGCTTGCCGTCCCGAAATGCCTCCGGGATGTAGTTCTCCGCAGCCACATTCATATTGACGCCGGGACAGTGCAGCGTCAGCTCCGCTGCCGAATGTGACTGCGGGCTGACGACGAGGCAGCCGTTCTCCACAGCAGCGTCGGTCACAGCCAACCACACTGTCACCATGTCCGTGGCTTCGGCTTCGTCCATCACAGCCCCGTGATCCTGGTGCCAGGTGGTCACTCCGATGTTCGAGTAACCCGACACCATCTCCGGCACCGCAGACCGGGGCGGCTTGAGTCTGATGTGTTGCACCGGATTCGACCGAACCTCACCGCCGATCAAGCTCGCAACCACGTCGAGGATCTTGTCATTGCGCAACAGATCGAACACCGCAGGGCCAGCATGCATCCGACATTCCTCAGGCGGCAACGGATCGTTGGAGAGCGGCAGCGATATGTTCAGATATCGATATAGCCCGGGAAACTCGCCAAGAATGGCGACGTATCGATCGGCGAATCCGAGCTCTTCGAACGTGGACGGAATCTCGCCGCTCGCAAACAGTTCTCTTGCGGCACCGGCCAGGACTTCCTCGTACTCGGCAATGATCGGCGCCAAGTCCGAGCCATCGAGCACGTCCGGGACCACGAGATATCCCTGCTCGTCAAAGAACTGAACCTGCTCCCTCGAAAGCATGCGCGAATTCTGCCACGGTCACTACGTGCTTGGTGCTACATGCCACACAGGTCACACCGAACGCGTCAACCCACCGTCAACCCGAAGATTCTGCCCGGTGATGTAACTGGAGTCGGCGGAGAGCAAGAATGCGACCGTTTTCGCGATCTCGTCGACAGTGCCGTAGCGGCCTAAGGGGATCGCGTTGCGCCGCTCGTCGGTCTCCGGAAGGCTGTCGATGTACCCCGGTAGAACGTTGTTCATGCGGACACCATGGGCGGCGTACTCGTCTGAGTACAACTTGGTGAAACCGGCAAGCGCCGCCCGCAGCGCCGCTGAGACGGGGAAGACCGGTGACGGCTCGAAGACGGCGAACGTTGAGATATTGACGATCGAACCGCTCCCCTGCGCCACCATCGTCGGCGTCACCAAGCGGGCCATACGTACGACGTTCAACAGGACGAGGTCG